>NZ_JBNJMN010000003.1:0-356778 GCF_050936535.1 Nonomuraea sp. CA-218870 | reverse complement strand
CTGGGCCACCTCGCCAACGACGCACGCGACACAGGCCAGATCACGTTCCTCACCTACAACGGCCGACGAATCGCCGCCATCGTGCCCCGCCACATAGCCGAACAAGCCCTCAACCACAACAGCCAGGAGAAGTCATGAAGAACATCGCCATCGGCCTGCTCATCGGCATCGTCCTCAACCTCATCGCGGCGGCATGGCTCGGCGAGCTGGACATCCTCGCAACTCAGGAGCGCGTTGAGGCGATGTGGCAGAACGTCGTCGCGGTGGTCACCTGGAACCGGGCAGTCACCGGGAGCGTCCTGACCCTCACCGCCCTCACCTTCCTCGGCCTGTCCATCCGCCAGGAGGCGACGTCCAAGCGCGAGAGCTAGCGCAACCCTGGATGCTTCTCAGGCGGGCGCCGCATCCGTCCTTGCTTGTCCGCCTTCGCTCTGCCGCCCTCGGACGACGACTTGAACCGGTGGCAGTACGGCGGCACGTCCTGATGAATGGGTGCCAGGTTCGCCAGCTCATGATCGTCGCCTGCTGTCAGGTGATCCACGGCGTCAGCGCCGTCCCTCTTGCACACGTGGCAGATGCGGCCGTCGCGGGCGAACACCGCAATGCGCCGCTCCTGCCAGTCCGAGGGAAGGCGCGAACCTCGGTCGTGGCCTCTCCATTGCGAGTACGCCATCAGTCGACGCCCAGCGTCGCAGCGCGCTCCGAGATGAGCGCTCTCATGGCCGTCTCGTCCCCTGCGGCGTCCATATACCGCTGATAGAGAGCGACGGCCTGCTCGTACGCCGGCCCTGTCTTCGTTGCTGACTGGTGGTGAAGGGCGTACACGCGCCCCTCATGCCGTACCGGCTCGGAGCCGAGGAGTGTGCGGTGGCAGATCAGCCACGCCACGTCCTCCGGAGCCCAGCCGAGGAAACGTTCGTCTTGCCCGCCGCACGCCCACCATGTCTCCGGCGAGGTCACGTACACGCCCGAGGTGGCTGCGGGCACCACCAGGTGGTTGCAACGGTCAAGTGGCACCCCGCGCCGGTACTGGGCGGTGCCGTCCGCGCGTAGCGAGTGGTAGGCGGTGTACGGCAGATGCACCAGGCCGCTCGTCGCCGCGCCTTCGATCGCCGCCAGCAGCGGCTCCCGCTCAGGCAGCGTGTCCGCGTCCCCCAGCACCACCACGTCCGCGCCGCGTTCCTCCGCCAGCCGGACGCCACGGTTGCGGCAGCCCGCCAGGCAGAACGGCTCGTGCCCGGTGTCAACCTCCACGATCTCGACGCCCGGCAGCAGCTCCCGGTAGCGGGCCACCGTCGCCTCGTGCGCGACCATCCGGGACGGCTGATGCCTCCACGGGATCGCCACCAGCGCCCGCACGTCAGTAGTCATGGCCCGCCCTCTCGTGCCCGATGTGCGTCACCAGGGGCGAGTCACCGCGACGGCCCCAGTACGCACCGCGCGCCTTCGGGTCCCGGAACATCTCGCGGCCGAACCTTGACTCCGACCAGTCGCCCTCAGGCCACGGCCGGCGCAGCGTCGAAGCGGGGAGGAGAGACGGGTTGCCAGTGAAGCAGGCCCGGTGCTCGATCCACGAGTGGGTGCCGTCAGTGCGCTGCTGGAAGTGGTTGCGCTGCGCTTCGAGTGCCTCGATCACGCCGCCGTGGTGGTGCTCGTTGCCGAACCATGGCTGCCGCACCAGGGCGATCTGCGTCAGGTACGGATGCCCGTCCAGCGCCTCGGCGAGGTCGGCCACGTCCAGGCGCTGGTTGAGGATGAAGTCTTCTTCCCAGAACACCAGCTGGTGGCAGTCTGCGGCGGCCTGCCACACGGCGCGCATCGCCCGCCAGTACCCGGCCCGTTCTTCGGCGACTGGGACGACCTCGACCCGGAACTCAGCTTGCAGCCACGCCCGGTAGGCGGGATCGCCGGAGTCGTCCACGATCAGCACCGGCCCGACACCGAGCAGGTTTGTGCCGATCGAGGCGACAGCCTGCGTGATGCAGTCCTTGCGCCCGTTGCCGAGCAGGATCAGCGGGACCGGCACGCGCGCCTCACACCCTCCTCAACGCTCACCCGCGGCTCGTAGAAGCCGAGCAGTCGGGACGGGTCACACACCCGGTAGGCGACACCCGAGGGGGCGTCCGGCTGGTAGTCGAAGGACGGGCTGTAGCCGGCCTCGGCGGTGAACAGCTTCGCCAGGTCGGTCATCGACATTGCCCGGCCAGTGCCGAGGTTGACCGGCCCATCTACGCCGTGCTCCCAGGCGGCCAAGACGGCGCCCACGATGTCGGACACGTGGATCCAGTCGCGCGTCTGGGTGCCGTCGCCCCAGATCGTGAACGGATCCTCCTGTCGCTTCGCGCGAGCCTGGAAGGCTCCGAACGGGAACCGCTCGCCCTGGTCCTCGCCGTAGCCGGAGAACGGGCGCAGCACCGTCACAACGCCGCCCTGCCGCCGGTAGCTGCTGGCGAGATGCTCGCCGGTCAGCTTCAGCCACCCGTAGATGGCGTCCGGCTGCTCGGGACGGTCCAGGTCGATGTGGCCTTCTTCGAGCTTCACCGCCAGCCCTGGCTGCTGCAGCGCGACAGGGTAGGCGGCTGACGACGAGAAGTAGACGACCCGGCCCGGCCGGGTGCGCAGCGCCCACTGGAACATGGCGGCGTCCAGCTCAAGACAGCCGGCGCCCACGGTCAGCGGTGAGGCGTCGATCGCGGAACGATGAGGCTCGACCGCGGCGCAGTGCGCCACCAGGTCGAATCGGGCGCCACCGTGCCGGAACACGTTGAGAGCGTCCCGCCCGTCCACGATGTCGACGCCGGTCACGTCGTGGCCGAGGTCGGACAGGGCGGCGGTGAGGTGGCGGCCGATGAACCCTGCCGAGCCAGTGACGAGCGCCTTCACGGATCACACCCTTGAAGCGTCTGCGGGGATACGGAGCGTGCCATCGCCGTTGAAGCCCTGGCCGACGAAGCGGCCTGGCGTGCGCGGTGTCGGGAAGTCGCGTTTGTCGTCGAACCCGTCAGGCTCGAACTGGGGACTCTGTGTGCTGGTGTGGACCATCAGCGACTTTCTCGCCAGCGGATACACCTGGTGGGCTAGCCAAAGCTGGTCGGCCTGCCACCGCTCCGAGCCGGCGTGCCTGTCCGGCAGGAGCCGGGCCGCGGCGGCGGCGCCGTCCCGTTTCGCGCCCCACATGCCTGCAAGGATCGGCATGCCGTGCTCCGGATGGTCCCGCATGACGTGGAACTGCTTGCCGGAGGCCAGCCACTCCTCGACGGCGGCGCGCTCACGCTCACACGGGCGGGAGTCTGCGTCCCGGAACAGGGTCACCTCGTTGCCGTCACGTAGAGCGTGGAACCGCCAGAACGTCGACCACCAATTCTCCGGCACCCCCGCCATCGGGACGACCTCTGCGCCCATACGCGAGAGCTCGCCGACAACAAGGGACGGGATGGAGTCGCCGACATAGAACCGGCACACGAATCCCGGATACAGACCGGCGCACAAGCGGACGTTCTCCGCCGCGCCCACCAGGTACAGCTCGTCAGGGCCGAACAGGCTGAACGCGATGACGTTCACCCGAGGAGCGCCTTCAGCTTGTCAACATCGCCCGCCATGCGGTGTTCCAGCCAGGCGGCGTAGGCCAGCCGGTCAGCCTCCGCAGCGGCCGCGTCGTTGACCTCGCGGTAGCGGTCGTCCTCGACAGCTTTGCCGTTCAGGTAGTGCTGGTGCTCCACCACCACCCGCGGCAGGTAGCGGATCCGGCCGATCGCCCGCCCGAGGTCCAGCCATACGTTGTCGGCCCACAGGTGCAGGATGCCGTCCGGCACCATCCAGCCGAGCGCCATCACGATGTCGGACGTGACAGCCACCTGGGTGGGCAGGCGCTCGCCGGCCAGCAGGTCATTGCCGTAGACGAATCCCGTTCCGAGCTCGCGCAAGGCCTCGACGTATCGCACGTCCCAGCCGCGGGTGCGGGGCCGGTGGTCGTCGCCGAGAAACCCGATCGCGAAGTGGTGCGGGGCGCGCTCGACGGCCACCTTGTTCAGGGTCGGGCACATGCGCAGCCGCGGCCCCACTACGAGTTCGATCCCGCGCGACGCGCACACCTGGCGGTAGTCGCCGAGTGTCGGGTCGTCTTCGTCGGCGGCCACGAGCAGTGCCGTGCCTCCGGTGGTCGTGGCCTGCCATGCGTTGTACAAGTCGGCGATGTTGTGTGGGCGTCCACGCGAGGGGACGATCACGAGCAGGTCGCTCAACCAAACCCCCTCACGTGATCTTGATGGGGCCGCTACGGATCAGCGGCTCCTCCTGAGCGGTGACCGGCTTGACCCAGATGACGTACTTGCCTTCGTCGAGGGTGCCGATCCCGGTGTCGCCGCCGTACATGGCGCGGACTGTGCCGGTGGCGGTGTGCCACTCGGCCTCGTGCCATACGTCGCTGTCCCGCTCGGGCTCGATGTCGTACGGCATGACCGCCATGTACACCGGCGTGGACGTCGTGTAGGTGCCGGTCACCACGCCCGAGTACATCCATTCCTTCGTGCCGGACGGGTAGCAGGGGATGCTCACGACCACCCCCCGCTCAGCGTCGTATCGGCGTGGTGGCCGACCATCTTCGGGATGCCGGCTCGGCTGCCTGCCATGCCCTGTCGGGCGTGGCCGCGGTCCAGTGCCGCGACGGCGGGCCGATGGTGATGTCGATCTCCTGCGGCAGGTCTCCCGTCGACACGGCCGGCGTCGGGATGGACGCGACCGCCTGGACGGTGGGCGGGCGGGCGCTGGTCGACACCAGAGCCGCCGGGATGGACGCGTACGCCTCCACCGCAGCAGGAGTAGCAGCGACGAGGACGGTCGTCGTCGGGGTCGGTATGGCAGCCGTGGCCAGGACGACGGTCGGCGCGGCGGTGGAGCCCGTTCCCGTGCTGGGTGCCGGGATGTTCGCCGCGGCGCTCACCGAGGCTGGCTGTGCGGTGGCGTTGCCGCCGGCTTCCACGCTCGGTGCCGGGATGTCCGCCGTGGCCGTCACGGTGGCCGGTGTGGCGGTCGCTCCCGTAGCCGTAGACGGGCCGGGGATGGACGCCAGCGCTTCCACAACGCCCGGAGAGGCCGTAGAGCCACCCGAGGTGCCAGGAGTCGGTATGGACGCTTCTGCGGCGATCACAGCCGCCTGCGCGGCGGCTCCCGCCGAGACGTCTGGCTCCGGGATGGAGGCGGACGCTGCGACGGTGGACGGCGCCGCGGTCGTGGACGAGCCCGACTGGACCGCGGGGGCCGGGATCGACGCTGCGGCCTGTACCGCCGCGGGTGTGGCGGTCTGGCCGTACTCGACGCTGGGCGCCGGGATCTCAGCTGCCGCGGTGACGGTGGTGGGCTGGGCGACCTGCCCCGTGGCCACGGTGGGCTCAGGGATGGACGCCGCGGCTTGGACCGTTGATGGCTGGGCTGTGGCTCCTGTGGTGACGTCCGGGGCGGGCACGTCCGCGGTCGCGGCGACCACAACAGGGCTCGCCGTCGCGCCCGCCGCCACGTCCGGGGCCGGGATGGTGGTGGTCGCCGAGACCACGCCAGGAGCCGCTGTAGCCCCGGCGGCGGCGGTGGGCTCAGGGATCTCGGCAGCAGCCTCAACGACGTCAGGGGTAGGCGTAGCGCCCGCGGTGGGGCTCGGGCCGGGGGTCGACGCCGCGGCTTGGACGGTCGCCGGGGACGCGGCCGTGACCGCCGTGACCACCGGGCCGGGGATCGACGACGTAGCGGAGACGACGCCCAGGGAAGCGGTCGAGGACGCGGACACCGACGCGCTCGGGACCGTCGCGGACGCCTGCACCGTGGAAGGCGAAGCGGACGCGCCGGCCGAGGCTGACGGTGCGGGGATGCTGGCGCTCGCCTGCACCGCCGCAGGGCTCGCAGTGGAGCCCGTACGAGGTGTTGGGGCGGGGATGGACGCCGACGCCTGCACGACGGCAGGAGAGGCAGCCGAACCCGCCGAGAGTGCGGGGGCCGGGACAGACGCGGATGCCTGGACCGCAGCCGGAGCGGGCCGCGCGCCGGCGGACACGGCAGGAGCCGGAACCGAGGCCGTAGCCGATACCGCGGCGGGTGAAGCGGTAGCGCCAGCGCTCGCCGTGGGCGCAGGGACCGACGCGACCGCCTCGACCACAGCCGGGGTGGCGGTGTCGTCGACCGGCCCGCCGCCGCCCGCTCCTGCCACGGCGACCGTGAAGCCGATGCTGAAGCCCAAGTTGCTGGTCGAGACGCCGAAGTCCAGCGGGCCGGTCGGGTCGTCGGAGTCGAGCGTCTTGGACGCCAGGGTGGCGGCGGTGTAGACGTTGGACTGGAGGTCCTCGTTCTCGTCGTATCCGGAAGGCGGGGTGAACGCCATGACGCCGGAGCCGAGCGAGGGCATGGCGGCGAGGAAGCGGAGTTCGACGTCCTGGCCGGTGGCCGGGGTGATGCCGGGGGTGGTGGCCTCGGACAAGGTCTCGCGGTAGACGGCGGAGACGATGTCGGGGTCCGCGTCGGCGAGGGCGGCGATGAGGACGACGCCGTCAGCGGACGACGACTGCCCGAACAGGTACGTGGACGGCTCGGACGAGCCTGCGACCTTCTGCCAGAGGGTGGCTTGCAGGACGTGGTCGCCCTGCGTCTCGGCGTGCAGCAGAGACCAGCCGTCCGGGCCAGTCATCGTTTCGAGGGTGCCGACGTCGGCGGCGTGCAAGGCGATCAGGACGTCGCCCGATTCGACGCCGTCCGGTCGGGTGGCGTCGACGGTGGCCCCTGCCGCGCTTGTCGCGGTGGTGTCTCGGATCGTGGCCGGACCTGCCGGGGTGGTGCCGTCGTCCACGTCCGGGGCGGGGATCGCGGCAGTGGCGGCGACTACAGCGGGGGTGGCGGTGGCCGAGGTGTCCGCCTGCACCGTGGGGCTGGGGATGGAGGCGGTAGCGGAGACCACGCTGGGCGTGGCGGTCGCGTCCGTGCCGCCAGCGGACGGCACGAACACCGTGAAGCCGAGCCGGGAGACGATCGCGCCGCTGGCGAGGTGGTTCTGGGCGCCCGTCGCCGCGCTGGAGGACAGCACCTTGTAGGCGGCGCTCAAGTGCGTGTACGTCTGGTTGCGCAGGTCCGCGCCCGAAGGCTCGGTGTAGGTGGACGGCGGGGTGAACGTCCGGTTCTGGCCGTCGCCGTCAGCCGCCGCGAACCGGATCTCGATGCCGGACGCCGACGACGGGGTGAGAGTCGGGCTGGAGACGTTGTTACCGGTTCCGGCGCTCGCCGCCGCGTACACGCCAGGCAGGGAGCCGCCCTGCACGCAGATGAGGATCGCCACCGACGACGAGCCCTCGTCGTCGATCTGGTACGTGGACGGCTCGCTGCCGGTGGCGACCTTGACGAACGTCCTGCCGCGCGTGTACGTCTGCGCCGAGTTCTGCGTGAGGACCGTCGTCCAGCCGCCGGTTGTCACCGTGACGTCGGTGGCGTTACCGGTGTCGGTGACCGCGCACAAGACGAGCACGTCGCCCGCCACCACCCCGGCGGGGCGGGCGATCGTGTACGAGCCGGTGCCGACCTGGGCGGTGGTGTGGGAGCGGTAAGCGGCGACCACGACCAGCCCCCCGGACATGCGAAAGCCGCCACAAGGGCGGCGACGTCAGGGGGGCAAACGAAAGCCCTCCGATCAGAAACCGGAGGGCTTGAGGGCTACGCCTTCACGCGGCGACGCAATGGGCGCGTGGGCTGCGTCAACGCGCGCTCCACACTCCACCCCAGCTTGAAGATCCGCTGAAAGAGCGTGTGGTACTTGAGCCCGGTCTCACGCGCCCACTCGGCGATCGTCTTCGTCTCGCCGTTGATGGTCAGGACTTCGTTGTCGCGGCGGTTGTTCGCCTGCCCCACCCGGTCAAGCCAGCGACAGTTCTCGGGGCTGTACGGCCCGTCGTTGTCGATGCGGTCTAACTGATGGTCCGACGACGGGCGGGGCCCCATGTCCTCATAGAACGCCGCAAACGAGGAAGACCACCGCTCGCAGACCGCGATGCCGCGCCCGCCATACCTGGGATAGCCCTGGCTGTTGGGGTCCTCGCAGCGGGCGCGCATGCTGACCCAGATGGTGAACTCGGAGGGCTTCTCATTGCGCCTGGTCATGCCGTGGATGCGATTACGTTCGGCCGTCTTCTCGCTCCTGAGGCAGCCGCAGCTTTTCGCACGTCCATTCCGAAGCGAATACTGAAGCATCGCTTTGACGTTGCCGCAATCGCAACGACACGTCCATCTCCTATTGGCATACGGGCCGGTGACCGTGAGACGGCCGAAGCGCTGACCTGTGAGATCGACGAGTTTCATGGGGAAATTCTATCAAGCGAATTGCCTCAAAGGCGGCTATGCAACCAAATCGATCACGGCTATTCCGGATGCCGACCAGGAAATTAGCAGGGTTCCGTTCGACGTGGAGTAGGGGCTGCCTAGGTCGATCAGGACCAGGCCGTTGTTGTTCGTCTGACTGTCGTCGTAGATGAGCACGCCCTCAGCGCCCGTGATGGTAGAGGACGTCCACTGGGCGTCGCTCGCGTCGAACACCATGTTGCCCGACGAGCCCGTCAGGGTTGTGCCGGTCAGCACCACGCCGCCAGCGGTGTAGCCCGTGCCGCTGACCTCGTTGGCGTTGAACGGCGCGGCTCCATAGCCGACGTTCGTGGTCAGGTTCGGGGTCGTGATCGAGTCCGTGTACAGCGCCGCCTTCAGGTCGGTGTCGCTGGTCCAGTCGATGTCCAGGGCGGTGTCGTCGAGCATGTCGACGAACGTGGCGACGAAAAGGCCGCTACCGGCGAGAGCCACGGTCAGACCTCCTTGTCCACGTAGGCGTCGCCGCCGACCGTCACGCCTTCGGTGCGGGCGCGGGAACGGCAATCCCTGAGCGCCTCCATGGCGGCCTGCTTGGCGGTTTTGGTCTCGTCCGTGGGGTTGTCGGCGTACGCCTGCTTGGCCGCCTTGAGGTCGTCCTTGAGGCGCTCTTCGTCGCGCAGCGCTGCGGCGCGAGCCTCAAGCTCCTCAGCCAGTTCGAGGCTCACGGGAGCCCTCCTTTATCGGGATCTTTGCTGCGACGGTCTGGGGGCTCGCTATGACGGACTGGCTGTCCATGCCGTGCTGCACCACCCGGTTGCCGAGCTGGTCGGTGGTGTCCTTCACGCGCCGGCCATCGCGTCCGACGTACTCGCGGACCTGGTCTCGGGTGGCGTGGGTCCAGCCCTGGGTGCGGGTGTGGATGTTCTTCGAGCGCAGCCACTCGCCGTAGGTGCCGTGCTTGTCCGGGTCGTAAGGCTCGCTCACGCTCACCCCCGGACATGACGAAAGGCCCGCGCGAGAGCGGGCCTTGAGGTGGGCGAGGCTACGGCTATTCGCCTCGCGTGTTCTCGTAGTGGGCGACGAGAGCCCGAAGGCGTTCCAGTTCCTCGTCTCGCGTCAGCGCTTGATTCAGCAGCTTCTCGGCGTCGCCTGCCTGTGGCGGGCGGGACACGAGCCTCGCGTAGGCGTACACGGCGTCGCTGCCATAGGTGGAGCACCGGTGGTGCCAGTCCATGACCTCGTAGACGGTGGTGCCGCACACGGTGATCCTGTCGCCGTCCACCACCAGCACTTCGGGATCCGGCGAGTCCAGCCAGTCACGGGGGAACGCCGCAAGGGGCGCGGCGTCGACGACGCGGGGCGGGCCGTACTCGTCAGACTCGATCGTCACGCCGTCGTGGTTGCAGAACTCCATGAGGGCACCTTAGGGCGAGGGGGTTGGGTGTCCGGGCGGTCGGCCGACGTGCAGACGAAACCGGCCGCCCGGAGGTCTAGGGGGTCAGGCTGGGATGACGAGTTGTGTCTTCGACACGTCAGCTATCGCCTGATCGACAACGCGGAGCGGGACGAACACGCAGGCGCTTTCCCATTCACGGGAGTCCTGCACGTCCGCCTTGAAGCGCTCCAGCCACGGGAGGTAGTTGTGGTGGAACGCCTGACGTAGCAGCGGCAGGGGGCGCACGTAGGCGAACTTGTGGTCGTCCGGGTGGAAGGTGAAGAGGATCAGGTCCACGTCCTTGGACTCGTCCAGTGTCCAGCCGACTTTCGCCTTGTGCTGGGGCATCGCGTACTTGCCGCCTGGCCTCACCGACCACGTTTCGAGTGCGACTTCTGGCCCTGACCGCCAGTAGCGGCAGCAACCGGAGTCGCGAGCCTTCGCATCGACCAGGAGGCGAGCCCCTCGCCGCAAGGTCACCACGTAATCGACGCCCATGCGGTCAGTGTCGGTGTCCGTCTTGGCGACGCTCACGCTCTGCGGGAACAGGACTTTTAGCGTGGCCTCGTCGGACTGCTGGCGGAGCGCCTTGCTGAAGGCGAGGCGCTCGGCGAAGTCGTAGACGGTCACGACAGGCGTTCCTCGCCTGCCTGCCAGTACTTCTCTTCGAGTTCGCTGCCCCACCAGCGGCGACCGGAGTCTTTCGCTGCGACGGGGACGGAGGCGACCCCTCCGAACGGGTCGGCTACGAGTTGGCCCTCGGCGGTGGTGGCTTCGATCAGTTCCCGTAGCAGCGACACGGGCTTTTCGGTGGGATGCCGGGTCGAGTCGCACCGGGCGTGACTGAGCAGGTCCGGTGCCCTGCGGTACAGGAGCGGGGAGCCCTTGACCGCATGGAGGATGCGCTCATGGGACGGGGCGAACGTGGTTTCGGGGTCGCCCATGCCTCGGGTCTGCTTGTCCCAGATCAGCGACCCGCGCAGCGTGTAGCCCGCCTTGGCGACGATCTCGCGCATGCCGGGCTCGCCGGACCATGAGCAGAAGATCAGGACGTGTGCGTTGTCGGCCAGCTTGGGCGCGAACGCTTCGAGCGCGGCGAGCACTTCGGCCTCGGCGTCTTCGGCGGAGCCGTCCGACGCGATCGTGTCGTGCTTGCGCGGCTGCCTGCGGTCTATGCGCCTGTCCGACTGGAAACCCTGCCCGTACGGCGGATCCGTGAGCAGCAGACCCACCGATCCGTCGTCGAGGGTGTCCAGGTGCTCCCGCCAGTTGCCGTGATGCCAGCCCTCGACGACGAACTGGGAGGCGATGAGCTTCTGCAGGTACTCGGCAACCGCGCGGGGCTGCCACGAGCGGTGCTCGGGACCGGCAGATCCGGCGATGAGCCACTCGCGGAAGCGGGCGTGCTGAAGCTCGGGATCGACCGCGTGGGAGTCGATCCACTCCGCCGTCTGGTCGGCGGCAGCGACGAGGCGGGCGACGGTCCTCGGGGAGAACTCGCGGGTGGCGAGGTAGCGCTCGATGACCTTCCCGAGCGGGAGCCATTCGGCCCACTGGTCGGGGATGACGAACTCGGCGAGACGCTTCACCGAGTCGGCGGTGTCCGCGACAGTCCAGCCGTTCGCCACGAGTTCGCTAACGAGCGTCGGCCAGCACTCGCGGGGGGACTTGGAGATCTCGTAGAGGTGCTTCGCCTTGTCTCCAAGATCGATAACACTAAACTTGAGTTTAGTGTTATCGATCTTGGAGAGGACTTCGGCGGCGTTGCGGAGTTGGCCAAGGTAGGCACCCGTCATGCCGACCCGCTCGGCGTATGCCTTCAGCGAATGCTCGGCGCTGCTCCAACGCTTCGCCATCCGCGCGTGCATGCCGATCTCCAGCGGCGTCAGTTCACCCTGGGCGTTGGACAGCACAAGCTGCATGAACGCTTCGTCGTCGTCCATGTCCTTGACCCACGCGGGCACCTCGGCGAGCCCTGCCCGCTTCGCCGCCTCGGCGCGGTGGTGGCCGCTGATGATCTGGTACTCGCCGCTGTGCGGCCGGACGAGGATCGCGTGCTCGGGGCCGAACCCGCTCGCCTTCATCTCTGCCACGAGACGTTCGATCACGTCTTCGCGGAGTTGCAGGCGCGGGTTGTCCGGGTGGTTGACGAGCTTCCCGACCGGAAGGGACTGGACGTGCTTGTCTTCGGGCATGCCGAAGCAGCCTTTCTCTTGGGGAGATGGGACAGCCCGGCCTGACCCGTCCCCCCCATCTCCCCAGACGCGGAAACGCGCCAGGCCGGGACTAGGGTCGCGGTGGCCGTCTGGGTGCCGACCGCGAGATCAGGGGACATGCGAAAGCCGCCGACCAGGCGGTCAGCGGCTCGGTTGCTGCCATCCCGGCAGCAGGGCAATCCGCGTTACGCGGAAGTCTTGATCAGCGGTGGGCGGCGTCTAGCGCCTTCACCTCAGCGCGAGCCTCGTCCCGCTCTCGCACGAACCACAGCGCCAGATACCAGACCATGACGTCCACGACCGCATCGGCGACGTCCGCCAGATACGCCCGCGACAGGTACGATTCGCCAACTCCGGGAGCCGCAGCCTCCAGGACAAGGAACACGCACCCGGCCACGATCCAGAACTTGCAGAACTTCGCCGCGTAGCTCTGCGCCGGGAGAGCGAAGATCAGCCAGAAGCCGTGCAGGACGGTGACCCACTTCGGTCTCGTCTCGCCGCCCATCAGCCCTGCTCCTCTTCCGGCAGCAGCGCCTTGTCGATGAGAGCCCTCACCGACTGCCAGCCACGCAGGTACGCCCGCCCTAGCTCGCCTTCCTGCTCGCTGGCGTGAGGCTCTCGCGGGATGTAGATGATGCGGGTGACGATCGCGCGCAAGCGGGCGATCTCCAAGCGTTGGGCGTCGATCTGCTCGTCTCGCGGGTCCGGGGAGGTGGGGCGTAGCGCGGCGAGCGCCTCCCCGACCCTGGCGTACATGGCCTGCACGTCCCTGCGTAGCGCCTCGTAGGCGTCGTCGCTGACCATCAGCCCTGCCCCTTGGCTTCGGCGCAGTCCGGGCACAGATCGGACGCAAGGCGCTTGCCCTTGCCGCTCTTGCCGCCGGGCCTCGCTGAGATGTGACGCCAGCCTGCCATCCCAGCGGAAATGCGGGCAGCGAGGGCGGAGTCATCAGTCTGGACGTGGTACTCCATCCCGCACACTCCGTCGCAGGCGACGAAGAAGCGGGTCTCAGTTCTGATCGACACGGGATCTCCAAGGGGGTTGCAGGGGGTTGAATGTGCGCGCCTCACGCTGCAACCCCCCAGCTTCAGCGCGAGGCGCGCACGATTTTGAGGTCCGGCTGGCAACCTCGCCAGCCACCAGCCGGACCAGGGTGGGGCTCGACGCGGCGACAGGGGACGCCTGCGGAGCCGAGGCGCACCCCCACACGGGGGCACAGGGGTGCGCCGCTCTTGGGATGTCTAGCGGTGTCTAGGCCGCGGTTCGCCGGCGCATCGCGTCACGAGCCTCAGGAGTCGGCGGCACAGACTCGCCGACATGGAGGTGGCGGGCGATGGTCGCGAGGTCGAGCCAGTCGTAGTACGACGTCTTCCCGACCTTCCGCAGATGGCGAGCGCGGTAGCGGGATGCCCACGTCCGAACGGTTCGCGGCAGCCGGTCAAGGCGTTCGGCCGCCTCGTCGATCGTGATGGGCTCATACCGCACGCCGGAACACCTCCCGGACACGCGAAAGCCCCCGACGCAGACGCGTTCGAGGGCTGGAAGTACCACGATCACCTCATTTGATACACGCTGGTCAGCGGTTTGTCCACTCAGACACTCCGGAAGTCGTCACCGTCGCGGCGATCGATCCCCAGCCACTCCCCCACGGTGAGCCCGTACGCCTCTTCGGGCACCCACAGCGGCAGGACATGCGGCACCACGTCCACGCCTCCCTCTCTCGGGTACACGTGGACAGGAGCGGGAGGGACAGTGGCGCACATGACCCTCCCAGTCTCCCCCACGATCACGCCCTGCGGGCCGTCCAGTCGTCCCCTACGGCGGGCTGCAACGTCCGCCGCCGGTACGACTTGACCGGCTCGGCCCGGTCAGCGAGCAGAGCCCTGTAGGCGTCCATGTCGTAGCCGCTGCGGCACTGGCGGCACTCCGCCCCCGACATCTGCCCGTCGTCGTCCAGCGCCTCATACAGCTCCGGGAAGCCGCAGTCGCAGTACACCCCGGACAAGTGACGGGCAGGCTGGCGGTTATCGGTCAGCAGACGGCGACAGCGGTGCGCCAGGTCGAGCAGTTCCAGGCCGGCACCCGCGCCGTCGAGTTCTTCGAGGGTGTCGCCGCGGGCCATCATGTCGGCCGGCAACGCCAACAGGGCGTCGAGGTGGGCGGCGAGGATCGTCCACGCCTGCGTGAGGACCGCCCCGTCGCGGCGGTAGCGGCTCTTGTGGGTGTCGAGCGGGGCGAGGCGGGCCACGTCCCTCACCCGCTCCTCCCACGAGACGAGCACGGCCAGGACGAGCCGCAGGAGCTCGTCGGCACCGAGGTGGATGGGGACGGGCGCGGTCTTGGAGACGGCGACGACGGGGCCGCCCATGGCGGTGGCGAACGACTTGTCGAGGCGCTGGTGGACGCGCACCCACAGTTCGGGAAGGTCGTGGAGGGCCTTGGCGACGGCTTGGCGGTCTACGGGGCAGAACGGCTGGTAGGTGAGAGCCGGGCGGCGGACCGTCTTGCCGCTCTCGGTGGCGAGGCGAGGGTCAGAGCACCTTTCGGCGCGGGCGCACTCCCGCTGGCCTTCGTCGATGCTGCCGCTGGTCGGATCGGAATGTACCCAATACCTGGACATGTCGGCCTCCCCCGAGGACTACGCTGGTCGGGAGACCTGAGGCTGGTGGTGGCGGAGGGTTTGCGGTGGCAGGGACGGTCTCCCGGTGGTGCGGGAGGCCGCTCTCGCATTCAAGACCGATCTATCTCTATCGTCGCAGGTCGCATTCTAGCCACCTGCGCTTTCACCAGCGGCCCCACTGATCATGCGCGACCGCTTCCGGGTTCGGGTGGTTGTGCCCATCGCGGGCGTGTGTCACCTGAGCGTCTCGGCACTCGTCTGGCGTATCCCACGCTTGCGCCCACTGGCAGTAGTTGTCCTCTTCGAGGATGGGGCAGCGGATCGGGATCGCGTCGGCCGGCGCTTCGTAGGCGGCGAACCTGCCCCGGTAGTGGTCACCGGCAGCCATGATGCGGCCCGTGAGCGGCTCGGGCTCTCGCTTAGCAATCTGGGTCATGGCCCGTCCGGGGTCTCGTAGGGCTCGCCAAGGTCGAGCATGATCAGGGGGTAGTCGTCCGGTCCCGCTGGACGGTAGGTGCCGGTCTCCCCATCCACCACGCACACGCCCGGATCTTCGAGGACGAGCAGGGCGTCTGTCGAGCCATCATCGAGCGTGTAAATGCGGATCGGCGCTACGAAGGGCATGACGCGGTCCTCTCGGGAGTCCACCCGTACGCCTTGGCGAGATCGGCGACCACCCGGCGCGCGAGGTTGGAGGCGCGCCACATCAGTTCGTGGTGCTCGCCGCCGAAGTACTTCGCACACTCCTCCAAGATCGCCATGGCCGCTTTGCAGTCGGCGATGATCTGCTGCGGGTCGTTGAACACGATGTGGTCCACGGTGTTGCGGAGCTGGTTGCCGCTCAACGCGAATCCGTCAGCGACCCGCTCGCCGTCCACGGCCAGCACCTCGTCATGCTCAGCGTTGGCGGACCAGGGCCACGGCGAGGCGGACTCGGCGAGCGCCTTTCTGGTCTCGATCTGCTGCCGTAGCCAGGACAGCATGTCCATGGTCACTGGCCCTCCTTCGGGAGCTTCCACAGTTCGAACTGGACTTCCTCGCCATGCTCTCGCCGCATCCGGTCGAGCCATTCGAGCTGGGGCGGGTCCAGGGTCACGCCGGCTTGCCGCGCCTGTTCGAGAAGCTCGTCTACGGGGTCGGTCACGTCTCCTCCAGGGGGTCAGGAGTCCACTGTCCGGGCGGCTGCACCTCTCCGCGCAGCCAGAACAGGGCAGGGTCGGTGGTGATCCGCTCAGCGAGCACAGGCGGCATATCCCCCGGCCGGATCGCGGCGTGCAGTGCGCCGGCTATCTCGCGGGCCTGGTCGACCCAGGAGACGGCCGGGGCGTCGTCAGCGTCCGGGTGGCGCGGACACGAGCATCGCGCCGAACAGTGCTTGCACGTGGCCCGACATGCGCCGTGCAGGGCAGGGTCGTCGTCCGCCTGCTCATGGTGGCAGGCGGACGACAGGTAGGCGTGGGTCATGGGCTCTCCCACTTGTGGCTGTAGTCCTCGTGGTCGGCCCATCTGGACGCGAGAGCGCACGCGATCAGGTACGCCTTGCCCCACTGCTCGAACCCGTCGCGCTCGGGGCTGAACACCTGCACGCCCGTGTCCAGGTCGGGCTGGATGATGTCGAGCACCCTGCGCTTCGAAGCGACGTCGGCGAGGGTGGCGCGGGCTTCGGCGTCTTCCTCGTCCCAGAGCGTCGAGGAGAGGCCGCTTCGTGCCTCCTGGTTCTCGGCCAGCAGCTCGCGAGCGACCGTCTCGGCCTCGTCCAGGCGCATCCTGACGAACGCTTCGGGGCGGTACTGGAGTTGCGCGCGGGCATCGGTCACGGCTGCCTCCAGTGGGGCTGGTAGTCGGGGTGGTCGAAGAAGCGCGCGGCGCGGTCTTCGAGCACGGTCAGGTAGGCGCTCGCGCGGGCGTGAGCGGCGGCCAGATCCTCTCCTGCGACCCCAAGTTCGCCCGGCTCGGCTCCGGCCTTCCGGGCGTCCTGGAGCGCCTTCAGGGCTTCCTCGTGGCTCTTTACGGCTGCCTTGTAGCGGGCGATCAGCTTCCGGTCGGTCTCGATGTCGCGGAGCACGCTCGCGGGATCGTTTGCGGCGATGTGCTCAACCGTGCCGCGATCGAAGCCGAGGGGCTTGCCGTCGTCGTCGTAGGAGCCCGCTCCCAGCACGTGGGCTATCCCGTTAGTCGAACAGAGCATCCAGCCGCCGAGGTGGTCTTCCGCGTCGTCGCGCACCTTGATGGCCCGCCAGGTCGTAGCCCTGCCGGGCATTGTCTCGATCGATTCGAGCGCCCACCGCTCGGCCTCGGCAAGTCTCCCCTCGCAGAACGCCACCAGTTCATTCATCATCAGGGGTCTCCAGTAGGTCAGTCTGTCCTTCACAGTCCCGCCACATCTCCACCCCGGTCACCCGTACGGGCCTGCGCGGGACGATGCCGAGACGCTTCCGGCAGTCCGGGCCTATCCCGTAGGCGAGAGAGACGGGATCTTCCAGCTTGTGACGGCAGCAGCGGCAGCGGCCCGTCGTGGGCGTCTCCCCTGCGGAGGGGTCGGGGGCGGGGTCGGCGAGGATGAGCAGGTTCACGACCGCTCCCGGCGCGCATCCAGGAGTGCTTCGAGCCTCTTCAGGTCGCGGTTGTAGGTGCGGAGGGAGCAGAAGCCCCACGCCAGCACCGGGAAGCCGACCAGCACCCACAGGGCGATCATGAACAAGTCGAGGTAGGTCACCCACGTCATCGGCGGTTCCTCCACACGCGCTCCTCGTACCCGCACATGTAGGTGACCCTGGCGGGGCCGATCGGCTCACCCTCGTGAAGCGACTGATAGAGGCTCTCCGGCATGCAGCGCCCACAGCGCGGGCACGCACCCTCGGGCCACACCGCCGTCTCGCCGGTGATCGGGCTCCAATAGCTCTCCCCATCAGCAGGAACGACGTGGACGGGGCGCGGGTCGAGGATGGGCCACCCGCGCGAGAGGAGATGCGCCAGCGCGACGTCATCCGGCATCCGGTCTTCCGGTGTCGGGTCCGGCTCGTCTGGCGCCCACCTCATCGCGTCCGGTGAGAGCGAGTCGTTCAGGCAGGCGTCGATCGCTTCCAGCACACCGTCAGGGTTCGACATGGGGGACCTCCTCTGGTCCAGTGTGGCGCGGTCGCGCCGGCTCGTGTCCCGTGTGGACGTCTAGGGCGGCGCGGAGGTCGTCGCTCATACGACCATCCCCCGAACCGCCACGCACGCCCGCTCCGTGGGAGGCAGAGCGCACGTGGGCATGGTCGGAACCCAGACGGACACCCGATGGCAGCCGGGGCAGGGGCGCTGACGGTGGGTGCGGGACATTGCCTCAGCCCACTCGTGCCACGCCAGGTAGCCGGATGGGGCGGCGGTGTGGAGGTCCGCGCGAGGGCAGGGGGCGGGAGCGTCAGCCACGGCCCGCCTCCTGGGCGTTGAGGGCGTCTCTCAGCGCGTCTTGGGCTAAGCACTTCTCCTGGATCGTCGCGGGGCCAGTGAGGATCTTCACGGCCCACCTGGGGACCGGCAGCATGCCGGAAGGGACGGAAGGGCTCCACGGCAGCGCCAGCCCGTCTTCTGCCCTTCTGGGGACCACGTGAATGTGCAGGTGGAACACGGTTTGGGTGGCCTCACGCCCTACAGAGGTGATCACGTTGCAGGGGCCGACCCCAGCGGCGTACTCGGCGGCGACCTCCATCGTCATCGCCGACACTTCCGGGTCCTCCGTCACGTCCCGTACGTGGGTGGCGGGGATCACCAGCGTGTGGCCTTCGGTCACCGGGTTGAGCGGCTTGATGGCGATGGCGGTAGACCAGGAGCGGACGATCGTCGCGGGCGCTTCCCCTGCGAGGATGTCGCAGAACACGCAAGAGGTCAGATCAGTCATGGTCGTCCTCCTCGGCCTCGTCTCGCCCATAGAGGATGTCCAGCAAAGTCGCGCGACGCTCCGCGACCACCAGAGCGAGGCGGTCCCGTAGAGCTTCGAGCCGCCTGACGTTCGCCATCCGGCGGCGGCGATGCGTCCGGAGCGCTGCCCGGAGATCGCTAGTCACGGTCGGCATGGTCGGTCCTCTCGGGTAGGGCGGCGAGCATCTCTTGAGCCACAGCATGGGGGCAGCGCTCCCCTGGCTCTAGCGACGCAAATTCGTGAGCCCGGCAGATTCCGCGAAAGTCGAACCAGCAGGGATCGGCGTCGGTGAGGTCGTCAAGGAGTTGGGCAGGCAGGACGACCATGCCTGCGCCGGCCAGCGTGTCCAGGACGATCTGGGCGGCGTACGCGGCCTCTCCTCCGGACGGGGGGATGGGGTCTCCGGCCTTGAGTGCGGCGGTGGCGCGCTCCTGGGGGTGGATGCGGAGGTGCTCCCGGAGGGCGGTCTCGATCAGCTCAGCGGGGGTCACGGGCTTCTCCGATCTCGCGGGCGATCACGGCTGCGTTCGTGAGGGCTCCGGAACGGGTGAGCAGCGTCTCTGAGATGCCGCGCACCTCGGAGAAGGCGAGCGCTTCGTCCCGGACCTTGGCGGCCTTCTCTTCCAGCGCGGCGGCGATCTCCTCGGCTACCTTGCGGCGTTCGTCGGCGCGGATCTCCTCCTCGGATGGGCCACGACAGGACCTCATGTCGTCCTGCCAGGAGGCGAACTCCTCGGGGGTCATGGGCTCAGACATCGAGGTCTCCCTTGATGGCGTCGATGAGGTCGGCGGCGTCCTTCGTCGGCTCACAGCCGGACGGGACCAGAGTGAGGCGGACGAGGCGGATCGCCCGGCGACGCTCTTGGATCAATGCCTGTGCGGCGATGAACGGTGCAGCGGCTTCGGCCACCACGCGGGCCATCTCCTCGTGAGGGACACCTGACATGTACGCGCACCCGTAGGCGGCATCGGCAGCCTGTAGAGCCTCAGGAGGAAGGTCGGGCATCGGCCTTCTCCTTGATCGGGGCGAGGCGGTAGCGGAACAGCAGCACGGCAGAGCCCCGAACGTCGGACGCAGCCTTGTCTCCGCACGGATCACAGACGAGAGACGTGTGCCGTCCGATGGCAGGCCAGTCCGCGACGATGACCTGAGCGGCGGGCTGGTTGCGGCACCACTGGCAGGTGAGGGGGTGCTCCTGGTCAGGCATCGGGGTCTCCGTTCGCGAGGCTCAGCAGTAGAGCGGCGTGGCAACGGTCCGGCTCCCCCTCGGCGGGAAGCGGGCAGAAGCACGCCAGGTCCTTACCGGCCAGCTCGCCGAGGTTGAGTATCAGGTGAGGTTGCTCGATCACCGCACCCTCGGGGAGGCGGTAGCCCTTCGTGCGGCGCCTCTGGATGCGCTTCGGGGTGTCAGCCACAGCTCAGCCCTCCTCGGCTTGTGAGGCGATCAGGTTCGCGAGAGCGTCGTCCGTCACCACTGCCGCGTCCGCTGCAAGCCGGTAGCCGTTCATGGTGGGCCGCATCCGGCTCAGGCGGATGTGCGTCACCTGGCCGACCCTGCTGCGGGCGTTCGGGAACGGCAGCGCCTCAGAGCCCGCGAGCCGGCACCGTTCGTTGGCGTCCAGCTCGCGCCGGACGGTTTCAGAGTCGGTGAGGGTCTTGACGACGGCGCAGTCATCGCGGATGGCGACCACTTCGACGGAGCGGCCCTGCTCGCGGATGCTGTTGCAGGCCCACACTTGGCCTACCTTGACGGGCGGCGCTTCGATCTTCGGCATCGGTCAGTCCTTCTCGGGCCAGTAGGCGATGCGGTACTCGGTGAGCGTCTCGACCAGGACGGCGCGCATCCGCTCGGAGAGGTCGCGGGTCGGGTTGTTCTGCCATGTCCGGACGGCGGTGCGCAGCAGCCAGTCGGGGACTTCCACGTCGCCCATGGGTCAGTCCTCCTCGGGGGCGTCGGCCACCAGCCGGTAGCCGGTGGACGTGGGGCGGAAGCGGTCGAGCCGGATCCGGGTCCGGCGCGCGGCGACCCGGTTCCTGCTGTCGGGCAGTCCCCGGATGTCCACGCCCACGACGGTGGCGTGGGTGTCGTCCACCTCGATCACGCGGACGCGACGGCCTTCGCTGCGCTTGTCGTTGTCCATCCACACCTGGCCGGGGCGGACGTTGGGGGTCTCGGGCATCGGTCAGTCCTCCTCGGGGGCGTCGGCGCGGTTCTGTCGCTGCCGTTCCGCGCATCGGTGCGGCGGGAGTGATTCCAGAGTGCGGGGGCGAACCCGCGTCCCGCAGTCGCCGCACAGGACGCTCCCGGTGGCGGCGAAGTCGGCGGCGGGGTCGTAGTCGTCGGGAGGGCGGGCCATCGGGCTTCTCCTTGTCGTTGAGGTCTTGCGGTTCGGGGGTTTGGTCCGGCCCGGTGAGAACCGGGCCGGGAAGGGAAGGTCAGCGGTTCAGCAGGGCGAGAAGCTTGTCCACCTCGTCGAACGAAAGCACCAGCGAGGCGGGCTGCTCGGGGTCGTTCCAGTGGGCGGTCGCACCGTGGCTTTTCAGGGCCGATACCAGAGCGGTCGCGCGCTTCTGGGCGGCGCGCCTACGGCGGTCCATCTCATCGCGGGCGGCTTTATCGCGCGCTCGCTCCTCCTCCTCTGCGGCCATGATGTCGGCGTACAGGCCGTGGACGTGGCCAAGGTTGAACACCACGACAAACTCCAGGCCGCGCTCGTAGTCCGTGCTCGACTCGGCGAGGAGGAAGTCGTCCAGCGTCACGCCGTCGAAGACATCCGCGCCTGCGGCGTCCTCACCGATGCGCCGCGTTGCCGTGGACACGGCGGCGTACCCGGTCGCGGGCATACTCCAGGAACCCTTGCTGGGCTTGCCAGCGTTCGGTACGGGCTTGAACCGGGTCGCGTCCCGGTCCGCCGCGCTGGTGTAGAGGTGTTCGGAGTCGAGCGGGGCGAGGAAGACGATCGGCTTGAACTCCTGGTACTGGCTGCGGCGGTAGGCGTAGACCGTGCCGGGCTTGATGTCCTTGGCCTTCATCTCGGGTGTTCTCCGTTCGGGGGTCGGCGGGGGTCAGGCGGGTCGGACCGTGGCGGCGATGACCCGAAGGCCCTCGAAGAACGCGGCCACGAACTGGCGGGGCGTGCGGGGGATCAGGTGGCTCATCGTGTGCTCCGTTCGGGAGGTCGGGGTGGGTCAGCGCCAGCCGAACCGGTCGGCCAACTCCCGCTCGCGCTGCCGCTGGTGCCGCGCCGACTCGATCAACCGCTCCGCACGCTCGGCGGAAGTCACACGGCCACGCTGGGCGTCGGACAGGGACGCAGCCCAGTCGGCGAAGTCCTCGCCGGGCAGGGGCACGACAGGCTCGGGGTGCTGGGTGTCGGAGGTGTTCGGCATCGTGTGCTCCGTTCACAGGGGGTCGGGTTGTTGCTCGCGCCCGTCCCGGGTCTCGAACCCGGGTGACTGCCGGTCGGGCTGGGGAGAGGGGTGGCCCCGGCGTGGTGGGCCGGGGCCGGGAGGGTCAGGTGTCGTCGTCGGGCATGTACGGCAGACCGGCGGTCAGGAGGACGTTCTGGGCAGCCTTGAACGCGCCAAAGAAGGCGGCGGGCTCCGAATCCATGTCGCACGCCCGCAGGTGGTCCGCCAGTGCGGCAGGGTCGGTGCGCCACTCGTTGCGGAGCCTGATGGACGGGTCGGAGACGAGTTGACGGGCAACCTCATCTCTGGGCGTGCCGTCAAGCCAGGCGACGGCGCGGGCGATCAACGCGAGGCGCGCTCTACGTACGGGGATGTTCATCGGTGACTCCTGGTCATCGAGAGGGGGGGTGGGGCTGGGCCCCTTATCGGGGGCCCTGGGGACTGCTAGGCGGCGATCCAGATCAGGTGCTTGTCCTGCATCCCGATCACCACCGCCGCCGCCCGCCGGGCCGGGGTGAGGGTCTTCTGGTTCGACTCCGGGACCAGGTCCACGTCCGGGCAGCGCTCCAGCCGGCGCAGCGCCGCGTCCTGCTCCTCGACGGGCAGGTCCTGCAGCCAGAGGCGGATGTTGACCAGGGAGACGTAGGTGCCGGGGGTGTAGTCGCTCATGATCCGGTAGGCGGAGCGGATCCGGTCCTCGACGGTGATCGTGTCGGTGGCGGTCATTTCGTCTCCCTGCGTTGCGCTTTCCTTATGCGCTACACACTAGCGCTATCTCTGGTGTAGCGCAAGGGGTTTGCGCTACATTGGTGCGTATGAACGACGACGCAACTGAGGCGCTGCGCGAGGAGATCCGCGCAGCCACGCGCAAGTACCGGCGCACCGAGCGGGCGCACAAACAAGCCCGAGACGAGCTGATCGAGGCCATCGTCACGGGATTGCGCGGCGGCGTACGCCCAGCGGAGGCCGAAGAGGATTCGCCGTTCAAGGGCGCATACATCAGGCGCATCCGCGAGGAGCACAAGATCCCGGCGTTCAAGAAAGGCCAACCCTCCGCCGAGTAGCCCGCCCGGACGGCACCACCCCGCTCACTCCTGGCCCGCCCCGTGGGCTTCCTTGTCGGCGTCCCACAGCATCCTGATCAGGTGGTCGGCGTCCTCGCGCGCCACCTCGTAGGGCTCGACGTCGAGCTCGCCGTGGGCGATCCACACGGTCTCGGTCTCGCCCTCCGCGTGGTCGTCGGCGTTGACGGCGTGGTCGACGATCCGGGCGGCGGCGTCAGGGAGGGCGCTGCCGCTGGCGGTGGTGATGCGGCCGTCCCAGCGGAGGATGACGATCTTGTGCATGGTGGAGACTCCTTCGAGAATCGATCTTGTTTGGCGTGTAGGGCCGGGCACGATGGGACCGCTCACCGGGACACCTTCTCGGGCCGCTTCGCCGCCTGGCTGCGCCGCTTCAGGGTGCGGTCGTAGTCCTGGAAGCGGGCCTTGGAGATCACACTTCGGTCGGGGGCGCGCAGGACGATGCCCTCGTTGAGGCCCGGCTCTCCCGAGGTGGCAACCAGCGTGGACCGGTAGCCGTCCATGAAGCGGCGCATGCCCTCGATGTCGGCGGGCAGGTCGGCGCCGTCAATCTCGAACAGGCGGGGCGTCACGTCCACGCCGATCCGCTCGGCGAGTTCGTTGAGGACCCGCTCCGAGGCGAAGTCCTGTCCGCCATGCTGCCGCCAAGAGGCGATGCGGTCGATGTCCCACGCGAACATGTCGTCCGGGATGGACGCCACATCGAACAGCCGGTGGGCGGGCTCGCCGGCGCCGTAGTGCTTCCATGCCGGGAGCTGCTTGGAGCCGTACACCTCCAGGTAGAACACCAGCATCTCGCCGAATCCGCCTACGCCGATCGTGGCCGCCTTCTCGGCGACGGGACGGAGCGCGTCCACAATCCCGAGGGCCGGGTTGTGGACGATGTCGCCGGAAGCGGTGAGCAGGTCTTCGCGGGAGCCGATCAGCCATTCTCCGTCCGGCAGGAGGATGATCCGCCCGTTGGTGCCGTCGACCTTCTCGGTGCCGATCACGGTCCCGGTGTAGGCGGCGGGCTCTTCGAAGAGCCCGCCGTTCTTCGGATCGAGAGCGTGGTGGGTGGGGATGGACGGGTACTTCGTCAGCGAGTTGATCTTGCGTAGATCTGCCATGCGAAGGTCGAACACTGGTTTGCCTTTCCTGTCGGTGATGGATCTTCATGGGGTGTTACAGGCGGGTTCCCCGAACTCCAGAGCGACCCGAGAGGCCCAGAGAGCCGCTAACGAGTCCAGAGAGCCCGCCCCTTAGCCGGGGAGCCGGACGGGCTTCTCTCCCGCCACCGTGGACGCTGGGCGCTCTCCAGCCCCATCCGGGAAGAGCGCGTCGAGGTCGAATTCGCCGGCCACCACTCCCGCCACGAACGCGCACCACTCGCCGTACGTGAATCGCAGCGTCGGCCCGTCAGGGTCTTTGCCGTCCCGCATCAGGACGCTGCCGTCCGGGAGGGTCTTCACCTCCACGCAGGAGGACGCCCCATTACAGAAGCTCGACCTACGCCACATCGCCGTCGCCCTCCCGTTCGATCAGGTGGACCTCGGCCAGCGCGTACCGCTCCCGGCGGCCCGTCGCGGCGGCCTCACCGGCGAGGCCCCGCATCTCGACCGCTGCGGACTCCTCGCTCGTGTGCAAGGTCGGGGCGTCGGTCAGGCCCGGCAGGCGGGAAGCCTGGTTGTACTCGATCACCACGTAGCCGATCAGGTCAGGCACGGGGCACCTCCTCGACGGGCTCGATGTGGGTCAGGGCGATGCCACCCGTCCGGCCTTCGACCGACACCACGGCGGCACCATGGCCGAGCGTCCACGCCGGGGTGCGGGTACGAGTCACCAGCGGCTCGTCGTCTCGGGTCCCAGGCCACGCCAGGACCGGTGTGCCGACCGGGTGGGCGGCGTTCCAGGCGACGGCGGCGTTCCGGTACCAGCGCCACGACCTGCCCTCCTTCTCCGGGGAGGACACGTGCTTGCGGGGCTCTTTGGACCGGCACAGGCCCGCGTCGTGGGGTGGGAGCCCGCACACGTCCCCGTGCTCGCTAACCGCTCCGCATACGTCTTCGGTGCTCATCGGGCGAACACCTCGCCCCCACGCCCGGAGCCGGTCACGGGCTCGTCCACGGCCTGCCGGGTCACGCACGGCCAGCACTCGGCGTGGTCGTGGTTGTCGGCGCAGTCCTCGGTCTGGGAGTCGCCCGGAGCGCAGCACGCCCGGCAGATCGAGTACAGGTAGCCGGACGCGCACACCTCGCCCAGGTCGTTCACCACGACCGTGGGCGTGCCGTCGTCGTGCTCGGCGTGCCTGCACTCCTCGTAGATCTTGAACTCGGTGTGGATGTCGCGCACCTCGGCGACCATGGCGCGCAGTTCGGCCATGGACTGGGCGCGTTCCGCCGCGTGGGCATCGTCGGCGGCGGCGCGGTTCACGACGGCCAGGCCGTGCGCTTCCAGCGCGGCGAGGATCTCTCGCGCCTGCCACGACGGCAGCGGCTCGCTGTAGTTGTCTCCGCGCGGGGTGTGCGTGCCGGGGTCGGCGATGGCGCGGCGGATCACGTCCACAGCGGTGGCGATCTTGGTGTCAGTCACGGATCTTCTCCTCGGTGGTGTCGGTCTCTTCGGTGGTGTCGGACAGGACAGGGACGGGCACGGGGTCCTCCTCGGGTCGGGAGTCAGGGGGTGGAGGGGAAGCCGGCGAGGTCATCCGGACTCGCCATGCTCGAAACGGGCAGAGCGGGCGGCGCGGTAGGCCTCTTCGATCACGGGCTCATAGCGATCCGTCCCTGGCAGCCAGCGGCCCCCCTGGACAAATCCAGGGCATCCGCATTCGATCCGCTCGTTACGCCCCCCGTGCTGAATGTCGAAGTGGCGCCCAGAGCTACACACACACCACTCGTAACCCTCATCGCCGAAGACTTCGATCTTCAGCCCCCGATTGCCGGGGTTGTCGACGAGCCTCTCAAGGCTGTGAGCTGTGGGGATGCTGCCCGAGAACAGGGCCGCCCGATCGCCGAAATGAACGATCTTCTCGGCGAAGGCGTACCACCGCTCATAGCCTTCTGGGTCGGATTTGGCCGGGTCGGCACCCTTCACTTCGATCCAGAGCTTCTGTTCTGGGAGGTAGAAGTCAGGCAAGTACAGAACGGCATCGATCATGAACCCTTGAGGTTCGTACTCCCAGGCGATACCGAGTTTGTCGAAGAACACCGCCCATCGGGCCTCCAGGCGAGACCTGAAGCGGCAGCCGGCGTAATGAGTCTCGATCGGTTTGATAGTCACAACGCCGCCTCCGCCTCGTCGCCGCCGAACACCGTGGCCCGGCCAGAGCAGGCGTTGATCGGCACGCCGAGTGGCAGGCCGTCCCTGGCCAGCGCTTCGCCGATTCGATTCAGCCAGCCCTTCGCCACGTCGGTCGGGTCGTAGTAGGTGGCGTCATAGGAGCCGTCGATCACCACGGCGATGTCGAAGCCGCCGTGCTTACTCGGGATGGCGACGACTCGGAGCCACTCCTCCCGCATTTTCAGCAGCGCGGCCGTGGTCTCGGGCGGGTAGATGCTCATGCCGTCTTCTCCAATGCGCTGGTCGGGGTCCAGTTCTTCTGCTCGTCGAAACCGATGAGCGCTTCCGTCCACGGCCACGCCCCGCCCGCGGTCAGCCGCTCCGGCCAGTCACGCTCGTCACGGTCGCCGCGCCACGACTCGACATCCACCACCCGGCTCGCGGTCGCGTCCTTCAGGTCCGCGCGCCGGATGCCGTAGCCGAACTCGGGCCAGCCGAGCAGTGCCGACGAGCCGCGGGGGCGCAGGTCGCGCCGACCGCCCGCGCCGAGCGCGTGGCCGGCGTGAGCTTCGAGGAGGACGCAGGCGCCGCGGGCGCGGATCATGTTCAAGGCGGCGAGGATCGGCGCCACCTCGTCGTCGCTGTTGAGCGCCCGCGGGGCGAGCCGGTAGAGCGGGCCGAGGAACACCACGTCGGGCTGGATGAGCGCGATACGGCGCATCAGCCACGACAGGTCCCGGTCGTTGGCGAGGTCGAGACCTTCCGGGCGGATCTCCAGCCACAGGTTCGTCTCTTCGATGGGGTGCCCTTGAAGGTTCGCCTGGGCGACCATCGGGCGCAGTTTGCGCCGGACCTGGGTGGCGGTGTTCTCGACGTCAAGGACCAGCACTCGGTGAGGCTGGATCGGCGTGTGCTTGAACGGGTGGATGCCCGCGGAAATCGTGACAGCGAGCTGCCTGAACAGGGTCGACTTGCCGAGCCCTTCCGTCCCAGTAAGGATCATGCGGTCGCCGCGCTCCAGCAGGCCGGGCACGATCCAGTCGTACGCCTCATCCTCAACGGCGAGGAACTGGCCGATCGTCTGCGTGTCGATGTCGTCTTCGCCGAGCTCGAAGTCGCGGACCTCTTCGAGCTCTCGCAGAGCGGCCTCGGTCAAGCCGTGGGCGTCCTCGCCATTCGTGCCCATCGCGCGCTGCACGATCCGCCTGCCGGCGGTCATGAGGCGGCGGCGGACGGCGTGGCCGCGGACGATCCGCGCGTAGTGGGTGACGTTGGCCGGGGTGGGGCAGGCGGCCATGACGGTGTGCAGGTAGGCGGCGCCTCCCGCCTTGTCCAGCAGGCCGCTGTCCATGAGGTGGGCCAGCACCGTCGTGGCGTCGACCGGCCTGCCGTCGCGGACGATCGCCAGGATCGCCTCGTGGATGACCTTGTGTCCGCCGCGGTAGAAGTCGCCCGTCGACAGGGTAGCCAGGCACTTCTCGGTGGCGGCCTGCGACCACAGCATGGCACCGAGGACCGACATCTCGGCTTGGATGTCGTGCGGTTCGAGCTGGCTTTCGTCGTCGATCATTCTCGCTCCATCCATCGGTTACGGGGGCTGGTCCTGGGGGGTGTGGTGACGCGTTGACCGTGGGATGCGCCGCGCGGGTGCCCGTTGCGCCGCTGCTGTTCTTCGGCGAATTGGCCGAGCACGAACTGGATGCTCGCGCCGGAGATGGGCTTGCCTTCGCGTCCGAGACGGTCGATGGCGCGGGCTAGGTTGTCGCGGCTGATGCCGTTGCCGAGCGCGCCGCGGAGCACCTGCCGGATCGCGATGAACTGCTGAGCGGTCTCGTAGCGCTCGAAGAACTTCGTCGTGAGGTCTTGCGCTTGCCGCTCCCGCTCGTCCATCTCGGACTTGGTCGCTCTTTTGCGTTTCGGCTTCGAGGAGTCGCCGGAGGTGCTATCACGCGTACGCGCGTCTTTGTTCTCTTCCGTAGGAAGAGAACAACCTGACGGTTCTGTGACGGTTACGCCCGCAGATTCTGCGGGGGTCGGGGCAGATTCTGCGGGGTGCGAATTCTGCGGGGGTGCATCTTCTGCCCCCCGCAGATTCTGCGGGGGTGCAGATTCTGCGGGGGTCGGATTCTGGGGGGGTCGGCTGACTTCCGAGGTCATCACGACGCGGTAGCGGTTGCCCTTGCCGGAGATCCGTTCGACGGCCAGTTCTCCCAGCCGTTCGAGGTCGGAAACCGCGGCCTGTACGCCCCGCTCCGACAGCCCGGTCTTGCGCATCAGCTCAGCCATGCTGGGGAAGGCGTTGGACCCGTCAGCGCTGGCGCAGTCCGCGATAGCGAGCAGCGTCAGGCGGGAGCCCTTCTTCGCCTTCGAGTGAGTCCAGACCCACTCCATGACCCCGATTGCCACGTGCCTTGCTCCAGTTGGTGAGTAGTTCTTGGTCAGGTGCGGAGCGGGACCTGTCTTCGGGGTCGTTCCACTTCAGTCCCCCTGGTCACTCAGGTGTTCGATTCTCATTATGCCTCACCCTGAGGCACACTATGGGGCATGCGCTGAGGCGCGCAATGTGCGAGACTGGTCGCCATGGACATAGGCCACCAGGTAATGCCGCATGCCCTGTGGCACCATGTGGGCATGGACGACGAGCTGCGACGGCATCTGCGACGGCTCGGCCGTGCCTACAGGGCGGCCATGGCTGCGGAAGAGAAGGCGCGTAAGGCGCTCGCTGACGCCGCTCTCAAGGCCGTGGACGAGCGCAATGAACCTGTCGGCGAGGTCGCCCGCGAGATCGGGTTCGACCGCGAGTGGATTCGCCGCGCCCGAATCACGAAGGCCAAGGAAGCGGCCTCCTCCGACTCCTGACGGGTTCACCGACCCGGGCCGGCAGGTCATGACGCCTCCCGACGCACACCCTTGGGCTTCTCGTCCGGGTCGTCGATGTCGTCCCACGCCATCGCCGGAACCCAGCCCCGCTCGATCGCGTTGCGCCGGCTCCGGGCTGCCGTCACCCGCTCGTACCGGGTCGCCTCGGGAGGCAACTGGCGGGCGAGTTGCTCGAACGCGCCGCGTATCGCCCGCGCCGTGGACGCCTGCACCTTCGGCCGGCGCAGCACCTCGAAGACGGTCGCCCGGCCCAAGCCCGCACACTCGGCGACGTGCTGGACGCTCCACCCGGCATAGATGAGGGCTTGGAGGCGCCGGCGGGTGCCGGTGCTGTCGACCCTCCTGCGGTCGGGCAGGTCGTCGGTGGTGATCCGCGCCGCCAGGACCTTGCGGGCGAACGCGGCACGCACGCGCACCCGGTCCGGTCTGGTGGCCCTGACCAGGTTGGGGGTGCCGACGCCGGTCTGCTCCGCTATCGCCTTCCACGACATGCCCGCCGCCCGCAGCCGCAGGAGATGCTCGCGCACCGGGGCGGCGTCCTGCCACGGCTGCCACTCGCCTCGCTCGATGAGCAGCAGCCGGCGCTTGACGTAGCGGCTGCACGCGGCCGTGCATGCGGTGCAGCGGCAGCCCGCGGTGTAGCGGCCGTAGTCGCCGTGCTGCGGCTTGCGGCGGGCCATCACGCCCCCAACCCGAGGATGTCGAGCAGTTCCGCTATCGCGTCGTCGCCGAGCTCGGCCGCGGTCCGCTGGACGAAGCGGCGGGCGGCGTCCTGCTCGGCGGCGTCGGCGTCGTAAGCGGCGCCCACGGTGAGGGTGCGCAGTTCCAATCCGGTGGGCTGCTTGTCGCGGCGGCTGCGCTCCACGGCCCGGTCGTTGGCGACGAGGGTCTGCTGCAGCAGGTGGGAGGCGTCCCGGTCCCGGTCGGGGGTGATTTTGCTGCCCGCCATCTACGCCACCTTCTTCCGGGTGCGGCGCTTGCGGTCGCGGAAGATGCGCTTCTGGGTGTTGGTGCAGGGCTTGCAGTAGGGGTTCAGGCCGTCACTGTTGCGGCGGTCCTTATGGAAGTCGGTGGCGGGCTTGACCTCGTCGCAGCACCGGCAGCGCTTGTCGTCGGCGGCAACAGGGGTGGGCTGCTCGGTGTGGGCGGCGCGGCGCATCCGCCGCCGACGCTCCTTGGCGCGTTCTTCGTCGGTCATGCCGCCCCACACGCCGTGCTCGCCGACGGAGATGGCGTGATCGAGGCAGGCGTTGACGATCGGGCACCAGGAGCAGAACTCCTGCTTGACCGCCTGCTCGCGATAGCTCTTCTCGGTGGAGCGCTCTCCGTCACGGCCGACGAACAGGCGGACGTCTTGGCCTTGGCACGCGGCGGAGTCCTGCCAGGACCAGTCACGCATCAGGGGTCTCCTCTCTCGGGTCGAGCTGGCGGGCGATCTCTTCCAGGGCGACTGCCGCCACCACCGAGGGCGCGGCGTGGATCAGTCCTGCCTGTGTGTGGCAGCGGCGGGTGAGAGCGTCTGTGAGCGGGTCCGGCCCGTGGGTGGCGCGCAGGTGCCGGGCGCGATCCCGCAGCATCTCCGCGGCGGCCTCACGGGCTCGGGAGTGGGCGTGGGCCTCGTGGAGGCGGAACTCGTCGGCCACGATCTCCTGCACTCGTGGAAGGTCCTCGGGGAGGCGCAGGACGGGGTCGGTAGTGGTCGTCTCAGGCACAGCCGGCCTGCCCCATCGTGTTACCGCTGCCGGGCTCGTCGGCCAGGCGGGCGGTCAGGTGGCGCCGAACCTTCCCGTCGCCGCCCTTCCTGGCCTTCTGCGTGCCGGAGTCGACGCCGATCTCGGCGCCGCACTCCCGCAGGATGCGTACCGCGCCCTCTACGGCCTTCTCGGAGCCGATCAGGCGGATCTCCGTCCACTCCGAGGCGCTAGACACGGGCCACCGCCTGACGTCCGACGAACACGCCCTCGTGCCCGGTCTTGGACTTCACCCAGGCGGCGGCCTCGGCCTGATGCTCGGGGTCGTAGCACACGTAGGCGGAGGCGTGCGGCAGGGCCGGGTCGTACACCTCCGGCCAGCACATCCGGCCCGCCTTGCGCCCGCAGTCCTCATCACACGGAGGCTCGCCCTTCGGCGGGCGGCCAGAGCCGGGGCAGCGGCCCGACACGAGCAGGCCGGTCCCTGTGCGGCCCTTGTGGGGTCGCACCTGCTCGTCGGCGTTCAGAGCCGAGTCGCGTCCGCAGACGCGGCACTCGGCGCGAGGGTAGGCGCTCACGGGCGCTCTCCTGTCTCAGGCTCAGGGGCGGGAAGGGGGGCGGTGCCGGGTCTCGGCTCACGGCACCACCGGGCGTGCTCCTCCGGGGTGAAGCCGTCGAACTCGGCGAGGGTGCAGCAGTACGGGAGGCCGGTCACGACGCCACCGCCCGCGCTTGCCTCCTGCGCCGGGCTTCGCGCATGCCTGCCACGATCAGCGGCGAACGATCCCCGGCCCGGTAGTGGGCGTTCCAGCAGGCGTTCACCTCGTCGTCGTCCATCGCGGCGACGCGCTCGGCGATCACGGCGTCGAGCTGCGAGTCCGGCACGTCGATCAGGTCGTCATCCCAAGCCATCGGCGGCAACCAGCCGCGGTCCGCGGCGTAACGGCGGGCACGACTGGCGGCGATCCGGTCGTGGTGGTCGTCTTCGGGGGGCGCCTGGTCCCACAGCTGGTCGTACAGGTCCCGCACCAGGCGGGCCGAGGCTGCGGTGACCGGCCCGTCGCCGATGAGGTTGCTGAAGTTGCTGCGCGTCCAGCCGATCCGGTCGGCGAGCTTCGCCTGTGACCAGCCGATCGTGACGAGCGCTTGGAGGCGGCGACGGGTGCCCGCCCCGTCGATGATGGTCCTGCCAGGCAGGATGTCGAGGGAGGGCTCGACGGCCAGGATGGCGGCGGCCAGCGCGGGCCGGATCTTCGTCTGGGGCTGGGTGCCGCGCTCGGTGCGCCCGTGCAGGATGGCCTGCAGCCGCTTCCGGTCGATGCCGGCGGCGGCTGCGATCGTGCGCAGTCCGAGATCGCACGCCTGAAGGTCGCGGATGTGCTGGCGGACGGGTTCGGCGTCGACGAACGGCTGCCACTGTCCGCGGCGCATGGCGAGTGTCCGCCGCTCGTGGTAGGTGGCGTTGGCGTAGCCGCAGGTGTAGCAGCGGCAGCCGTCGAGCTTGTAGCGGGCGTAGCCGTGGTCTCGGGCCATCAGTCACGCTCCTCGGGGAACACGTCGTGGGTGTCGGGCGGGCACACCGCAAGAGCGGCGGCCCGCAGGACTCGGAAAGGGATCTCGGCGAGGCTCACAGCGCCCCAGACGGCGGCGCGGGCCAGCAGGGAGGTTCATGACCCGTCCCTCCGCTCTTCCTCGATCAGGGCGGCGATCAGGCGGTCCCAGACGGGACTGTCGAGCGGCGGCACCTCCGTGAGAGCCGCACGCGCCTTCCGGTCGGCGCGGCGCGACAGCGCCCACATCGCCGAGAACCAGGCGAGGGCGGCCATGACGAGGGCGCCGACGACGGCCAGCGCCCGCACGATCACGTCAATCACGCCGGCCTCGTATCCGGTCCCACACCGCCAGGTGGGCGCACACGGCGAGGACGATGGCCACGACCGCGACGGCGGGCAGGAACAGACCGTTCCACTTGCCGTTGATCAGCAGGATCCAGAACGTCAGCTGCTCGAAGAACGTCACGGCCTGTCCCCCATCCGCTCGTGCAGCAGGGCGGTGGTGCCGCTCCGCTTGGCCTGGTCGAGCTCGACGGCCAGGCGGGAGTTGTCCGCCTGCAGGGAGGTGGCGGTCTCCATCAGGTCGGCCTTATCGGCACGCAGCCGGCGGATGGTGTCCTTCAGCTCGGAGATCCACAGGGCGGCGCCGCCTGCGACGACAATGAGGATGGCGGCGCAGCACACGAGCGCGATGGCGGTCTGGTCAGTCACCGGGCTCACCCCCGCCCGGCTTCCACTCGATGCCGAACAGGGCGCGGATCTCTCCGGCGGCGTAGTCCTGGCGTGCCGCCCCCGCCTTGTTGCCGACCTTGCGGTAGGCGTGCTCCGCCTCGGCCAGCTCGGCGAGGCGGGTCTCGGCCTTCTCTCGCAGCGCGGCGAGTTCGGCCTCCGCCTTCTCAGCGCGCTTCTTGAGGGCGTCCTGCTCGATGATCGTCTCGGCCACGTGGCTGCTGAAGTGGGATTCCGTGAGGGCGTTCTGCCCTTCAAGGTCGGAGAGTTCGCGGCGCAGCCGCTCGACCTCGGCCCGCAGTTCGAAGGCCACGTCTCGCAGCCGGATCGGGTCCGTGTCCACGAGCTCGTCAAGCTCGTCGTGCGAGGGCAGCTCGATCGGTTGCTCGGGGGTAAGCGGCTCAGGCATCGTCCCTCCCGGTCCTGTACACGCCCGCCATCGGGTCGGTGACGCCCTTGACGGTGATCTGGTGGGTTCCGGACGCCCACGCGTTCAGTGCGGTCCTGTGGCATGGCTCCGCGCACAGCAGCAGGTAGGAGCCGGGCGGGATCTCAGTCGTTGCCGTCTCGCCGGTGTTCGGGTCGTGGACGGTCACCTTCAGCGGCTCAGACATCGCCGTCTCCGTCCTGCTCGTCTCCGGCGAGTACCGCCACCTGCTCGGGCGTCAGGGCCTCCAGCGCGTCCCCCAGCTCGTGGATGAGCTGGACGGACTCCTCGGCGGGGAGGGCTGCGCTGATCACGTGCACCCGGTACAGGGCTCGTGCGGCGGCCAGCAGGGTCGGGGAGGCGACGACGACCGGGCCAGCGTCAGCCGGGACCACGACCGCGCGGAAGTGCTGGGTGTGGCCGGGCTTGCCCTTCGGCGTGAACTCGATCCGCAGGACGTTGCCCTCGCTGGCCACGTCCACCCAGCCGATGCGCCGGACCTCGTCGCGGACCTCGCTGCCGTACAGGTGGGCGGCGATCCTCTCCGGGGAGATGTCGGTCATGCCGCACCGCCGTTCCGGGCGGCCTCGTAGGCGTCCGCCATCGCGGCCAGGTGTGCGGCAAGCTCCCGCGCGCCTTCCGGATCCAGGTCCCACTCATCCACGCCGCGCGGGTTGAACAGGATGCCGTCAGAGGTGAGCGTGAGCAGGTCTCCGCCGTCGTCCCACTGGATGTCAAGCTCCTCGGGGCGCTCCAGCACGATCGGGGCCCGCTCGCCCTCGACGACGACCGCCCGGAAGTGCCTCACGGGCAGCGCCTTGCCTGTGTCCAGGTCGCACGGGGTGACGTCGAGGCGGACCGCGCCGCTGTTGGCGGCCACGGTCAACTCCCAGTCGTTGCCGTGGTGGTAGCGGCCACCACTTTTGGCCGCCGACGCCAGCAGGTCGGCGACGTTCTCCGGGGTGGGCTCGATCCAGGTCTTCACGCGACACCGTCCTCGGTGTCGAGCATCGACGCGAGCAGGTTCCGCATGTTGTCGTCGAGCCCGACATGCACCGCTCGCCCGTCCTTGTCGAGCATCCGGATGAGGGTCGCGCCGGTGATCTCGTCGGTCTCCATGTCGAACACCGTGGGCGCGATCTTCACGGGCTCCTCCCGGACCGTGGTGTCGCCGATGACGGCCGACGTCACCATCTCGTCGCTCGTCGCCGGCCGGACCACGATCTGCCGCTCGCCGTAGTGGTCGGCCGCCGTGACGGTCAAGAACACGTCGGCCGCCTCCTCGGCGCCCATCGGGTGCGACGGCCCTTCCTGGCCGGGGTAAGGGGCGGGCTGGCCGTCCACGAGGACCCGCCACTTGCCGTGGCCGGTCGAACGCGGCAGCAGGATCAACCCTTCGCCGTTCAGGCAGTCCTCCAGCGTGGAGGGCACCAGACGGCTGCCGTCCGGGAGCGGAACTTCCGTCTTGTCCTGCTCCTGCCACGCCTTGACGGCGCGGTCGATCGCCAGGGCGCGGAGCTTGTACGGGTTCGTCGTCGTCTCGGGGATGCTCATGAGGCTTCCTTCAGGGGGTTGTCGGTGAAGAACGGGTCGGTCCCGGCGAGAGGCCACATGCCGAGCGGGACGGTGCGGGGGCGGGAGAAGTCATCCACGGGCGCGGCGGCAGGCTCCGGCTTGCGCTTGCGCAGCTCGTCCAGCCAGCGGCGGCGGTGGCGGCCCTCGTGACGGGCGAAAGGCGCGGGCGGCTTCCTCTTCAGGTGGCGGCGGGTCACGAGTCGCCCTGCCTCGTCAGCTCGTCATGGGCGGCGTTGAACCGCTCCGCAGCCGCCTCCCGCTCCGGGGTCAGGCCGGGCTCGAACATGCTCGCCACCGGGAACGGCTCCGAGGCGGGCGGCGGCACGGGCGGCAGCAGCGAGATGTGATCCCCGCGCATCTTCGCCTCGCGCCGGCCGATCGAGTCGTACAGGTCGGCCATCACATCGTCGATGCTGTTGATCTCGGCCTGGTGGCGGGCCCGCTCGGCGCGCAGCAGTTCGAGTTCCTGCTGGTCGCGTTCGTTCAGCTTCCTCAGGTGGGCGATACCGGCGTCGGTGAGGGTGCGCAGGTTCGGGTTGTCGGCGGCGGTGGTGTACGGGTGAGCCATTGGTGATCTCCTGGGTCTGAAGTGGTCTGCTTGAGCCGTGCCGCCCGCCACGAGGGGGCGGCAAGGCGGGGGTTACGGGGAAGAGGGGGCGGCGGGAGTCGCCTTACGACTCCGCTTCTTCCTGCTGGGCTTCGGGGCGGCCTTCTGCTCTTCGAGGTAGGCGATGGCATCGCCGTACGCTTCGACCACCTCATGCACCGGCCACACGCCGTGAGGGCCGGGCTGGCTGTACTCCGACATGTCGACGCCGACCATGTAGGTGGGCACGTCGTCCTTGACCGGGACGCGATAGAGGCGCATCCCTGCAGTGGCGAGCCAGTTCGCCATGCGTGACTGGATCTCGGCAGGCATGATCACCTGGATGGGTCCGGCGCTCACGACTCACCTCCGGAGGGGATCGAGGAGGGCTCCTGTCCGTCAGCCGTCAGCGAGGAGATGCGGCGGAGCGTCTCCTCCACCTCGTCCTCGTCCATCCAGTTGATGACGTCGTCCGTGATCGGCGTGTCGTAGACCAGGCGGAAGTCGTTGCCGCTCCACTTGATGACGGCCATCTCCGTGCCACGGCTGTACATGTTCTGCACGACGGATGCGCCGTAGCCGTTCTCGAAGCGGTAGAGGCGCTGGGGGCCACCCGCGTGGGTCTTGGTCTTGAAGGGCTCGAAGGTGCTCATGCGATCTCCCCGATGACGAAGAGGGCGGACTGGTGGTTGAAGTGCTTGACCAGGCGCTTGCGCAGCCAGTCGAGACCTTCGGGGGTGACGCGGGTGGTGGGCGTCGAGTCGTTGCCCGCCTTGGTCGGGATGACCTTGAAGTAGCGGTCCAGGGGCTTGACCTGGTAGGGCGTGTTGTTCGCCTTGAGGATCTTCAGGTCGTCGGAGCGCAGCAGGTCCAGGAAGTTGTTGCGGCCCAGACCGCCCGTGATGCGGGAGAAGATCTGCGCGACGGCGGCCCAGTCGAAGGTGCCGTCCGCTTCCATCAGGTCGGCGTACGCCTCGGCGAGCGGCTTCAGGGCGTCCCGCTGCTGCTCGGCGACCTTGCGGGCGTCGACCTCGTCGGCGAGCGCACGGAGCGCAGACGGGTAGTCCTGGGGGATCGCGATCTGCTGCCGCTCGGCGTTCAGTAGGTAGGTGCGGACGTCTTTCGCCACCTTGGAGTCGCGCAGCAGCATGCCGACGTTGAGCACCGTGCGGCGCGTGAAGAGGGCGAGGGAACGCGCGCGGGAGTGGATCCCACAGACCTTCTTGAAGGAGGTCAGTTCGTCTCCGCTGATCACGCGGTGCTCGTTGCCCTCAAGCTCTTCGCGGTGGTCGAGGGCGAGGGATTCAATGGTCTTGACCCCCACCTCGAAGTAGGCGGCAACCATCTCGGTGGTGACGTGGAGGTCGTCCGGCATCATGCGCAGGAACTTGACCTTGTCGAGGGCGTCCGTGCGATCCACGTACTCCCGTCGAAGAGCGCTCGACTCGGTGAGGGCCAGTTCGTTCACGCCGCTGTCTCCTCACGCACGACCTCGAACAGGTCGTGGAACGTCACGTCCTCGCTGAGGGCGGCGAGCAGGCTGGCGATGAGGTCGGCGCTCGGCTGCCGGTGACCGTTGAGGAACTTCGACACCGTGACGGGGTTGACGTTCATCGCTTTCGCGAGGTCGCTGTCAGTGCGGAGCGCGGCCCGTTCGCGGTGCTTGGCCAGCTCGTCGCGGCGGAGCTTCAGGGTCGCAATCAACGTGTCCTCCCTTCCACTTCTCGTTGACTCTGGGCTTCAAAGCGTTTAGCCCGCACGCACAGTCTATGCGTACGGGCTAAGCCATGCAATCGTTTCTTCGGCCTCACAAGCACCACAAGCAACAGTCATTGGAGTCACGTAGCTTGTGCGCATAGGCTGTGCTCTGTGCGTTGGTGGGATTACGTGTCGCGAGTAGCCGGAGCGACGGCCACGCCGAGCGAGATCGCTCGGCGAGTCGGCCTTACGCCGTCGAGCGTCACCCGATGGCAGATCTCGACACCCAAGCCTGAGACCGCCGCAGCGTTCGCCCGCGCCTATGGTCGGCCCGTCATTGAAGCGCTGATCGCGGCCGGTGTGGTCACGGCGGAAGAGGCCGGCGTCCGGGAGGTCGCGGCCGATCTGTCGTCGATCCCGATCGATGACCTTCTGGCGGAGATCCGCAAGCGAGTCAAAGACTGACACCGGTCCTCCTCCCTGTCTGTCTGTGAAGGGCTAGGGGGGGTGTCCCGTCCTGTGCTCGCCCCCGGTGGTCGAGCACAGGACGGGAAGCTGGGGGTTAGGCGAAGACAGCGACGACAGCGGCGGCGACCAGGACGGCGGAGGCCACCCCGAACAGCACGGCGGCGGCCACGCGGACGACGGTCTTGGAAACAGGCATCGGTTGCCCCTCTCAGGGGGTTCGGGGGTAGTCGAGATCGGACGGAGAGCCGTCCATGAAGCACCCGCAGGCGCCCCAGTCGTCGGCGTCGAAGAGTGCAGGCTGGCGCTCTAACCGCTCGCGAAACTCGGTCAACGTCAACGCCCGAACACCGCCGCCCGTGCGGTCACGCAGGATCGACACGTCCTTGCCGAGCAGGGCGCGGGTCTCGTTCTCCTCGCGCTCCCAATCCAGGTACTCGCCACGGTTCACCTGGAGCAGGAGTGACCATTGCGCCTGGCCTCCGCGCACGCATCCGCCAGAGCAGTTGGCGTGCTGGAAGCCCTGCTTGTAGAGCAGCGGCGGTTCGATGCCGCGCTCGCGGAACAGCTCGAAGATCTGCTGCTTGAACAGGTAGGGCGGCCGGGTGAGTGGACAGTCCACTGTCCACGGAGCCCAGTGCTCGCGCGCAGCTTCCACCCGGTGCGGCTCGGTCCAGTCATAACCGAGGTAGACGATCGTGTCGGCCGGGTCGAAGTGCTCGGCACGGTACTTGTCGAGCAGCTCGCGCTTGAGCACGCGAGAGCAGACGGCCATCCGATTGTTCGGCACCACCCGCGCATCACGGCCAACCTGCATCGGGGTTCGGCCATCCGCCACGACGACCCATTCGCAGCCCAGTCGTTCCTGCACCTGGCGGGCGAACCGCCAGTTGTCGGCGTGCTCCTTCTTGGTGTCAGCGGTGAGCAGGACCACGTTCTCCGGGCCGTGCTCTTCCACGACTCGCCAAGCGACCTCGGCGGATGCCGCGCCGGTCGAGTACTGCACGAGATGCTTCATCGGGGGTCCCAATCGAGGTCGGTCGGCGACCCGTACGGGTCATCCGTGAAGGGGTGCTCTCGCCGCCTCAGATCCGCCGTCATCGCGTCGAGGCAGGAGCCGCACGCGCCACACGGCGTCTGATCGGGCGGGCGCTCGGTGCACCCGACCGCGCCGGCCGGGCACACGTGGTCCGCGGGGAGCCAAGCGCGGCACCAGTCGCAGCGCTGGATGTCCTCGACGGGCGGCAGGTGCGGCTCGGCGGGGAGGAGATCCCCCTCCACCGGGCGCACTGTCCGGCACGTCTCACAGGCGGCCGAGGAGTCGGAGACGACGGCGTGAGGGCGGCGGCGCTGGCACGTCAGGCAGAACAGGGTGACGGTCATGACGCCGCCTCCAGCCAGAACGGGATGTCGCCGCACCCGCACACGTAAGGTCCCGCCTGCACCCCGCCAGGAGGGCAGGAGCCGTGCCCGTACCGGGCCGCCGCCTCGTCCAGCGCGGCGACCGGCACCACGGGGACGGGTCGCTTCCCGTTCTGGTGGGAGCCCGCCGGGGCGGGCCGATACCCGCCCCGGTCGTCCAGCAGCACCCACCCGAGATGGGCGTGCAAACCGGGGACCTCCCACGGCCGGGCCACGCCCTCCCGCACCTTCAGCCCGAGCTTTTCGGCGTTGGCGGGCTGCTTCTGATCGATCAGGTCATGACACGGGCGGCACGACCAGAGCAGATTGCTGGCCGTGTTCGACCACGGCTTACGGGTGCCGCCCGCCTTCTTGCCCTCCCGGTGCGCCGGGTCAGTGCCAGCGGCGAATCCTCCGCACGTCAGGCCGACCTCGCACACGCCGCTGCTGCGCGCCTTCAGCAGGTCCTTCACCTCGGCGGGGACGGGCTTCGGCCGGGACGACTTACGCGCCGGCGGGTTCGGCTGCCCGGCGCTCTTGCCCGGCGTCAGCGGCTTGCGCTGCTGGATGGGCGACTGGCGGGCGGGAGGCTGCCCCTGCTTGAGGGGCGTCCTCCGCTCGGGCGGCTTGCCCTGCTTCAGCGGGGCACGGCGTGGAGGCATCGGCGACCTCTTCATCGGCCGTCACCCTTGAACGAGCCGTACAGCTCTTTCGCTGTGTTGTTCAGCGACTGGGCGATTGACACCTGCTTGCCGACCGTCCGCAGGTAGTCCTCGGCGTTCTTCACCTGCACCTGCAGCGACTCGTACTGCCAATGGCAGGCGATACGCGCATCGATCCACGCATCCCGCTCGGCGACCGTCACCTGACCCTCGCCGCGGCCAGCCTGCGGGCAGTCCTCCGAGAACAGCAGCTCCGTCCTCGCCTCGGTGTACTGCTTCTTCAGCCGCAACTCCTCGTACCTGAGGCGGCGCAGCGACACCTGGGCGCGGGCCAGCTCGTTGCTGACCTGCTTCAGGTACCGCTCCGCCTCGGGAGGGGTGAGGGCGGCGTCCTCGTCGAGGATCCGGAAGCCTGACTCTGTCTGCTCGCTCACGACTGCTCACCCGCCTCGATCGCGGGCTTCAGCAGGTCACCCAGCAGCGGTTTCAGCTCGTCCCGCTGCCACGCCTCCCACACCAGTTCCCGCGCCCCCGGACCCGCGGTGAACGCGAACTTCCCGGTCGGCTCCCCGCGGGTCACCTCCGCCACCTTGATGCGAGTGCCGGCGCGGTCCTTCAGGTAGCCGTTGGCGTCGATCCGCTTGTACAGCTTCTTCAGGTAGTCGTCGCGGATCTTTTTCTTCAGCAGGTGCGGCATCTGGTCGCGGACGAACGCCAGCAGGTTCTCGTCTTCCAGCGCCTCCGGGACGAGTTCCTCGACGAACATGTCCGGGTCGTCGTTGGCGACGATCGCGGCGATCGTCTTCATGTTGACCTGCGTGTGCGGCGGCCCGTCGAAGATGGCGATGGTGCCCAGCTCGGTGCCGTCCGGCAGTTTCACCGCCAGCGACTTGCAGTCCGTCTCGATCCGCAGCTCGGCGAACTCGGGCTCGGCGTCCTTGCGGAGCTGCTCGTAGCCGTCATTGACGATCTCGGACAGCACCTTGGCGGCGGCGACCTTGAGGGCGTGAGTCTTGGCGTTCACGCCGCCTCCTGCCCGCCGAGCTCGGCCTGCCGCTGCTGGATGGCCTCCATCAGCCGGTTGCCGGTGTCCGAGTCCAGACGCTGATGCTTGAACCCGTTGAGCACCTCCTGCCTCAAGGCGTTGATCTGGTCGGCGCTCGCGTCGTCGATGCGTCGCTCGAAGTTGGCCACCCAGTTGGGGTCGACCTTGACGGTCGGAACGGGTCGCTCGGGCTCCGGTACGGAAGCGTCCAGGTCGCGCTCGATCTCGTCGTTGCCCAACGACACCTGCCTCTCGACGCCCTCTTGCACGTCCTTTCCGGCGGACTCGCCCTCGGGCATGACGTACGTGCCGCGCACCAGGGCCGACGTCTGGCCCTTGTTGTAGAGGGACAAGCCGAACTGGTCGCCCAAGTGGATCGCCGCCCGCTTCTTGGCCAGGCTGATCGCCGACTTGTAGGCGAGGTCATGGCCATCGCCGCGAGTCTGGTTCTGTGCCGTGGCGGTCGAGCCGTCCTCGTAGTGGCAGATCTCGTTGCCTTCTGGGTCGCGGATCGTCAGCCGCGCCATCGCCCGGTAGCAGACGTCCCACCGGTTGGCCGGCTTGTCGTCCTTGACGCGCTCGGTCTCGAAGACGCACTCGACGCGGACGATGTCGATGTCCCAGTTGCCGAACCCGAACACCCTGATCAGGTGGGCGAGCACATCTTGTTGGGAGACGTGCGAGTGGCCCTTGCCGTCGCGGAGGACCCGCACGGTGTTGATCGGCTGTAGAAGCTGTTCGACCTGCGCTCTGGTGAAGCCCATCAGTGCTCGTCTCCCTCGTCGTTGGGGGTGTCGTCGTAGTCGGCTTGGCTGTGCCGGAACTCGCGCTCGGCGTCCGGCCCGATCTCGGGCCCTTCGCCTACGGGGATGCCGCACGCTCCCGCGACGGCCCGGTTGAGGAACCGCTGCAGCGGGTCGTAGCCGAGGAGCGCGTACCGATCGGTGCGGGGTGTGTCGGCGATGGCCTCGTCCAGGTCGGACCACGCCCCGTGCAGGCACTTCCAAAGGCCGTCGAGTTCGCGGCGGTAGGCCGAGTAGCGGGGCGAGATGCCCCGCTTGCGGTAGGCGACGACCAGATCCACGGCGCCGCCCGGACGGGGCAGGATCTTGGCCACCTGGAAGTAGCCGCCGTTCTCGGTGTGCAGGGCGGGCGCGGTCACAGGCCACCGCCCGCGGCGACGATCCGGGCGACCAGGTTGCGGTCGTACATGAACCGGGCCAGCCGGTCCGTCCCGAGCTGGGCGGCTACCTTCTGGATCGCGTCCGTCAGATGGACGGCCTTCCCGGTGTACTGCTCGTCCCGCAGCCCGTACGCGGTCACGTCGTACAGACCGGCGCGGGAGGTTTTCGGGGAGTGGATGGTGACGGTGAAGCCGTAGTGGTGGAGGGCTTCCAGCGAGACGCGGGTCTGGTCGTAGTCGGGCAGGTCGCTCACGCCTTGTCCTCCATCCGGGCGTATCCGGCGGCGAGGATGGCGCGGGCGAGCGCCTCACCCTTGCCCGCGTCCGAGATGCTGTCGGTGAAGACATCGGCTTCGTAGATCAGCGTGGCGAGGTCCTCGACCTGTGCGGGGTCCGGCTGAGAGAGCGCCTCGGCGGCGGCGATCCCGGCAGCGGTCGCGTACCAGGACGCCATGTCGAGCGCGTCGGCGGGCGTCATGTCCTCGCCGGACGGCCGGATTCCCGCCTGCACCTTGCCGTCCCGCGTCATCTGCGGCTCGGGCGCGTAGCGGGGCAGCAGGATTGGCGGCTCCTGCCCGGCGGCCCGGTACAGCCCTGCGACGACCTCGGGCAGATCGGCGGCGAGGATGTGCACGTCCGCGTCGAGGTAAACGTCAGCGCCGGGGTTGCTAGACGCGCCGGCGTAGAGGCCAGAGCCGTTCAGGTCGGTGTAGCGGTAGTCGCTCATGCCGCGTCTCCTGTCGTCTGGTAGTCGCGGGCGAGAGCGGCACGCTCGGCCTGCTTGATCAGCCGGTCCGCTTCGTCGCTCGCCGCCTCAACCTCCGGGTCGTAGCCGTACATGGCGCGCTCCAGCGCCTCCTGCGGCGGCACCGCGTACCGCTCGGTCAGCAGGACAGCGACGAGGCCGGTCTTCCAGCGGGGGCCGCCGATCTCCAGCCCGAACAGGTGGGCGGCAGCGGCGAGGGTGTCGAGGCCGGTCATCGGGACTCACCGCCCTTGGCGGGCACGTTCGCGCACGCTCGGCAGAAGTAGAGCCGATCCGGTCCGAGGGGCCGAACCATCACGCTCTCGGCCGCCGTGGTCAGCTCCCCGCACTCCTCGCACGACTCGCCGACCATCGCCCGCAGCCGCTCAAGCTGCTCGGCGTACATTCGCCGCTCGCCGGGGAGCATGTCGCCGATGACGCGGCGAGCCTCGTCCAGGTCCTCGGTGATGAGGTAGTAGAGCGCGGCGGTCTCAGCGAACGCCGTGACGGGGGGAGTGTTCATCGGGACTCACCGCCCCACCGCAGCCACGGACCCTGACCGCCGATCCGGAACACGATGTGCGCGTCCTCCGGCAGATCCCACCGCTCCTGATAGGCGAGCCTCTCCGCCAGCATCAGGTGGGCGTCGTGGATGCCGTCCGCCCAGTCCTCGGTGCGCTGCTGGTCGCCGCCTTCGTCGCGGCACGTGTACCGGACCCGGTACTCGATCACGCCCAGAACGGGCTGCTCGGTCGTCGCCTCGGGGGCGAGCGTCGTACTCTTGTCCACAGGGACTCCTGCTCTCTTGTCTGAATCAGTCGGTCGTGAGCGGGTGTTCGCGGGCTCCAGTCGTTGGCTCGGCTGGAGCCCCACCCGTGTCAGGAGGGGCGGCGCTGCGGCGGGACGAACGCGTCGAAAAAGTCCTCGCGGTCGAGCTTGTGCAGCTCGCTGATGCGCTGGGAGAAGCCGCAGATGGCGTAGGCGGCGGCGAGGCGCTGGATCTCGGTCATGCCGCCTCACCGACCCTGCGCGAGCGTCGGCCGATCCGGTTGTGCATCGGGTGCTCGGTGCGAATGGCCGTCATCTCTGCAGCGCGCGCCTGGTCGATCGTGGGCAAGTCCTCGCACCTGATCTCGGCCATCAGGGGCCACCATGCGGACCTCTTCTCGTGGCCCTTGAAGCGCGTGTGCCGATGGTCGGTGCTGCCGACGTAGAGCAGCGCCCCATCGGAGTCGAAGGCGCGATACACGCACGGGCCTGCCGCGACGGACGCGCACCGCTCGCACACGCCGCCGTACTCCTCTGCCGAGGCCAGGAACACTGCGTCCTGAGCGCCGTCGCCGCACACCCACCGCGCGACGAGGATCGGCTTGTCGTCGTCCCCGGCGACGCCGGCGCGGGCGACCATGTGGGGGATCATGCGGCTACGCGAGGCTGCGATCCCGGTCTCGGAGGCGACTGGGCGTACGAGCATGCCTTTGCTCCAGTACGGGGCGCGATCTCCGTCACGGGCGAGCAGGACCAGGGAATGAGGGACGGCTTGGGGCAGGCTCATGATGCTGACCTCCCGTAGGAGCGGGCGCGATCCGGCCTCGCCTGGAGGGGAGTCACGGTCGCGTCAGGGCGCTTCTGCTTGGGCTTCTTTGCCTGCGCCGTCTGCCGTGCCGCCGGGGCCGCAGTCTTGCGGGCGGGCTTGGGTGTGGACGCCTCGACTGCCTGAAGTTCGATCAGCCGATCCACCTGCGCCTGCGTGAAGACGCGCTTGCGGCGGATCAGCGTGCCGATGCCATGCCTGCGTGCGGTCTTGTTCACCCAGTGCTCGGTCACCTTGAGCTCGGGCGGGAACATGGCGGCGACCTGGGCGGCAGTGAAGACGAGAGCGTTCATGCCGCGTCCGTCTCCGCGTCGCCAGCCTCGTCCTTGTCGCTGGCCTGGTCGCCGGCGGGCGGCTGGTAGACGTCGAGAGGGTGGACGCCGAGGGCCTTCGCCCAGGCGGTCATCAACTCGTTGCTGGCGCGGCGCTCGCCGCGTTCGACGTTGCTGATGTGGTCCTTGTGGACGCTCACGCCGAACTTGCGGATGCGGGCGACAAGCCCGGGGATGCTGAGTCCGTACGCCTTGCGAAGGTCTCGGATCTGGACGTACGGCCCTTTCGGATCTGGCGCTGTCATGGCGCTAACTTATGACGGCGGATGACAGCACACAAGGGCTTAGCGCTAAATAATCGCTAAGTTGGCGCTTGTTGCTGATGGTGTCAAGGAGAAAGCTGCGCCGACGTGCACCTTTACAAGCGCTACAACTGCGCTAGGAAGGTAGACCTGTCTCCTGCTGTCAGGCATGCTGTCCGTCGTGGACACCAAGACAGGTGACTGGCAGCGCCTGGGACGCTACGTAAAGGAGCGCCGCGAGCAACTCCGCCTCACCCAGCACGCGGTGACGGTACGCGGCGGTCCCTCCGTGGCGACTGTCCGGAACATCGAAGCCGCCACCGCAGAGCGATACCGCGGAAGCACCTTCACCCAGTTGGAGGATGCCCTCGGATGGGAACGCGGAAGCGTGGACGCGATACTCCGGGGAGGCGACCCAACCCCCCTGCCGGCCGGCCAGCTCCCGCCCGAGGAGCCACACCCTCCAACGCCGGTACGCAAGACCCTCGGCGACGTCCTGGTGGCGCGCGGCCTGCGCCGCCCCGACGAACTGGTACTCAGCGACGACGTGGTGGATCCACTGGTGGAGGAGCTGCTCTCATCCACGGCGTTCGATGAGGACTTCAAGGACCACTGGCTGTCGTCGTATTCGACGATGCGGCGGCAGATCTTCGAGGCCACGGAGAAACAAAAAAGGACACCGCGAAACTGACAGTTTCGCGGTGCCCTTAAGTTTCGGTCAGCCGAATTTGCGCAGCGCGGTGAACGGGCCGGAGTCGGACGGGTCGATGTCGAGCACGCCATAGGCGCGTCGGGCTTCTATTTTCGCCCGCGTTTCGCCGGCGTATTTCGCTTGCATCAGCCAGTTGAGGTCGATGACCTGCTGGCGCATGTCTTCGCAGTGGGCGCGGGTAGCTGCCTCCAGGCGTGTGGTTCCGAAGACGACGGCGGCGGCGAGGAGCAGGCTGGACGCGGCTCCGACCGCTGCGATGACCCAGCGGTCTTCGGCTCCCGTGGCGAGGGTGTGGCCTACGGCCAGCCAGGCGAAGATCGCGCTGGCCGTGAGCGTGATAGTGGCGGGGTGGTGCTTGGGTTCGGACGCCCCCCGGGTCAGTGTGGACGCGGGCTGCCGCGCTTGGTGACCCATATATTGACCTCCCTGTGTAGCCGTCGTCTCGGTGACGGCCAATTCCGGTCCGGTATGCCCCCCAGGCAGACAGGTTCTTGCACTCTAGGCAGGGATGGCCGATTGGGGAATACCCTTATCACCTGACTTTGCATGACCGGATTCTTTACTGATCTGATACATCTATTTTCGGCTACTTTGTGTCACCTCTTTCGGGTGTGTTCGTGTCCGATATGCCCCGTGCGTGACACGCAATTGTCCGAATTGGTGCGGATGTGACGTGAACTTGCGCAACGTCCATCACTTCCGCAAGCAAGCCCTTACACAAAGTAGTGGTGCGACCCTCACGCGCCCCTTAACGGCCCGCATGCGATCGCTTACGATCAGGCATATCGCCTGTGCACGGGCCGCCAAGTCGCCGCACGGCCGGAAACCGCGTCCCCCCAGGAGCAGGTACCGGCCGTGCGGCCCACGCAGCACTCGCGGGATCGCGGGCACCCAACGCCGCTCCCGCCTATGCTGTCGAACCACCGACCCCCGCAACCCCCCGAGGTCCCCGCATGGCGTCCACCGAACCGTACAAGCTGGGAAACACCACCTACTATCGCGCCCGCCCCGTCCTCGCGGACGGCAGCAAGGGCAGCTTCCGGCACGGGGCAGACGGCAGGCGGTTCACCACCAAGACCGCGGCGCTGAAGTTCGCCGAGGAGATCGAAGCCGACATCCGCCGCGACCTGTGGAAGGACCCCAAGTCCGGCGACATCCTCCTCCTCGACTGGGTCAACCGCTGGTATCCGGCACAGGACATCGAGGACACCACCCGCGACGGCTATAGCTGGCACATCGAGACGCACATCCTGCCCGCCTTCGGCCAGGAGCCGCTGCGGCGCCTGAACACCCTCGACATCAACGCGTGGGAGCTCGGCCTTCACCGTGACGGCGTGTGCGGCGAGACCTCCGCCGCCTCCGCCCGGACCCTGCTGCACACGATCCTCGCCGACGCCGTGGACGCCGGCCTCATCGCCGCCAACCCCGCCGAGAGGCGGCGCAATCGCGGGCGGAAGACGGGCCGCACGCGCCGCCGTATAGAAGAGGTGTGGGCGTCACCCTTGGAGGCGCTGCTGATCGCCGAACGCCTCGCCCTGCTGTCCGGCCGGCCGGACGACTTCATCCGCGCGGTCACGATCGCCTACACGGGGATGCGCTGGGGCGAGAGTGTCGGCCTGGAACGGCAGCACTTCCACCTGTCGAAGGTCCGAATCGACCAGCAGGTGTACGAGCGGAAGGGCTCGTGGGTGAAGAAGCCGCCGAAGGACAACAGCTACCGCGACATCCACCTGCCGCCTTTCCTGGCGGACCTGCTCTCCCGGCAGCTGCAGCACTCCGAGCCGGGCCACTGCTCGTGCCGGGGCCTCGCGGGGTGCGGCGGCGGACGGTATGTGTTCCTCGGCGAGGACGGAGCGCACGAGCGGCGCAGCAACTTCGGGCGCAGGCGGTGGCGGCCTGCGGCGGACGGGCGGCACGGCGACGCGAAGGACCGACCCGGCTATCCGGTGCTGGCCGACCTGGCGGGCGTGCCGTGGCCGGGCGTGGTGCGCCGCTCGTGGCCTGCCGCCGTCCCCGGCGAGGAGTTCGAGCCTCCTCGGAGGCGTGGGTTCTGGCGCTACGACGAGGAGCGGCATCACGTGGTGTCGTGGCTGCCGGTCAAGCCCGGCTTGAAGATCCATGGGTTGCGGCACGGGCACAAGGTCTGGATGGACGAGCTCGGCGTGCCCGCGGTGGCGAGCGAGGAGCGGCTGGGGCATCGGCTGCCGGGGATCGTCGGCCAGTACTCGCACACGTCCCCGGCGATGGTGGCTCAGACCACGGAGGGGCTACAGCGGTTGTGGGAGGCGTCTCTCGTGGAGCGGGCGAAGATCGGCGGCGGCCGTTCTCCGGTGCCGCTTCTGGATGAGCTTCTGGCGCCCGCGAGGAAGATCCTTTCTGAAGATCGTCCCCGTCTCGTCCCCGCAACCGTCTCCGCGATCTCCCCGTGAGGGCCGTTTTACCAGGTGGGCGGTACTGGGTTCGAACCAGTGACCCCTCGCTTGTAAGGCGAGTGCTCTACCGCTGAGCTAACCGCCCCTGATCGGCACTACACCTTACGACACCAACGGCGCCGCTCGCACATCCATGTCCCAGCCGGGCCCGAGTTCGGGACGGCCCGCCGCGCGCCACCCCAGGAGGGCGGCACCCAGCATGCCGGCGTCGACTCCCAGGCCGGCGGGCAGCAGCGGTGGCGCCTCTCTGAAGGTCAGCCGGTTCGTCAGGCGGGTCCGTACGGGGTCGAAGAGGGCGGGGCCCGCCTGGGAGAGGCCGCCGCCGAGCACGATCATGGCCGGGTCCAGCAGCAGCGTGTAGGTGGCCAGGGCCAGCGACAGGGCTTCCACGGCCTCGTCCCACACCTCGATGGCGATCGGGTCGTCGGAGGTGACGACCTGTTCGGCCCTGGCGTTCTCCAGGCCGGCCCGCAGGCCGTAGCGCCTGCCGACGGAGGCGGCGGAGGCGTACGTCTCCAGGCAGCCGTACTGGCCGCAGGCGCACTCCTCGCCGTCGGGGAAGACGGGAATGTGGCCGATCTCGCCGCTCCAGCCGGCGGTTCCCTCGTACGGGGCGCCGTTCACGATCATGGCGCCGGCGATGCCGGTGCCGATCGGCAGGAACAGGAAGTCGGCGGCGTCGCGCCCGGCGCCGAGGACGCTCTCGGCGAGGCCGCCGGTGCGGACGTCGTGGCCGAGGATGACGGGCACGTCGAGGTCGGTGAAGTCCTTGGCGGGGACGCCGCGCCAGCCGAGGTTGGCGGCGTAGACGGCGGTGTCCTCCGACACCAGCCCGGGGACGGCCAGGCCGACCCCGGCGGGGCGGCCGTCGACGGTGTCGGCCAGGTGGGCGATGAAGTCGCGGATGGCGGTCACGACCGCCTCGGGGCCGTCGGCGCGCGGCGTGTGGCGCCGCTCGGCGAGCAGGACGGCGCCGTTCTCGCCGACCACGCCGCCTTTCATGGACGTGCCGCCGACGTCGAGGGCGACGACGTACGCAGGTGTGTTGGACACGGAAGGAGACGATAGCGCAGCTCAGCGTTTGTCTGGAAAAGTCCTCTGTGATTCAGGTACGGCCGAGCACGCGGTCGAGTGCGGCCGCCACCTCGGCCGACAGTCCGGGCGGCGAGCAGGAGGCGACGGGACCGTCGGCCTGGGCGATCCGCACGGCCCCGCAGGCGCGGCATTCGACCTCGCCGAGCCGGCGGATCAGCGCCGCCGAACCGCATCCCGCGCAGGTGTCGAGATCGAGGTCGTGCAGCCGTTGGCAGTCCGGGCAGACGAGCACCTGGGTCTCGCGGCGGACCCCGCGCCTCCACGGGCTCGCGCCGCGGACGGGGTCGGTCTGCCGGGCCCCGCAGCGGTAGCAGGGCATCGTTCCTCCCGTTTCAGGCCGGCTTCTGGGAGATGTCGGCGAGTGCCTGGAGATAGTCGGCGACGTCGCGTGCCTCACCGATCGGATTGATCACCGACCAGCGGATCACGCCCTCGCCGTCGATGATGAAGGTCCCCCGGTGCGCGACGCCCCTCGCCTCGTCGAAGACACCGTACGCCCGCGCGACCTGTCCGTGTGGCCAGAAGTCGGAGAGAAGCGGGAACGTGTAGCCCTCCTGGTCCGCCCACGCGCGGTGGGTGAAGAGGGAGTCGACGGAGACGGTGAGCACCTGCGCGTCGGCGGAGAACTCGCGCAGCGCGGACAGCTCACCGTGACACACCCCGCTGAAGGCCAGCGGGTAGAAGACCAGCACGACGGGCCTGCCCCTGAACTGGGACAACCGTACCGGGCTGCCGTGCTGGTCCTGGAGCTCGAATTCCGGAGCGGTGACGCCGACCTGGGCAGGATGTCCGTTCACACGCCTCATCCTGCCGTACGGGCTGGCGCTCTCGCTCCTTACCGCCTGCCTTTGGGCGTGACGAGCCGGGTTCCCGACCAGTCGGGGGCGGCGGAGATGCTGCTGGTCTGCGAGAGACCCGCGGTGACGGAGTCCTCGCCGATGTCGCTCGGCTCCACATGGCCATCGCGCCCGGCCTTGGGAGTCAGCAGCCAGATCTGGCCGCCCTCGGCGAGACCTCGCATGGCGTTGGTCAGGGCGTCGAAGAGATCACCGTCACCGTCGCGCCACCACAGCAGCACCACGTCGACGACGTCGTCGACGTCCTCGTCGAGCAGTTCGTTGCCGGTCAGGTCCTCGATGGACTCGCGAAGCTTCTCGTCGACGTCCTCGTCCCAGCCGATCTCCTGCACCACCTGACCCGGTTTGAGGCCGAGCCTTTCGGCCAGGCCGCGCTCGCCCTGCGCCTGACCCGCGGTCGCGCTCACGTTTATCCCTCCTGCTTGAGTGGCCCCGCATATGCGGTTTATCGCTTCGGGACAGTCCACACGCTGTGACCCTCAGTCGTCAACGGTCGCCACGGGTACGGCCGTACTCGGTCAGTCTCAACCCGGCAGGAACGACAGCCGGACCTGGCGTTGCGGGTTGTCGACATTCAGGTCGACGAGCGCGATCGATTGCCAGGTGCCCAGCGCCAGTCTGCCGCCCAGCACGGGGATCGTGGCGTACGGCGGAATGATCGCGGGCATGACGTGCGACCGGCCGTGGCCTGGTGATCCGTGTCTGTGGCGCCAGCGGTCGTCGCCCGGCAGCAGCTCGCGCAGCGCGGCGAGGAGATCGTCGTCGCTGCCCGAGCCCAGCTCCAGCACGGCGACGCCGGCCGTCGCGTGGGGGACGAAGACGTGCAGCAGCCCGTCTTCGCCCAGCGCGCGAACGAAATCGGCGCATTCGCCGGTGATGTCGTGCACCGTCTCCCGGGAACCCGTGGTCACGGAGATGAGTTCGGATCTCACATGGGAATCCTAGTGAGGCACGATGACGGCGTCAGGGCCGGGAAACACCAGCCCGGTGTGGCCGTCGTCGAACCTCACGCTGTAGGGAGGCCCCCCGTCGGAGCCCTGGACCTCGATGATGACGCCGCCCCGGTCCCTTTCGCCAACGGCGTTCCCGTGCACCAGGAGGCGGTCGCCTACCGTCGCATTCATAGCTCCAGACTCGTACGGGAGACGCCCTACGAAAAGAGGGGATTCGTCCGCTTCCGCCCAAGAGCGGGTAACGGGTGGCCGGAGCTCGGCGCGCAGGGCGAAGCTGAGACTTTCCTGGCAATCTCCCCGGGCCGGAGACCGGCGGAACCCGGTCGTACCCACCCCGGGTGATGACGCGGCCCCCATGCCGGGGGATACTCGACGTGTGAGGCAAAATTCCGTGGCTTTTCCGGTCTTGGTAAATTGACCGGCCGTTGTAACCTTGGCCCACGATTCGTCCTACCATCGGTGGTCTAGGCCACCGATGGCGGCCCTGCCAGCAGGGATGTCCTGGTTACTCACCGGTAGAGATGCACTTTCCGCCGGGAGCGACCAGGATGGAAAGCAACCCAGACCAGACATCAGTCATCCTCGGAAGGCGAGACCCAGTGGCTTCCGGACGCCAGCGATTCTCGATCATCAGTGACGGCCTACCCAGCCAGTTGCCTGATGTCGATCCCAGTGAGACCAACGAGTGGCTCGAGTCCCTCGACAACGTCGTCAAGACGGAGGGCCGCACCAGAGCTCGCTATCTGATGCTCCGCATTCTGGAGCGGGCCCGCGAGCACCAGGTCGGCGTGCCGGGGCTGCGCAGCACCGACTACATCAACACCATCCCGCCGGAGCGCGAGCCCTGGTTCCCCGGCGACGAGCACGTCGAGCGGCGCATCCGCGCCTACATCCGCTGGAACGCCGCGATCATGGTGTCGCGGGCCAACGCCCGCACCAACGTCGGCGGCCACATCGCCACCTACGCCTCCGCCGCGTCGCTCTACGAGGTCGGCTTCAACCACTTCTTCCGCGGCAAGGACCACGGCGAGTCGGGCGACCAGGTGTTCTTCCAGGGTCACGCGGCGCCCGGCATCTACGCCCGCGCCTTCCTGGAGGGCCGGCTCAACGAGAGCCAGCTCGACGCGTTCCGGCAGGAGCTCTCGCACGGCTTCCACGGCCTGCCCTCCTACCCGCACCCGCGGCTCATGCCCGACTTCTGGGAGTTCCCGACCGTCTCCATGGGTCTGGGCCCGATCAACGCGATCTACCAGGCGCGGTTCAACCGCTACCTGCTCAACCGCGAGATCAAGGACACCAGCCGCAGCCACGTCTGGGCGTTCCTGGGCGACGGCGAGATGGACGAGCCCGAGTCGCTGGGCGCGATCGGCGTGGCCGCCCGCGAGGAGCTCGACAACCTCACCTTCGTGATCAACTGCAACCTGCAGCGCCTCGACGGCCCGGTACGCGGCAACGGCAAGATCATTCAGGAGCTGGAGGCCTACTTCCGGGGCGCCGGCTGGAACGTCATCAAGGTCGTCTGGGGCCGCGACTGGGACCCGCTGCTGGCCGCCGACGTCGACGGCGTGCTGGTCAACCAGATGAACACCACGCCCGACGGCCAGTTCCAGACCTACTCGGTGGAGTCGGGCGCCTACATCCGCGACCACTTCTTCGGCACCGACCCGCGCCTGCGCAAGATGGCCGAGCACCTCAGCGACGACGACATCCGCAAGCTGTCGCGCGGCGGCCACGACTACCGCAAGGTCTACGCGGCCTTCAAGGCGGCCCGCGAGCACGTCGGCCAGCCGACGGTCATCCTGGCCCAGACCATCAAGGGCTGGACCCTCGGCAAGGACTTCGAGGCGCGCAACGCCACTCACCAGATGAAGAAGCTCACCAAGGCCGAGCTGAAGGAGTTCCGCGACCGGCTCTACCTGCCGATCCCGGACTCGGCGCTGGAGGGCGAGCTGCCGCCGTACTTCCACCCGGGCGAGGACGACCCCGAGATCCAGTACATGAAGGAGCGCCGCGCGGCGCTCGGCGGGGTCCTGCCCAAGCGGGTCAGCCGCGCCAAGACCGTCAAGCTGCCCGGCGAGGAGGCCTACAAGACCTTCACCAAGGGCTCCGGCAAGCAGCAGGTCGCCACCACGATGGCGTTCGTCCGGCTGCTGAAGGACCTCATGCGCGACAAGGAGATCGGCCACCGGTTCGTGCCGATCATCCCGGACGAGGCCCGCACGTTCGGCCTGGACGCGATGTTCCCGACCGCGAAGATCTACTCGCCGCACGGCCAGATGTACGAGGCCGTCGACCGCGAGCTGCTCCTGTCGTACAAGGAGGCCGTGCAGGGGCAGATCCTGCACGAGGGCATCAGCGAGTCGGGGTCGATGGCCTCGATGATCGCCGCCGGCACCTCGTACGCCACGCACGGCGAGCACATGATCCCGATCTACATCTTCTACTCGATGTTCGGGTTCCAGCGGACCGGCGACCAGATGTGGGCCCTGGGCGACCAGATGGGCCGCGGCTTCCTGATCGGCGCCACGGCCGGCCGCACCACGCTCAACGGCGAGGGCCTGCAGCACGAGGACGGCCACACGCCGCTCATCGCCTCCACCAACCCGGCGGCGGTCATCTACGACCCGTCGTGGGCGTTCGAGGTGGCCCACATCGTCAGGGACGGCCTGCGCCGCATGTACGGCGACAAGCCCGAGGACCTGTTCTACTACCTGACCGTCTACAACGAGCCCTACCTGCAGCCCGCCCAGCCCGAGGGCATCGACGTCGACGGCCTGCTGCGGGGCCTCTACAAGTACGCTGACGGGCCGGGGACACAGGGGCCGAAGGCCAACATCCTGGCCTCCGGCGTGGCCGGGCCGTGGGCGATGGAGGCCCAGCGGATGCTGGCCGACGACTGGGGCGTGTCGGCCGCCGTCTGGTCGGCCACCTCCTGGACCGAGCTGCGCCGCGAGGCGCTGACCTGCGACGAGCACAACCTGCTCAACCCCGACGCCGAGCGGCGCGTGCCGTACGTGACGCGGGCGCTGTCGGAGGCGCAGGGCCCGTTCGTGGGCGTCAGCGACTACATGAAGGCCGTGCAGGACCAGATCGCGCAGTGGGTGCCGGGTGACTGGTCCTCGCTGGGCACCGACGGGTTCGGCCTGTCAGACACCCGTTCGGCGCTGCGCCGCCACTTCCACGTGGACGCCGCCTCCATCACGCTGGCCGTGCTCACGTCCCTGGTCCGCCGGGGCGAGCTCGACGGCGAGGTGCTGCGCGAGGCGATCGCCCGCTACCACCTGAAGAACGGCGTGACCGAGGCCGGCGGCCCCGAGACCAACGACACCCAGTCGATGGGCGTCTGACCACATCCGCACCGCATCCGCGCGACGTGCCCCCGTGAAGGCTTTCACGGGGGCACGTCCGGTTCCGGGGCAGGCGGCACGGGCCCGGAAGGGTGGCGCGCCGCCGAATCCCGTGCGCGGTCCCGTATTGTGGGCAGCACTTCCCCCGGAGACGACAAGGGGAGACTGTTCGTGATGCGCCGCGTCCTCGCCGCCGCACTCGTGGCCACCACGGCCGCCATGACCGCCGGCTGTGTCAGCACCGCCCAACCCGCCAGCGACGGCTCACCGGAGACGACCGGGGGCGGGCAGATCGCGTGGGGCCCGTGCACCGACATCAAGCGCCCCGACGGCGAGCCGCCGGCCCGCCAGGACCAGAACGTGCGCTGCGGGACGCTGTCGGTGCCGCTCGACTACGCCGAGCCCGGCGGCGAGCAGATCAAACTCGCCATGATCAAGATCCCGGCGGTCGACCAGCGCAACCGGATCGGCTCCCTGCTGTTCAACTTCGGCGGCCCAGGCGCCTCCGGCGTCGACACGCTCGACCAGGCGGCCAAGGCGCTGTCGACGCTGCGCGCCCGCTACGACCTGATCAGCTTCGACCCGCGCGGCGTCGAGCGCAGCTCGGGGGTGCGCTGCGGCACCGGCGCCGACCTGGACGCCTTCACCTCGCAGGACACGCTGCCGCCCGGTGAGGAGACCCGCCGCGAGATCGAGGCGGCCAACCGCGAGTTCGCCCGGCTGTGCGAGCGCGACGCGGGCAGGATCCTGCCGTACGTCGGCACCGTCAACGCCGCCCGCGACATGGACCGGATGCGGATCGCGCTGGGCGACGAGAAGCTGAACTACGTCGGCATGTCCTACGGCACCCAGCTCGGCGCCGTCTACGCCACCCAGTTCCCGGGCAACGTCGGCCGCGTGGTGCTCGACGCGCCGCTCGACCCCACGGTCAGCTTCGAGGAGCGCACGCTGGCCCAGACCCGCGGCTTCCAGCAGGTGTACGAGAGCTTCCTGAAGGCGTGCGTCAAGGAGCGGTGCGAGATCGGCACGAGCGTGCAGGACGCCAACGCGAACGTGGAGAAGCTGCTCAACGACCTGGCCGCGAAGCCGCTCAAGGTCGGCACGCGGGAGCTGACCCAAGGGCTGGCGGCCACCGGCGTGGCCTCGGCGCTCTACTCGGAGATGACCTGGCCGTTCCTGGAGACCGCGCTCGGGCAGGCGCTCAAGGGCCAGGGCGGCGCGCTGCTCTACCTGGCCGACAGCTACACCGGGCGGAACGAGGACGGCACCTACTCCACCCAGATGACCAGCTTCCCCGCCATCACCTGCGCCGACTCGGCCGAGCGGCCCGACAAGGCGACGCTGCGCCGCACCGAGGAGGCCGCGCTGGCGATCTCGCCGCTGTTCGGCAGCGAGGGCTCGGGCGGGCTCTGCAGCATCTGGCCGGCCCAGGGCGGCGACGAGGCCAAGCGGGTGGACGCCACCGGCTCGGCCCCCATCGTGGTGGTCGGGGGCAAGAACGACCCGGCGACCCCGTACGAGTGGGCGCCCCGGCTGACGGCGCAGCTCAAGACCGCCACGCTGGTCACCTACGAGGGCGAGGGGCACGGCGCCTACCTGTCGGGCAGCCGGTGCGTGACCCAGCTGGTCGACGCCTACCTCCTGGAGGGCAAGCAGCCGGCGAAGGGCGCCATCTGCCCGGCGGCCTAGGCTCTGGTCCGTGACGGACTACTGCTCCTTGATCGAGAGTGAGACGGCGCGGGTGGCCCGGCTGGCGTCCGCGCCGGCGGACACCCCGGTGCCGGCGTGCCCCGGCTGGACCCTGGGCGACCTCATCAGGCACCTGGGCACCATGCACCGGTGGGTGGCCCACCTGGTGTCCACCCGCGCCCAGGACCCGCTGTGGCCCCGCGACGTGCCCGACGGGCCGGCCGAGGGCCGCAGCGGCGACGCGGACTGGCTGGCGGAGGGGGCGGCCGGGCTGGTGCGGACGCTGCGCGCCACCGACCCGGCCACGCCGCTGTGGACGTGGGGGCCCGGCGGCACCGCGGGCTGGTGGGCCAGGCGGATGACGTTCGAGCTGGTCGTGCACCGGGTGGACGCCGAGCAGGCGCTGGGCCTGGAGCCGGAGCTGGACCCCGCGCTGGCGGCCGACGGCGTCGAGGAGCTGCTCGGCAACCTGACGGGCGCCCGGTGGGTGAGCCGGCGGCTGGCGGAGCTGGACCTGACGGGCACGACGTTCCACCTGCACGCGACCGACCTGTCGGGCGAGTGGACGTTCACCCAGGGGCCCGGCGGCGTGGTGACGTGGGAGCGCGGGCACGCCAAGGGCGACGCGGCGGTGCGGGCGCCGGTCGGCGACCTGCTGCTGCTGATGTACGGCAGGCGTTCGTGCGACGGGCTGCCGGTGTTCGGCGACCGGGCGCGGCTGGAGCGGTGGCTCGCCGCCGCCGGGCTGTGAGCCCCGGACGCGCCGCCACTCGGCGGTCGGCGGCGTGTCCGGGGCCGGGGGCCGCCGGGAGGGCGGCCGGACGCGGGCCGGGGTCGCGGGGAAGGCGTGCTCCCGGCCCGCGACGATCAATGGCGGTGGTGGAGCCCGAACAGGTTGCCCGAGATGTCCTGGACGTAGGCGAAGTCGGTGCCGGGGCCGTCGGCGATCGCCATCGCACCACCTTGCCGCCGAGCGACTCGGCCCGGCCGCAGGCCTCCTCGACGTCGGCCACGTGGACGTGGAAGAGGGCATGGGAGGGGAACTCGCCCCTGGTGTTGAAGATGCCGCCGACCGGCTCGCCGCCCGCGCCGTCGATCAGGCGGTAGTCGATCTGGTCGCTGTCCTCACGGGCGAAGGTCCAGCCGAACAGCCCGCCGTAGAAGCGCTCGGCACCGTCGGGGTCGTCGGTCGCGACCTCGAACCAGGTCACGGTGTTGTCGGTCATGCCGTCTCCTCAGCGTTTCCGTACGAGACAAGAATGTGGCGGCGAAGCGACAACCCTATGTCGGTGTTTTCGAACTCCTAATCGAGAATCGCACCGCGGACGATCATCTCGGGGACGTCGGCGGCGAAGCCCTCCAGCGGCCGGTCCGGGGCGCGCTCGGCGCGGACCTCGGCGTCGACGATGCGGTCGAGGCGGAAGACGCGCACGTCGTCGCGGAGCCGGCACCAGGCCACGAGATACCAGAACCCGCCACGGCCGCCCAGGAAGACGCCGGGCTCGACGTCGCGGGAGGTCAGCGCGCCCTTGGCGTCGGCGTAGCCGAGACGCAGCACGCGGCGGCGCAGCAGCGCCTCCTCGATGGCGCGCGAGACGCCCTCGGCTCCGAGCGGGCGGGCCGGGCCGCCGGGCTCGGGCGGCTCGGCGACGAGCATCACGCGGCGGGCCAGCTCGCGGGCCAGCTCCCCCTCGCGGCCCGGCATGGCGGCCACGACCTTGCGTAACGCGCTGCGGGCCTGGCGGCCGAACGGCTGGTCGCCGGCCCGGCTGAGCGCCACCGCGATGGCCACCGCCTCGGCCGGGGTGAAGTTGAGCGGAGGCAGGGACATCGTCTTGTCGATCGCGTAGCCGCCCCTGCGGCCCTGCTCGGCGTAGATCGGCACCCCGGACTCCTGCAGCGCGATGATGTCGCGCTCGATCGTGCGCACGCTCACCTCGAACCGCGCGGCGAGCTCGCGCGCGGAACGGCAGCGCGGCGAGATGGCGCGCAGGTCCTCGACGAGCGCGTAGAGCCGGTCGGTGCGGTTCACACTTGTGACGGTACGCTCCGGCACCGACAATCGCGTGCCCACAGGGGTTTCGGGCGTCAGCGGGCCCAGGCCAGGAGGTCGTCCGCGGGCCAGGTGTTCACGATCCGCTCCGGCTCGACGCCGCACAGCGCGGCCCGCTCGCAGCCGAAGCGCTGCCAGTCGAGCTGACCCGGGGCGTGCGCGTCGGAGTCGACCGCGAACGCGCAGCCCTGCTCGTACGCCTGACGCAGCAGCCGCTTGGGCGGGTCGAGCCGGTCGGGCCTGGAGTTGATCTCGACGGCCACGCCGAACCGGCGGCACGCCTCGAAGACCAGCTCGGCGTCGAACTCCGACTCCGGCCTGCGGGCGCCGCGCGCGCCGCCCGCCCGCACGATCCGCCCGGTGCAGTGGCCGAGCACGTCGACGCGCGGGTTCGCGATCGCGGTGACCATCCTGCGGGTCATCTCCGTACGGTCCATCCGCAGCTTGGAGTGCACGCTGGCGACCACCACGTCGAGCCGGTCGAGCAGCTCCGGCTCCTGGTCGAGGCCGCCGCCGGCGTCGATGTCGACCTCGATGCCGGTGAGGATCCGGAACGGGGCGAGCCGCAGGTTGAGCTCGGCGACCACGTCGAGCTGCTCGCGCAGGCGGGCGGCGGACAGGCCGCGGGCGACGGTCAGGCGCGGCGAGTGGTCGGTGAGCGCCAGGTAGCCGTGGCCGAGCGCCAGGGCCGCCAGCGCCATCTCCTCGATCGGCGAGCCTCCGTCGGACCAGTCGGAGTGGCTGTGCAGGTCGCCCTTGAGCGCGGCGCGCAGCGCGGCGGCCTCCTCCCCCAGGTCGGCGCCCTCGGTGGCGCGCAGCCTGCGCAGATAGGTCGGGACCTGCCCGTCCAGCGCCTCGCTGATCACCAGCGCGGTGACCTTGCCGATGCCGGGCAGCTCGGCCAGCCCGCCCGACCGCGCGCGCCGTTCCAGCTCCTCGCGCGGCAGCTCGATGACGACGGCGGCGGCGCGGCGGAAGGCGCGCACCCGGTAGGCGGGCTCGCCCGCGCGTTCCAGCAGGAAGGCGATCTCCCGGAACGCCTCGACCGGTTCCATACGTTAGTCCCCTACCAGAGCAGCCGAGGCGGAGCGACCCGGGATTGAACGGTGCGCCCCCGCGCCGCTAGGCTGTGCGATCGCAAGAGAGCAGGAGCTAGATGGCCCAGATGCCGCACCACGCCCCCCGACCCGGCAAGGCGCCCCCCAGGAAGAAGAAGTCGTCCAACGTCGTGACCCTCACCGTCATCGGTGTGGTGTCGGTCATGGTGGTCGGCTACTGCGCGGCCACCTCCGGCTCCGAGGACGTCACCGCCGACTGCGTCGACACCAGCCGGCAGGCCGACGACGGCACCTACGTCGTGGTCGACGAGTCCTTCTGCGACGACGACCGCGGCGGCACCTACTTCTACGGCGGGTCCCGCGCAGCTTATCACTGGTACTACGGCGGCACCCGGGTCGGCAATCGCGTGCGCGGCGGCACCACCCTCCGCCCGTCCGACGCCACCATCACCAGCCGCGAGGGCCGCACGATCCAGCGGGGCGGCTTCGGCAGCTCCCGCGGCGGCGGGAGCTGAGCGGTGCGGCGCGAGCGCGGCGCGCCCCGCGCGGGCTGGGAGAAGACCATCGAGAGCCAGGGCCTGGCCTACCACCGGGCGGCCCACCCCGAGGGCCTGAACAGGCCATACTGGGACGAGTCCGTCCACTACGTCTTCTCCATGGCGGAGGTGGAGTCGCTGGAGGAGCAGGTCGAGGAGCTCCACGCGATGTGCCTGCGGGCCGCCGCCCACGTGGTCGAGACCGGGCGCTTCGCCGACTTCGCCATACCCGGGTGGGCCGCCGAGGAGGTCGCCCGGTCCTGGGAGCGGCGCGACGCCCACCTGTACGCCCGGTTCGACCTGCGCTACGACGGCACCGGCCCGGCCAAGCTGCTGGAGTACAACGCCGACACGCCGACCTCGTTGCTGGAGTCGTCGGTGATCCAGTGGTTCTGGCTGCAGGACACCCATCCCGGCGACGACCAGTGGAACTCCATCCACGAGCGGCTCATCGACCGCTGGCGCGCGCTGCCGCTGCCGCCCGGCCCCACCCACTTCGCCTGGACCAACATGGACGAGACGGGCGAGGAGGCCATGACCCTGGCCTACCTGCAGGAGACCGCCGAACAGGCGGGCCTGCTGACGGTCGCCGTCGCCATGGAGGACATCGGCTGGGACGAGCTCAACCGGCGCTTCGTCGACATGGACGAGCAGATGATCCGCTCGATCTTCAAGCTCTATCCATGGGAGTGGATGCTGGGCGAGCCCTTCGGCCGCCACGCGGTGCGCCACTCCACCTGGATCGAGCCGCTGTGGAAGGCGCTGCTGTCCAACAAGGCGCTGCTGGCCGTGCTCTGGGAGCTCTACCCCGACCATCCCAACCTGCTGCCCGCCTATCTCGACGGCCCGCGCGACCTGGAGTCCTACATCGCCAAGCCGCTGCTCGGCCGCGAAGGCGCCTCGATGCGGGTGGTCACCCCGGCCCTGACCCAGGAGACGCCCGGGTCGTACGGGCAGGAGGGCTACGTCTTCCAGGGCTTCGAGGCGCTGCCCGAGTTCGACGGCCAGCGGCCCGTGCTCGGCGCCTGGGTGATCGCCGACGAGGCGGCGGGCCTGGGCATCCGGGAGACCACCGGCCTGATCACCGACGACACCTCGTCCTTCGTCCCTCACCGAATCGAGCTCACATGACTCTCCTGGAGACCCTCGCCCGCGGCGCGGGCGCCATCGCCTCCTACGCCGCCGTCGGCGTCATCCTGATGATCGTCGGCTTCTACGTGATCGACCTGGCCACGCCCGGCCGGCTGAGCGAGGTCATCCGCTCCCAGCGCAACCCGAACGCCACGCTGCTGGCCTCCTCGGCGATGGCGGCCGTGGGGCTCATCGTCGCGGCCTCCATCTGGTCCTCCGGCGGGCGGCTGGCCGAAGGGCTGGCGGGCACCGCGGTGTTCGGACTGGTCGGCATCGTGGTGCAGACGCTGGCGATGCTGCTGTTCGACCGGGTGGCGGGCATCTCGGTGCGGGAGCTGGTCAAGGAGCCCGAGCTGCAGCCCGGCGCGCGGCTGCTGGCGGTCACCCACGTGGCGATCGGCCTGATCACGGCCGTCGCGGTCATCTGACGGGACCTGGCACTCTAGGAGCGTGACAGACCGGACGCGGGAGGACACCACTCGAAAGCTCGAACGCGCCATGGGCGCGCTCGGCACCGCCGCCATGGCCCGCATGGACGACCAGCTGCCCTGGTTCCGGGCGCTCAGCGCCGAGGACCGCTCATGGGTGGGGCTGGTGGCGCAGGCCGGCATCGCCGCGTTCGTGGAGTGGTTCCAGCACGCCGGCGAGGACCGGCCCACGCCCAGCATCGAGTTCTTCGGCACCGCCCCGCGCGAGCTGAAGCGCTCGATCTCGCTGCAGCAGACCGTCGACATCGTCAGGGTCGTGGTGGAGGTGGTGGAGGCGCAGGTCGACCAGCTGGCCGCGCCCGGCGGCGAGACCCAGCTGCAGCAGGCCATGCTCCGCTACACCCGCGACGTGGCGTTCGCGGCCGCGCACGTCTACGCCCGCGAGGCCGAGGCCAGAGGCGCCTGGGACGCGCGGCTGGAGGCGCTGATCGTGGACGCGCTGGTGCGCGGCGAGGTCGACGACGGCCTCCACTCGTGGGCCGCCGCGCTCGGCTGGACGTCCTCACCCGTGGTGGTGATCGCCGGGCACGCGCCCGACGGCGACCCGCGCGAGGTGATCGACGGGCTGCGGGAGCGGGGCCGGCGCATCGGCATGGAGCTGCTCGCCGGGGTGCAGGCCGACCGGCTGATCGTGATCGTGGGCGGGGCCGGCAGCCCGAACGACGCGGCCCGGCAGGTCGTGGCCCGGTTCGGCCAGGGCCCGATCGTCATCGGCCCCGAGGTGCCCGACCTGCACGCCGCCGCCAACTCGGCCAGGGCCGCGCTGGCCGGGCTCAAGGCCAGCTCCGGCTGGCCCGACGCGCCCCGTCCGGTGCACGCCGAGGAGCTGCTGGCCGAACGGGCGCTCGACGGCGACGACGACGCCAGGGAGCAGCTCGTGGAGAGCGTCTACCTGCCGCTGGCCGGCACTCCGCTGCTCGACACGCTCGCCACGTACCTGGAGCAGGGCACCTCGCTGGAGGCGACCGCGCGGCTGCTGTTCGTCCACCCGAACACGGTGCGTTACCGGTTGCGGAAGATCACCGAGCTGACCGGCTACCAGCCGACCGAGGGCCGTTCCGCCTTCACGCTGCAGGTCGGCCTCATCCTCGGCAGGCTCGCGGAGAGCGCCGTAACCTGGCGGGCCCTAACGTAACGGGGCCGAAACCCAAACTGTGGGCTTCCTACAAAGCACCATGGACAAAGTGTGTGCAGATCTTCATCAGCGTGTCGGACTTCTACAGGGCATGGTGGACTTCGTGCTTGTACTCGTCGCGCCCGGCCAAGGCGCCCAAACACCTGGCTTCCTCACTCCGTGGCTCAAGCTTCCCGGCGTGGCGGACCGGCTTGCCGCCTGGTCCGAGGTGGCCGGGATCGACCTGATCGCCTGCGGCACCACCGCGGGAGCCGACGAGATCCGCGACACCGCCATCGCGCAGCCGCTGCTCGTGGCCGCCGCCCTGGCCTCCGCCGAGGTGCTCGGCGCGACGCCCGACGTGCTGGCCGGCCACAGCGTCGGCGAGTTCGCCACCGCGGCGCTGGCCGGGGTGCTGACCCCTGAGCAGGCGCTGGACCTGGTGAGCGAGCGCGGGCAGGCCATGGCCAAGGCCGCGGCGATCACCGAGACCGGCATGACCGCCGTGCTCGGCGGCGTGGAGGCCGACGTGCTGGCCGCGCTCGACGAGCACGGCCTGACGCCCGCCAACATCAACGGCGCCGGCCAGATCGTCGCGGGCGGCACCGTCGAGCAGCTCGCCGCGCTCAAGGCCGACCCTCCGGCGCGCGCCCGGCTGATCCCGCTGTCGGTCGCGGGCGCCTTCCACACCGTCCACATGATCCCCGCGGTCGAGCAGCTGCGTGAGGCCGCCCGGCGGGCCGAGCCCGCCGACCCGAAGGTCACGCTGCTGTCCAACGCCGACGGCGCGGCCGTCACCGACGGGGCCGAGGTCATGCGCCGGCTCGTCGACCAGGTGAGCAACCCCGTCCGCTGGGACGCCTGCATGGCCACCATGGCCGAGCTCGGCGTCACCCGGATGATCGAGCTGCTGCCCGGCGGCACGCTGACCGGCCTGGCCAGGCGCGGGCTGCGCGGCGTCGAGACCGTGGCGCTCAAGACCCCCGCCGACCTCGACGCCGCCAGGGAGCTGATGAAGTGAGGATCCCCGACACCGCCCCGGGGGCGAAGGTGCTGGCGCTCGGCCACTACCAGCCGTCCCGGGTGGTCACCAACGACGACCTGTCCAAGACCATGGACACCAGCGACGAGTGGATCCGGTCCCGCGTCGGCATCCAGGAGCGCCGGATCGCCGGCGACGCGGAGAGCCTGGAGGACATGGCCGCCCAGGCGGGCGGCAAGGCGCTGGCCGCGAGCGGCCTGGCCACCTCCGACATCGACCTGGTGATCGTGGCCACCTGCACGCTGGAGAGCCAGATCCCCAACGCGGCCGCAGTCGTCGCCCATCGCCTGGGCATCTCCTCGCCGGGCGCCTTCGACGTCAACGCCGCCTGCGCCGGTTTCTGCTACGCGCTCTCCACCGCCGACTCCGCCATCCGCTCAGGCTCGGCGAGGAACGTGCTGGTCATCGGTGCCGAGAAGCTGTCGCAGTGGCTCGACTGGACCGACCGCTCCACCGCGGTGATCTTCGCCGACGGCGCGGGCGCGGCCGTGGTCGGCCCGTCCGACACCCCGGGCATCGGCCCGGTGGTCTGGGGCAGCGCGGGCGACAAGTCCGAAGCCATCATGATCCCGGACCGCCACGGCTCCCTCCACCAGGAGGGCCAGACCGTGTTCCGGTGGGCCACCACCGCCCTCCACCCGGTCGCCAAGCAGGCGTGCGAGCGGGCGGGCGTCGACCCGTCCGAGCTGGCCGCCTTCATCCCCCATCAGGCCAACCTGCGTATCATCGAGGCCATCGCCCGCAGGCTGGGCGCCGAGAAGGCCGTCGTCGCCCGCGACATCGTGCTCGCGGGCAACACCTCGGCCGCCTCCATCCCCCTCGCGCTCTCGCGCATGCTGGAGCGCGGTGAGGTCCGCTCGGGCGAGCTCGCGCTCGTCCTCGGCTTCGGAGCCGGCCTCACCTACGCGGGCCAGGTCATCGAGATTCCCTAGACCCCCCGTACGATCTCTCAGAGCCTGCACGGCTCGACCGTGCAGAACCCAGGAAACTAAGGAGAACCAACGACATGGCTGCCACCGAGCAGGAGATCCTCGAGGGCCTCGGCAAGATCATCAACGAGATCACCGGCATTCCGGCCTCCGAAGTGACGCCCGAGAAGAGCTTCGTGGACGATCTCGACATCGACTCCCTGTCCATGGTCGAGATCGCCGTGGCCGCCCAGGACGAGTTCGGCGTCGAGATTCCCGACGACCAGCTCAAGAACCTGAAGACGGTCAAGGACGTCCTCACGTTCATCCAGAACTGACATCCGGCAACACCAAACTGATCGACAAGGAGTGCGGAACGTGAGTGCAAACCGGGTACGTGTCGTCGTCACCGGGCTCGGCGCGACGACGCCCGTCGGTGGAGACGTCACTTCCTCCTGGTCGGCGCTCCTCGCCGGTCAGTCGGGCGTCGCCACGCTCACCGACGACTGGGTCGACACCGTCCCCGTGAGGTTCGCGGGGACGGCCGCCGTCGACCCGGCCGAGGTGCTGCCGCGTCCCGAGGCCCGCAGGCTCGACCGCAGCGAGCAGTTCGCCATGGTCGCCGCCCGCGAGGCCTGGCAGGACGCCGGGGCCCCCGAGGTGGCCCCGGAGCGGCTGGGCGTGGTGGTGTCCAGCGGCATCGGCGGCATCAACACCACCCTGTCGGCCTACGACACCTACAAGGAGCGCGGCTGGAACCGGCTGTCGCCCTTCACGGTGCCGATGCTCATGCCCAACGGCCCCGCCGCCTGGATCGGCCTCGACCGGGGCGCCCAGGCCGGGGTGCACGCCACCGTGTCGGCGTGCGCCTCCGGAGCCGAGGCCATCGGCTACGCGATGGACATGATCAGGGCCGGCCGGGCCGACGTGGTGATCGCCGGCGGCACCGAGGCCGCCATCCACGGCCTCAACATCGCGGCGTTCGCCGCCGCCCGTGCCATGTCCACCCGCAACGACGACCCCGAGGGCGCCTCGCGTCCGTGGGACCGCGACCGTGACGGGTTCGTGCTCGGCGAGGGCGCCGGCATCCTGGTCCTGGAGAGCGAGGAGTTCGCCAGGGCGCGGGGCGCGCGGATCTACGCCTACGCCGCCGGCGTCGGCTACTCGGCCGACTCCCACCACATCACCCAGCCGGAGCCCGAAGGCCGCGGCGTCATCATGGCGATGACCCAGGCCCTCACCGACGGCGACCTGACGGGACAGGACGTCAAGCACGTCAACGCGCACGCCACCTCCACCCCCGCGGGCGACGTGATCGAGGTCCAGGCCCTGGCCAAGGCCATCGGCACCCACCCGCTGGTCACCTCGACCAAGTCCATGACGGGCCACCTCCTCGGCGGCGCGGGCGGCATCGAGTCCGTCTTCACCGTCAAGGCGCTCCACGAGCGGATCGTCCCCGCCACCATCAACCTCAACGACATCGACGACGGCATCGAGGTGGATCTCGTCCACGGCGAGAACCGCGCCCTGCCCGAAGGCGACATCGCCGCCGTCAACAACTCGTTCGGTTTCGGCGGCCACAACGTGACCGTCGTCTTCAAGGGGGCTTGAATGACTGTGCTCGACAACCGTGTGGCCACCGAAGGCGCCGACCAGGAGCCTGCCGATCCCCGAGACCCCTCCGTACGACTCGCCGCGCTCCTCGACGAGGGTTCGCTGCGGCTGATCACCCCCCAGGACAAGAGCGGCGTGCTGGCCGCCATGGGCCGCGTCGAGGGCGTCCCCGTCGTCGCCTTCTGCAGTGACGCCCGCTTCCAGGGCGGCGCGATGGGCAGCGAGGGCTGCGAGCACATCGTGCACGCCTACGACGTGGCCGTCCGTGAACGGGTGCCGATCCTCGGGGTCTGGCACTCCGGCGGTGCGCGACTCGCCGAAGGCGCCGAGTCGCTGCACGCCGTCGGGCGCGTGTTCGCGGCCATGACCAAGGCGTCCGGCGTCGTGCCGCAGATCTCGGTCGTGGTCGGGCCGGCCGCCGGCGGCGCCGCCTACGGGCCCGCGCTGACCGACCTGGTGATCCTGGCCGACTCCGGCCGCATCTTCGTCACCGGTCCCGACGTGGTGCGCAGCGTCACCGGCGAGAGCGTCGACAGCGCCGCGCTGGGCGGCACCGAGCCCCACAGCAAGCGCAGCGGCGTCGTCCACGTCATCACCAAGACCGAGACCGAGGCGCTGCTCAAGGCCCGCCAGCTGGCGGTGCTCCTCGGCCACCAGGGCAGGGTGCGTCCCACCGCCGTGGCGGAGGTCGACTTCTCCGCCCTGCTGCCGGAGTCCGCACGCCGCGCCTACGACGTCAAGCCGCTGGTCAACGACCTGCTCGACGAGCCCGGCATCGAGCTTCACCCCAAGTGGGCGCCCAACATCGTGACCTCGCTCGGCCGGCTGGGTGGGCGCACCGTGGGCGTCATCGCCAACAACCCGATGCGGCTGGGCGGCTGCCTCGACGCCACCTCGGCCGAGAAGGCGGCGCGGTTCGTCCGTATGTGCGACGCCTTCGGGGTGCCGCTGGTCGTGGTCGTGGACGTGCCCGGCTACCTCCCGGGCGTCGGCCAGGAGCACGACGGCGTGGTGCGCCGGGGCGCCAAGCTGCTGCACGCGTTCGCCGAGGCGTCAGTGCCCAGGATCACGCTGGTCACGCGCAAGGCCTACGGCGGCGCGTACATCGCGATGAACTCCCGGGCGCTGGGCGCCACCAAGGTCTTCGCCTGGCCGACGGCCGAGATCGCGGTCATGGGCCCGGTGGCGGCGGTGCGCATCCTCAAGCGGCGCGAGCTGGCGGCGGCGCCGGAGGAGGAGCGCGTCGAGCTGGAGCACCGGCTCGCCGAGGAGCACGAGAAGCTCGCCGGCGGGCTCCCCCGCGCGCGGGAGATCGGCGTCATCGACGAGGTGATCAAGCCCGAGGAGACCCGCGGCGCGATCGCCAAGGTGCTCGCCCAGGCCACCCCGGCCAGGGGCGCGCACGGCAACATCCCGCTGTAGACGCGACGGGAAGGGCCCCGCACCAGGCATGGTGCGGGGCCCTTCCGCGTGTTCGGGGGCGGGTCACACGGCGGCGTGCAGCCAGCGGACCGGCGCGCCGTCGCCGGCGTAGCGGAACGGCTCCAGCTCCTCGTCCCAGGGCTTGCCGAGCAGCTTGTCGAGCTCCTCCTCCAGCACGCACCGCCCCTGGGAGGCCATGAGCATGGCGGCGCGCAGCCGGTCTTCGGAGATCATGATGTCGCCGGAGGCCCCGATGACGGCGCTGTACGGGCCGAGGGTCGGCGTGTACGCGTGGCGGGACCCGTCGACGCCCGGCGAGGCGTCCTCGGTGACCTCGAACCGCAGGCGCTGCCACCCCATGAGGGAGGAGGCGATGGCGGCCGCGATGCCGGGACGTCCCTCCCACTCCGCCTGCGCCCGCACGACATTGGGCGCGGCAGGTTGCGGGGTCCACGTCAGGTCCACGGGCACGCCAAGGACACCCGCGACCGCCCATTCGATGTGCGGGCACAGCGCGGGCTGGGCCGAGTGGACGTACAGCACGCCACGAGCAGACACCGGACCTCCCGATTCGGTACGAGGTGCGCCTTCCCCAACGGCCTCGTCCAGCGGGAGTGATCACAAGTGACTAGGGAGAGACTACCGTCGGTCGCAATCCGGCACCAGAGGGGGGCCATACCAAGTTGGTGCGCGTGTGACGCGTGACAGCCGCTCCAACGGGGATAAATACCCGCTCATGGACATCGAACCTGCAGGCCAGGCCCTCATCCGGCCGGGCCAGGTCCTGACCGACCGGGGCGCGCTGTCGGCCGCGGCGCGCTGGACCAGGGCCGTGTCCGAGGCCGACGGGGTCTGCGTGGTGCATCTCCCGCCCGGCGCCGACCCGTGCGAGCTGACCGCCGAGCTGCGCGAGCAGGGGTTCCGGGCCTCGCCCAACCACGTCTTCACCGGGCAGCCGCTGTTCTTCGGCGGGCCCGCCTCGCGGCCGTTCCCGTGCGACCCGGTCCCCTACCGGCAGGGACGGTCGCGGTCGGAGGTGACGGTGGGCCTGCTGGACACCGGGGTGGCCGGGCATCAGTGGTGGGCCGGCGCCGAGTGGTTCGAGGACGTCCCCGAGGACGCGCGCGACGCCGTGGAGGGCGCCCAGGCCGGCCACGGCACGTTCATCGCCGGGCTGCTGGCCCGCCAGGCGCCGGGCGTGTCGCTCCGGGTGGTGCGGGTGCTCGACGGCGAGGGCGTAGGTGACGAGGCGACCGTCGTCCGGGTGCTCAACCGCCTGCGCGACCGTCCTCCACAGGTGCTCAACCTGTCCTTCGGCGGCCACACCTTCGACGACCGGCCGCCGCCCCTGCTCTCCGACGCTCTGGCCGGGCTGCCCGACACGGTGGCGGTGGCGTGCGCCGGCAACACGGCGTCCGACCGGCCGTTCTACCCCGCCGCGCTGAACGGCGTGCTCGCCGTCGGCGCCGTGGACGCCGACGAGCGCCGGCGCGCCCCCTATTCGGCGTACGGCGGCTGGGTCGACGCCTGCGCCCGCGGCGACTGGCTGGCCAGCAGCTTCCTGGAGCGCGACGAGTTCGCCGGGTACGCGATCTGGAGCGGAACGTCCTTCGCCACCGCCCTGGTGGCAGGCACGATCGCCGCGGCCGCCTCCGACCGACCGGCCAGGCAGGCGGCCGAGGAGCTTCTCCGCCTGAGGGAGACCCGGCAAATTCCGGATCTGGGAGTTCTCGTTCCGTCGATTCTGTAGAGTTCACTCTCAGTTCCCAGGCGATCACGAGGAGCCAGCCCTCGCTCCTGCGCCGCTACGGAAGGAGGCCGCATGCCCGATCCGCGCCAGCCCGCGGAGCTGCTGCTCGCGGCCGGCTCCGGTGACCAGAGCGCCTGGGACGAGCTGGAGGCCCGGTTCGGCCCCCGCATGTGGGCCGTCGCCCGCGCCTGCGGGCTCAACGAGCCGGACGCCGCCGACGCGGTCCAGGGCGCCTGGCTCCGCCTGCTCGAGCACCTCCACGACATCAGGGAGCCCGCCGGGGTGGGCGCGTGGCTGGCGACGACCACGCGCCGTGAGGCGCTCCTGCTGATCAGGAAGAGCAGGCCCGCGCCCGCGCCGTTCGAGGTCGCCCACGACCCCGACCCCGAGTCGGCCGTCCTGGAGGCCGACGGCAACCGCCTGCTCTGGAAGACGGTCTCCGCGCTGAAGGAGCCCTGCCGCAGCCTGCTCACGCTGGTCGCGTCCGATCTCGGGAGCCGGCAGGTGGCCGTGCGGCTGGGGCTCCCCATCGGCAGCGTCGGCCCGACCCGGGCCCGCTGCCTGGAGAAACTGCGCACCTTGATCTCACTGCAGGAGACGGTGCAATGATCGACGACGAGTACTTCCTGGCGGCCCTCCGGCTGGCCTCAGGGCACGACCCGATCCCCGCTCACGTGTCCGCCGCCGCCCGCCAGGCCTTCGCCCTGCGGGTCCCACACGCGGTGACCGCCCGCCCCGCCGGCTACAACGCCGCGCGGGGCGTGCGCGGCGCCGAGAGCCCGCAGACGGTCCGTTTCGTGACGGACGATCTCACCTTCGACCTGGAGGTGACCGTCGGCGACGGCCTGCTCGACGTGGCGGGGCAGGTGTGCCCGCCGCCCGGTGAAGGGTGCCACGTCGACATCCGCACCCCCCACCTGACGCTCACCAGGCGTCTCGCCAGCACGGGCCAGTTCGCGGCCACGGGCCTGCCTCCGGGCTGGCTCAGCGTCGTCTGCCACCGGCCCGGCCACGCGCCCGTCCAGACGAGATGGGTGCGCGTCCGACCCTGACCCCCCGGCCCGGGGCGGAGGGCCCGCACCCCTCCGGTCCCGGCCCGCTTCCCCCCACGAGGCGGCGCATGGCGACACCGCGGCTCACCCGTACACCGGGCCGTTCCTCCGGCGGCGCGCTGCTCGTGCGCGCGGCCGAGATGGCGGTGCTGCGCTCGGTGATCGACCCGCGGCAGGCGCTGCGCGCCGGGCGCACGGTGCTGGAGGCGGCCGAGAAGGCCGGCGACGGCGAGGCCGCGTCCGTGGCGCTGCGCGCGATGGCGCTGGCCTCACGTGAGCTGGGCGATCTACAGGCCGCCGAGCAGCGGCTGCGGCAGGCCGTCCGGACACCGGGCGCGCCCGCCGAGCGGGTGGCGCAGGCGAGGCTCTCCCTCGTCACCGTGCGGACCGAGCGGGGCCATCCGCTGCAGGCGCTCAGGATGGCCGCGCTCGCGTGGGCCTACCTGTCGCCGCTCGACCGGGCCAAGCTCGACACGCAGCGCGCCGTGGCCCTCGCCCACCTGGGGCGCTACCAGGAGGCGGTCGCCTCCTGCGACCGGGCGCTGCGGGCTCTCGTGGCGGCTCCCGGCACCGTCGACGACCGCCGGTTCCTGGCGGGCGGGCTGCTCAACCGGGGGCTGGTGCACGCCTACCGGGGCGGCTGGGATCAGGCCATGCGCGACATCAGCGCCTGCCTGCAGATCTCCCGTCACGCCGGGCTGTCCCACCTGGTGCGGCTGGCCGCCGCCAACCTGCCGTTCCTGGCCGTACGGCGGGGCGACATCGGCGGGGCGTTCACCCACTACCGGGAGGCCGAGGACACCCTGTTCGGGTACCCGGAGCGGCTGGCGACGATGCGGGCCGACTTCGCGGGCGCGCTGCTGGCCGCCCACCTGCCCGGCGAGGCGCGGGCGCTGCTCAGCCTGGCCGTGCCCGACCTGGAGGAGTCCGGCGCGCGGGTGGCGCTGGCCGAGGCGCGGCTCAAGCTCGCCCAGGTGGAGCTGCTGACAGGCGACGCGCGCGAGGCCGTGGCGGTCGCCGAACGGGCCATGCGGGAGCTGTCCGATCAGGACCGCCGGGCGTGGCTGCCTCTGGCCAGGGAGGTCGTGCTCCGCTCCCGCCTGGCGCTGGAGCCGCCGACGCCCGCGTTGCTGGCGGAGCTGGTCGCGTGCGCCGACGATCTGGAACGGGACTCCGCCCACCTGGCCGAGGCCGCCTCGCTGCGGCTGACGGCGGCCGAGACCGCGCTGGCGCTCGGCGACCCCGCCGCGGCCTCGGCCCAGCTCGCCCGCCTCACCGAGGAAGGGCCGGCGATCCCGCCCGGCGCGCGGCGCACCCCGCCGGCGCAAGAGGGGTGCGTCCCGGCCGGGCAGGTGCCGCCGCTGGTGCGCCAGCACGCCCTGGCACTGGCGGCGGCGCTGCGGGAGGACATCCCGGCCGCGTTCCGCGCCGCGGAGGAAGGGCTCGCCGGGATGGGCGGCCGCATGGACAGCCTGGACGACCCGTCGGTGCGGGCGCACGCGGCGCGGGCGGGCGAACGGCTGGCGGCGTTCGGGCTGCGGCTGGCGGTGCGCGACGGGTGCGCCGAGGAGGTGTTCGCGTGGGCGGAACGCTGGCGGGCCGTCGCGGCGCCGGTCCACGCCCGCTCCCCGCACGGCGCGGGAGAGGCCGAGGTGCGGGCCGCGCTCGGACGGGCGGCGCTGGTCGAGTACGTCACGGACGACGGCTCGCTGTTCGCCGTGGTGGTGACGGCTGAGCGGATGGCGCTGCGGTCGCTCGGGCCGCTGCGTGAGGCCGGGGAGTCGCTGATCCGGCTGCGCTACTCGCTGCGCCGGGCCGCCCTGCACGACGGCGCCGCCGGGGCGGAGCCGATCGCGGCGGCCGGCGCCGAGCTGGAGCGGTTCCTGCTGGCTCCGCTCGCCGCCGAGCTGGGCGATCGTCCGCTGGTGCTGGTGCCGACCGGCGTCCTGCACACCCTCCCCTGGTCGGCGCTCCCCTGCCTGCGCGAACGCCCGGTGACGGTGGCGGCCAGCGCCCGTTCCTGGCTCACCGCCGCCCGCGGAGCCGCGGACGCGCGATCCGGCCACGCCGTCTCCTCGTCCGCGAGGCCCCCGGGCGCCGCACAGCCCGGCTGCGCCGTCTCCTCGGCCGTCTCCTCGTCTGCGGGTTCCCCCGGCGCCGCACGGCCCGGCCCGGCTCCGGTCCCGTACGGCGGGCCCGCCGAACGGTCCGCCGGGGCGCGGACGGGCGCGGCGGGATCGCTCGCGGTGGCCGCGGCCGCCGGACCGGGCCTGGCGTACGCACGGGAGGAGGTGGACCGGGTGGTCGCCGCCCATCCCGGCGCACGGCCGGTGGCGGCCCGGCGCGACGCGGTGCTGGCCGCCCTGGCCTCCTGCGACGTCGTCCACCTGGCGGCGCACGGGGTGTTCCACGCCCGCAGCCCGCTGCTGTCGAGCATCACGCTGGACGACGGCCCGCTCATGGCCTACGACCTGCTCGGCGGCGCGCGCACGGCCCGGCTGGTGGTGCTGTCGGCGTGCGACTCGGGCATGGCCCGCACGCCGGCGGACGGCGCGCCGCTGGGGCTGGCGGGCGCGTTCCTGGCTCAGGGCGCGACATGCGTGGTGGCCGGGATGGTGCCGGTGGGAGACGAGGACGCGCTGGCGGTGATGAGCCGGTTCCACGAGCTGCTCGCCGCCGGCCACACCCCGGCGTCAGCTCTCGCCCTCGCCTCCGCCCAGACCGGCATCGCCGCGTTCACCTGCTTCGGAGCGGGCGACCAGCCGCTGGTGCCGCGCGAGCCGAACCCGCCCGCCGCCGGCGGCCCGGCTCCCGGGTCCGCGCCGGCCGGGCGTCCCGCCGAAGGAGACCTCCGGCCTCCGCCACGCACGGGCGAACGGCCCGTCCGGCCACCCGCGTGACCGTATCGGCTTTCGGGCGTCCATCCACCCGCCGAAGTGTTCGTACGACGCCCGCACGGTCCCTTCACCCGCCGGGATGACCGTACGTACACGCAGACAGGCTCTTTGCCCGCTGCCGGGCGGATCGCGTGGTGTCAGCCGGTGGCGACCGGTCTGGATGGATCGGTCACCCAGTGGGACCAGGAGCCGACGTAGAGGGCGGCGGTCAGTTCGGCCACCTCCATGGCGAGCACCTGGTGGGCGGCCGTCACGCCGGAGCCGCAGTAGACGCCCGCCGGGCGCCCCTCGCGGACGCCCAGCTCGGCGAAGCGCCGCCGCAGCTCGCCGGGGGGCAGGAAGGCGCCGTCGGGGGTGACGTTCTCCGTGGTCGGAGCGCTGACCGCGCCCGGGATGTGGCCGGCCACCGGGTCGATCGGCTCGACCTCGCCGCGGTGGCGTTCGGCGGCCCTGGCGTCGAGCAGCACGCCGGACGAGGCCAGGGCGGCGGCCTGTTCGGCGTCGAGCACGGGCATCCCGCCCGGCCGGGCCGTGAAGTCGCCGGGCGCGGGCACGGGTTCCTCTTTGACGATCGGCAGCCCGGACGCACTCCAGGCCGGCAGCCCGCCGTCGAGGACCCGGACGTCGCGATGCCCGAAGTAGCGCAGCGTCCACCAGGCGCGGGCCGCCGCCGTCGAGGCGGTGTCGTCGTACACCACGACCGGCCGCGCGCCGGAGACGCCGAGCCGCCGCATCGCCCGTTCGAACGCGTCGGCCGCGGGCAGCGGGTGGCGTCCGCCCTCCCCGGGCGGCCCGGCCAGGACGGCGTCGAGGTCGCAGAAGACGGCGCCCGGCAGGTGGCCCTCGCGGTAGAGGTCCAGGCCGGGCGGGCCGCCGAGCCGCCAGCGCACGTCCAGCAGGGTGACCTCGCCGAGCGCGGCGAGGGCGGACGGGGTGATCAGCGGGCCGGTCACCGGGTGCTCACCTCCAGGAGCGGGATGTTCTGCTCGAATGTGGTCATCGAGCCGTGGTAGCCGGTGAAGAGGGCTTCGATCCGGTTGACGGACGGGGCGGTGATGGCCAGGTCGGTGTACGGGACGGCGATCACGTCGCCGATGCGGCCCAGCCACGCGGTCCGCACCCGCGGGCCGAACCAGCCGGACTCGACGGCCTCCTGCCGCGACACCACCCAGGCCCGGCCGCGCAGCACCTCGCGCCAGGCGGCGAGCACCTCGCCGGCGGCTCCCTCCCGGGCGTAGACGTGGCGGGCGCGGGCCTCGCCGCCGAGCAGCTCGACCCCGTGGGCCAGCTCGGGGGTGGCCTCGGCGTCGAGCTTCTCCGAGGCGTTGACCATGCCGTGGTCGGCCGTCACGTAGAGGGCCGAGCCGGGAGGCAGCCCCGCGGCGATGCGCTCGGCCATGGCGTCGACGACGGCCAGCTGCTCCAGCCACTCCGCGCTGCCCCAGCCGGTCATGTGGCCCATCGCGTCGAGGTCGCCGTAGTAGACGGTGACGTGGGCGCGCGGGCGGCGCAGCTCGGCCAGCACCCGGGCGACGCGGTCATCGACGGTCTCGGCCGCCGCGTAGCGGACGCCGCGGAAGACGGCGCCGGTCAGCCCCGTGCCCTCGAACGCGGCGGGCGCCACGTAGACGGCCTCGACGCCGGCCGCCGCCGCCCGCTGGTAGACGGTCTCGCCGGGCTGCCATTCGAGCGGGTCCATGGGAACGCCGGACCATCTCAGGCAGTTGAGCAGGCGGCCGGTGCCGGGGACGGCCAGGTTCATGCCGAGCATCCCGTGCTCGCCGGGCGGGGCGCCGGTGCCGAGCGAGCACAGGCTCGTCACGGTGGTGGCGGGGAATCCCGCGTTCAGCGTACGGGAGCCGCCCAGCAGGCTCGCCAGGAACGGCGCCGCCGGGGCGTGCGCGGCGAGCAGCTCGGCGCCGAGGCCGTCGACCAGGAACACGCACGTGCGCTCGGCGGGCGGGAGGCCGAGGGGGTTGGGCACGTCCAGGCCCAGGGCCGCCAGCAGCGACTGGGACAGGTCGGGCAGCGAGCCGGCGCCGTACGCCGGAACCAGGGGCCCGTTCGTCATGCCCCGAATCCTATCGGCCCCGTTCCTCGCCGGCCCAGGCGAAGATCTCGCACCTGCCGGGTGAACCGGCGGACGCGCGGAACCGGGGACGGCCGGACCCTCTCACCCGTTGGAAGACCCGCGAGAGCGCCGAGCCGCGGGAGGCGGATGAAGGTCGCCGCCCTCCGGGGAGACGCCGGCGGACGCAGCCCTGGTCAGGCGGCGGTGCGGGCGGTGGCCTCGGACAGGGCCTTGGCGAAGGCCAGGACGTGGGTGACCGCCTCCGGGCCGTCGGCGGCCTCGCTGACCCGCAGCGACAGGTCGTCGGCGGTGATGGCGCCGGTGTAGCCGTGGTCGGCCTCGCAGTTCTCGTCGCCGCAGGTGGCCGGCTCCAGGTCGACGTGGGAGATGGCGCCCCAGCCGATCGTCAGCGTGACCTCCGTCGGGGGGACGCCGGGAACGTACGAGGCGGGCTCGGGAACCACCCGGGTGACCGCCACCGACTGGATGCGGCCGAGCTGGACGGCCTCGGTGGTGGTCGAGGCGTGCGCGGTCGAGACGCCCTCCACCGCCGGATGCTCGTCGGTGTGGCAGACCAGGAGTCTCGCGGCCGTCAGCACCAGCACGGTGACGTGCCTGCGCACCTCCATCGCGGGGTCGAAGGTGGCCTCGTGGTGCACCACGAAGGCCGTGACGGCCTCCTTGCCCAGCGCGGATTCGACCGCATCGGTGACGAGGTCGGGATAGTAGCCGCTGCGCTCGATCGCTTCACGCAGGCCCGCGGCTGAGACTCGGGTTTCCCTCATGGATCCAGTTTGCCAGGGCCACGCAGTGCAACCACCCGCGCGGCGTAACGCTGTATAACGTCTCGCGTTCCGTACCGCCTGGGAGCCGGGACGGTCAGCTCAGCCTGCGGGGGCCGCCGTCGAGGCGGGGGCCCGCCGGGGTGCGCAGCACGGCCCTGGCGCCGAGCACCGTCACGCCGTCCTCGCCGACGAGCACCTGGTCGAGGTCGAGCCGGGCCAGCTCCGGCAGGTCGTGGGCCAGGCGGCTCACCCTGACCAGCAGATCCTCCAGGGCGTCAACCGCCACCGGCGGGTAGCCGTACTCGCCGAACAGAAGCGGCGCGGCCCGCACCGAGCGCACCAGCCCGGCCGCGTCCTCCCGGGTGAGCGGCGCCAGCCGGAAGCCGCGGTCCTCCAGCAGCCGGGCGGTCACCTCGCCCAGCCCGAACGACACGACGGGACCGAACGCGGGATCCTCCACGACGCTCACCACCGTCGGCACGGCGGGTTGCGGCGCCATCCGCTGCACGGCCAGCTCGGTCCCCTCGCCGAACTGCTGGGAGAACTCCCCGTACGCGTGCCGGACGGCGTCGGCGGTCGGCAGCCCGAGGCGCACGGTGCCCGCCCGCCTGGAGGCGTCAGGGCCGGCCACCTTGAGGACGACCGGCCAGCCGAGCCGTTCGGCGGCCCTGGCGGCCTCGTCCGCCGAGCCGACCACGTGGGCGGGCCAGACGGCGATCCCGTAGCAGGCGAGCAGTTCGGTGGCGTCGGCCTCCACCGGCGGGCCCGCCGCCGCGAAGTACGGGGCTCTGCCGCGTCCCGCGCCCTCCCGCGCCGGGCTCCCGTCGTCGCCGGGTTCGCCCGGGTCCGAGGAGCCCGTCGACGCACCGGCCGGCGCAGTCGCCTGTCCGCTGGAGCCGGCCGTCTCCGGGGTGCCGCCGGCGAGCGGGACGCCCGCGGGTTCGCGGGATTCGTCGACGAGGGCGGCGGCGAGCGTCTCGGACGCCAGGTTTCGGGCGCGGGCGGTGTCGGCGTCCTCCAGCTCGGGAGGCGGCGCGGTGGGCTCGGCGCGCCATCGGGCGTAGCGGACCGCCTGGGCCAGGGCGCGGACCGCTTCCTCGGGGGCCGCGTACGAGGGGATCGAGCCGCGCTCGGGCACCGGGCCGGTCTGGAGGTGCGGGTGCATGCCGAGATGCCCCTGGAACGTGGCCAGCACCGGTTTCAGGACGCTCTGGGACACCCGCAGCAGCTCGGCCGCAACCCCGGCCGCGTCGCCGGGGATGGGCGGCATGTAGATCACGACCGCCGCGTCGACCTCGGGTGAGGCCAGCTCGCCGGCGAGCCCCTTGCCGAACGCGGACGGCCCGGCGCCCGCGCCGAGGTTGACCGGCGCGCGCGGCGACAGGCCGGCGGCCACGCAGGCGTCGGCGGCGAGCAGGCCGAGCGCGTCGGAGTTGGTCACCACGGCGACCCGCGGCCCGGCGGGCAGCGGCTGGTAGGCCAGCAGCTGGCCGACGTCGAAGAGCTGGATGAGGTCGTCGACCCGGATCAGCCCCGCCTGCTCGAACAGCGAGCTGATCGCCGAGTCGGGCAGCCCCAGCTCCCGGGCGGAGTGGCCGGACGGGGTGCCGCCGCTCTTGACCACCACGATCGGCTTGCTGCGGGAGATCCGCCTGGCCAGCCGGGTGAACTTGCGCGGGTTCCCCAGCGACTCCAGGTAGAGCAGGATCACCTCGGTCGCGCCGTCCTCCTCCCAGTACTGCAGCAGGTCGTTGCCCGACACGTCGGCCCGGTTGCCCGCGGAGACGAACGACGAGATGCCCATGCCCCGCTGCGCCACCCGCTGCAGCAGCGCGGTGCCGAGCGCGCCCGACTGGCTGAAGAAGCCGACGGCGCCCCGGCAGGGGACGGTGGCGGCGAGGGTGGCGTTGAGCTTGACGGAGGGGGCGGTGTTGGCGATGCCGAGGCAGTTGGGGCCGACGACGCGCAGGCCGTGGGCGCGGGCGATGCGGGCCAGCTCGTCCTGACGGGCGCGCCCCTCCTCGCCCGTCTCGCCGAACCCGGAGGAGACCACGACCAGGCCGTGCACGCCCTTCTGGGCGCACTCCTCCACCACGTCCAGCACGCTCCCGGCGGGCACCGCCACGACGGCCAGGTCGACGTCGTCGTCGATGGCGCCGACGCTCGGGTACGCGCGCACGCCCGCCACGGCGCGGGCCTCGCGGTGCACGGGATAGACGGGGCCGGCGAAGTCGGCGGCGAGCAGGTTGCGCAGCACGGTCTGGCCGACGCCGCCGGGCTCGCGGGAGACGCCGATGACCGCGACGGAGCCGGGGGCCAGCAGCCGGGCGATGGACCGGGCCTCGGCGCGGTGCTCGCGGGCGAGGGTGACCTCGGTGGAGGTCTCGGTGGGGGTCAGGTCTAGCGTCATGCGGACCACGCCGTCGGCGAACCGGCTCTCGGCGGTGTAGCCGGCCTGGCGCAGCACGCCCATCATCTTCATGTTGGCGGGCAGCACGTCGGCGACGAAGCGCTCGATGCCGCGCTCGCGGGCGGTGGCCGCGAGGTGTTCGAGCAGCACCGAGGCCACTCCCCTGCCCTGGTGGGCGTCCTCGACCAGGAACGCCACCTCGGCCTCGCCCGGTCCGGTGCGGTCGTAGCGGATCACCGCCACCATCTCGGCCCCGATCGTGGCGATCAGGGCGACCCGTTCGACGTAGTCGACGTTGGTGAACCACCGCACCTCGCGGTCGGACAGCCGTGGCCGCGGGCCGAAGAACCGGAAGTAGATGGACTCCTCGGACAGCCGCGAGTAGAACGCGCGCAGCCGGTCGGCGTCGGCGGGCCTGATGGGGCGCACGTGCGCGGTGCCGCCGTCGGCCAGGACGACGTCCGCTTCCCAGTGAGCAGGATATTGTGCCTCCACAGCCCCGAGACTAAACCCCCATCCCACATGCCAAGAATCTCCGGTGCCGTTGGGCAACGGATGTGCATCGACTCAGGCCGGGTCTCCGAGGTCCGCCCCACGAGCAGCCCCGAAGCTGTTAGTTTTGCCGTGGCCAGGGTCGATCGGTAGGCAGCAGGCAAGGTGGTGGCATCATGACGCGGGTCGTCGTGGTGGGCGATCTCATGACCGACGCGGTGGCGCGCGCCCGTTATGCGCTCGCCAGAGCGAGCGACACGCCCGCGGTCGTGACCATGCACGGAGGCGGTTCGGGCGCGAACATCGCCTCGTGGCTGGCGGTCGAGGGCGCCGAGGTGGCCTTCATCGGCCGCAGAGGCGCCGACATCACCGGCCGCAACCGCGACATGGAGCTGATGGGCTACGGCGTCGACGCCCGGCTCGTCATGGACCCGGAGCGGCCCACGGGCACCTGCGTGGTGCTCGTGACCCACAAGGGCGAGCGGACCATGCTCTCCGACCCCGGCGCCAACGCCGCGCTGGCGCCCGAGGACCTGCCGCGCGACCTGTTCGGCGGCGGCCACCTCCACCTGTCCGGCTACACGCTGATCAACGAGGGCTCGCGCGACGCGGGTCTGGCCGCGCTCGACATGGCGCGCCGCTCGGGGATGTCCATCTCCGTCGACTGCGCCTCCGCGGCCCCTCTGGAGCGTACGGGCGCCGAGCCGTTCCTCGAGTGGACCAGCGGCGCCAAGCTGCTGCTGGCCAACGCCGACCAGGCCAAGGTGCTGACCGGCCGCGACGACCCCGAGGCGGCGGCCAAGGTGCTGACCGCGTGGTTCCCCGAGGTCGTGATCAAGATGAACGCCGAGGGCGCGCTGTGGTACGGCAACGGCCGTCCCGAGCCGGTGCGGGCGGCGGCCGAGCCGGTCGACCGCATCGTCGACGGCACGGGCGCGGGCGACGCGTTCTGCGCCGGCTTCCTGCCGCCGTGGCTGGCGGGCAAGCCCCCGGCGGAGGCGCTGAGCTCCGGCTGCGGCCTGGCCTCCAAGGCGATCGTCCACCTGGGAGCCCGCCCGCGCCTGTGAGCGCCGGCGGGCCGCTGATCAGGACGCGACGGCCAGGGCCAGCGGAAGCACGCCCGGGGCCCCGGCGTGGCGGACCAGGGCGGCGCCGAGGGTCATCGTCCAGCCGGTGTCGACGCGGTCGTCGACCAGCAGCACCGGGCCGCCGCACGCCGCCACGGCCGCGCCCAGCTCCTTCGGCATGGCCAGCGTCGCCCGTACGGCCTGGACCCGCTTGGCGCTGTTGAACTGCCGGCCGGGCGGCCCTGACCGGTAGCCCAGCTCACCGAGGTAGGTCAGGCGACCGACCTGCGCCAGCCGCTCGCCGAAGGCGCGCACCAGCTGTGGCCTGGTCGAGGAGGGCACGCTCACCACGGCCACCGGCCGCTGCTTCCACTCCCACGCGGACAGCACCTGGACCACGGCCGCGAACATGTCGTCGGGCATCGGCCCGTCAGGGCCGTCGAACAGCTCGCGCAGCCGGTTGCCCCAGCCGATGTCGGTCAGCCGGCCGAGAGCCCGGCCGGGCTCGGCGCCGAGCTCGGGCTTGATCCGGCCGGACAGGTCGGGCAGGCCCGTCGGCCACTGCTTGCGCGGGTCGATCTCCACGCCGGGCCTGGCCAGCCGCTCGCGGGCGCGCTCGACGGCCGGGGCGGCGATGTCGGGCGAGCGGTGGCGGCCGGTGCAGTTGTCGCAGCGCCCGCACGGCCTGGCGGCCTCGTCGTCGAGCAGCTCGCGCAGGTAGTGCTCGCGGCAGCGGTCGGTGGTGAGGTAGCCCAGCATGGCCCGCTGCTCGGCCTCGCGCTCGGCGGCGATGCGGGCGTAGCGCTCCGTGTCGTAGGCCCACGGCTCGCCGGTGGCCTGCCAGCCGCCCTTGACCCGGCGTACCGCGCCGTCGACGTCGAGCACCTTGAGCATCATCTCCAGGCGGGTGCGGCTCAGGTCGACGGCGCTCTCCAGGGCGGGCGTGGACATGACGCCCCGCTCCTCCAGCGTCCGGAGCACGGTCCGGACGACCGGCTCGGGCGGGAAGGCCAGCGAGGTGAAGTAGGCCCAGATCTCGCGGTCCTCGACGCCTGGCAGCAGGATCACCTCGGCCCGCTCGACGCCGCGGCCGGCCCGGCCCACCTGCTGGTAGTAGGCGACCGGAGACTGCGGGGCGCCGACGTGGACGACGAACCCCAGGTCGGGCTTGTCGAACCCCATGCCGAGCGCGCTCGTCGCCACCAGCGCCTTGATCTTGTTGTCGAGCAGCGCCTCCTCGGCCGCCAGCCGCTCGGCCGGCTCGGTCTGGCCGGTGTAGGCGGCGACCTCGTGGCCCTGCTCCCGCAGGTAGCCGGCGATCTCGTGGGCGGCGGCGACGGTGAGGGTGTAGACGATGCCGGAGCCGGGCAGCTCGTGGAGCGTCTGCGCCAGCCAGGCCAGCCGCTGCTCGGCGGTGGGGAGCCGGACGACGCTCAGGTGGAGGCTCTCGCGCTCCAGCGGCCCCCGCAGGACCAGGGTGTCGTCACCCATCTGCTCGGCGACGTCGCGGGTGACGCGGGCGTTGGCCGTGGCCGTCGTGGCGAGCACGGGGATCCCGGGCGGCAGCTCGGCGAAGAGTGTGGCCAGCCTGCGGTAGTCAGGGCGGAAGTCGTGGCCCCAGTCGGAGATGCAGTGGGCCTCGTCGACCACGACCAGGCCGGCGCTCTCGGCCAGCTCGGGCAGGACGTGGTCGCGGAAGTCGGGGTTGTTGAGCCGCTCGGGGCTGACCAGGAGCACGTCGACCTCGCCGTCGGCGACCTGGCCGTAGATCTCCTCCCACGCCTCGGGATTGGCGGAGTTGATCGTCACGGCGCGGATGCCGGCACGCTCGGCGGCGGCGATCTGGTTGCGCATGAGGGCGAGCAGCGGCGAGACGATGACGGTCGGCCCCTCGTCCAGCGCGCGCAGCAGGGCGGTGGCCACGAAGTAGACGGCGGACTTGCCCCAGCCGGTGCGCTGCACGACCAGCACCCGCCGCCGGTCGACGACGAGCGCCTCGATGGCGGCCCACTGGTCGTCACGCAGCCGGGCGTGCTCGCCCGCCAGCGCCCGCAGCCTCTCCTCGGCCTGTTCGCGCAGCATCGCCGCGTCGGGGGCGTCAATCATGGGTCCCTTGTTACCAGGTCCGGCCGACGATTCCGAGCCGGGACGGCGGAACCGTGGGGAACTTCCTGGGCGTCCGTCCTCTTCACCGGGTCCCGAAGAGGGGCCTCTCCTGGGTCGGTGTCGCACGCACCTGCGTTTCTTCGGCACAATGTTCGACATGGCCCGACGCACCGCCGCACCCCCTCCCGAGGATTTCGAGGAACGCATCGTCGACATCGACGTGTCGTCCGAGATGCGCACCAGCTTCCTGGAGTACGCCTACTCCGTCATCTACCAGCGGGCGCTGCCCGACGCCCGCGACGGGCTGAAGCCGGTGCAGCGCCGCATCCTCTACTCGATGAGCGAGATGGGGCTGCGGCCCGAGCGGGGGCACGTCAAGTCCTCCCGCGTGGTCGGCGACGTGATGGGCAAGCTCCACCCGCACGGTGACAGCGCCATCTACGACGCGCTGGTGCGGCTGGCGCAGCCGTTCTCGATGCGGCTGCCGCTGATCGACGGCCACGGCAACTTCGGCTCCCTCGACGACCTCCCGGCCGCCATGCGCTACACCGAGGCCAGGCTGGCCCCGGCGGCGATGCTCATGGTGGAGTCGATCGACGAGGACACCGTCGACTTCAAGCCCAACTACGACGGGCAGGAGACCGAGCCGACGGTGATGCCGTCGGCCTTCCCCAACCTGCTGGTCAACGGCACCACCGGCATCGCGGTCGGCATGGCGACCAACATGGCGCCGCACAACCTGACCGAGGTCGTCGCAGCCGCCCGCCACCTGATCAAGAAGCCGGCCGCGACGCTCGACGAGCTGATGACGTTCGTGCCCGGCCCCGACCTGCCGACCGGCGGCACCATCATCGGCCTGCAGGGCGTCCGCGACGCCTACGAGACCGGGCGCGGCACCTTCCGCATGCGCGCCACCTGTACGGTCGAGCAGATCAACCCGCGCCGCAAGGGCATCATCGTCACCGAGCTGCCCTACAACGTCGGCCCCGAGCGCGTGGTCACCAAGATCAAAGAGCTGGTGACCAGCAAGAAGCTGCAGGGCATCGCCGACCTGAAGGATCTCACCGATCGGCACAAGGGCCTGCGCCTGGTCATCGAGATCAAGAACGGCTTCATCCCCGAGGCGGTGCTGGAGGAGCTCTACCGGCTGACGCCGATGGAGGAGACCTTCGGCATCAACAACGTGGCGCTGGTCGACGGCGAGCCGCGCACGCTGGGCCTGCGCGAGCTGCTCCAGGTGTACGTGAACCACCGGCTGGAGGTCGTCCGGCGGCGCTCGGAGTTCCGCCGCCGCAAGCGCGAGGACCGGCTCCACCTGGTCGACGGCCTCATCGTCGCGCTGCTCAACATCGACGAGGTCATCCAGGTGATCCGCGCCTCCGACGACTCGGCGCAGGCGCGCGAGCGGCTGATGAGCGTGTTCGACCTGACCGAGGTCCAGGCCGCCTACATCCTCGACACGCCGCTGCGCCGGCTCACCCGCTACGACAAGCTGGAGCTCGACCGCGAGAAGGAGACGCTCACCGAGGAGATCGCCGAGCTGACCGCGATCCTGTCGTCGGAGACCCGGCTGCGGCAGGTGGTCTCCGGCGAGCTGGCCGACGTGGCGAAGAAGTACGGCACGCCGCGCCGCACCGAGCTGCGCGAGGCCACCGGTCAGACCCGCACCCCCGTGGTGTCGCTGCAGGTGGCCGACGACCCGTGCCTGGCGCTGCTGTCGTCCACGGGCCTGCTCGCCCGCACCGCCGACGCCGGGGCGCTGCCCGGCGAGGGCGGCCGGTCGCCGCACGACGTGCTGGTCTCCGCCGTACGCACGACCGTGCGGGGCGAGGTCGGCGTGGTGACGTCGCGGGGCCGGCTGATCCGTGTCCAGGTGGTCGACCTGCCGACGCTGCCCGCCTCGGCCGCTCCGCCGTCGCTGTCGGGCGGCCATCCCGTCGCCGAGTACGTGTCGCTGGAGCCTGACGAGACCGTGGTCGGGCTGGGTTCGCTCGACCCGTCGGGGCCCGGCCTGGCGCTCGGCACCGCGCAGGGGGTGGTCAAACGGGTGGTGCCCGAATACCCCGCCAACCGTGACGACTTCGAGGTGATCACGCTCAAGGACGGCGACACGGTCGTTGGCGCGGTCGAGCTGGAGTCCGAGGAGCACGACCTGGTGTTCATCACCTCGCAGGCCCAGTTGCTGCGCTATCCGGCGTCGCTGGTCCGGCCGCAGGGGCGGCCCGCGGGCGGCATGACGGGCGTCCGCCTCGACGACGGCGCGCGGGTGATCTGGTTCGGCGCCGTCGACCCGTCCAGGCCCGCCCAGGTGGTCACCGTGGCGGGCTCCTCCACGGCCCTGCCCGGCACCCAGATCGGCGGGGGCAAGGTGTCCGACTACGCCGACTTCCCGGCCAAGGGCCGGGCCACGGGCGGGGTGCGCGCCCAGCGGTTCCTGAAGGGCGAGGACGTCCTGCTGCTGGCCTGGGCGGGCCCGGCTCCGGCCAAGGCGGTCTCCCCGGTGGGCAAGCCGGTGACGCTGCCGGACGAGATCGGCCGCCGTGACGGCTCAGGCGTCCGCCTCACCCACACCATCGGCGCGATCGGCGGCGCCCTCGGCTCCGGCCCCGCCCTCGAACCGTCCACGCCGCCCGAAGCCTGACCCGAGACCCGGGCTCACCCGTCCCGTGACCCCGGCCGGGCACCACCCGCCCGAGCGACGGGTCGGGTGGGTCTCCGCCCCTCCGGCGACCCTGTCGTACGGTCATCGGCGGGGCGGTTCATCCGTCGAGGGGATCCGCTCGGGGTCGCGGCGGGCGAAGGCCGGAGCGCGTTCGGGGCGGGGGCCGACGCCGACGAGGTAGGCGGGGACGTACGAGAGCGCGGGAAAGAGCCGCAGCAGCCGCACCAGGGGCGCGGGCGGGCCCGTCCAGGTGCCGCGCAGGACCCGTACGACGAGCGCCCGGTGCATCATCCGCTGGAGGGCCTGCACGGCGACCGTGGCGAACAGCCGGCGGGAGCGTACCCGGGCCAGGGCCTTCGGAGTCGGACGCCCGTGGCGGAGCGGGCCGGCGAGGAGCGTCGCGGCGGCGACCGCGTCCTGGACCGCCAGGTTGATGCCGACGCCGCCGACGGGCGACATGGCGTGAGCCGCGTCGCCGATGCACAGCAGCCCGTCGACGTGCCAGCGGTTGAGCCGGTTGAGCCGGACGTCCAGGTGCTTGACGTCGTCCATCGAGGTGAGGCCGGCCACCTCGCCGGCCAGGTCGGGTGCGGCGTCGGCGACCTCGCGGCGGAGCGGTTCGAGGCCGCGGGCCCGCAGCTCGCGGTCGAAGCCCTTGGGGCCGATGTAGCCGACCTGGAAGTGGGTCTCGCGGGGCAGGACGATGAGCAGCCGGTCGCCGGTGACGCGCGGGATGAGCGCCCCGAGGTCGTCCTCCTGGCGGCGCGGCAGCCGGAACCACCACACGTCGAACGGCACGGGCCGCTCCCTGACCCGCAGCCCGGCCTCCCGGCGGGCCACGGACCAGCGGCCGTCGCAGGCGAGGGTCAGATCGGCGCGGAGCTCTCCGTCCTGCCCGTCGGCGGTCCGGTAGCGCACGCCGGCGATCCGGCCGCGCTCGTGGATGAGGCCGGTGACCTCGGTGCGCATCCGCAGCGTGAAACCGGGCTCCTCACGGGCGGCGTCGGCGAGCAGGGTGAGCAGGTCCCACTGCGGGACCATCGCGATGTACGGATGACGCACCTTGAGCCGGGACAGGTCGCCGAAGACCACCCGGCGGTCACCGGCGGGGAAGGCGACCTCCGTGATGTGGTACTGGGGCAGGCGGGCGAAGCGCTCGCCCAGGCCGAGGGCGGCGAGCAGGTCGAGTGTCGAGGGGTGGACGGTGTCGCCCCTGAAGTCGCGCAGGAAGTCGGCGTGCTTCTCCAGCACCGTGACCTCGACTCCGGCCCGGGCGAGGAGCAGGCCGGCGACCATGCCGGCGGGGCCGCCCCCGATGATGACACAGCGTCCACCCATCACGACCACCAGATTTCATCATTCGTTGAATAATCTCATGATGCGCTTCCCGCCCGCCCACGTCAAGGAGCCCGCGCGGTGGTGGGACGGGGGCCGTCGTCAGATCGTCAGGCAGAACGGGTGTCCGGCCGGGTCGAGGAAGACCCTGAAGCGCCGCCGTCCTCGCTCGGCTGCACGGCCGCCTTGGTCGCGCCGAGCTCCAGCACCCGCTTCTCGGCCTCGTCGAGGTCGTCCACCTGCACGTCGAGGTGGAGTTGCTGCGGCCGCTCCCCCTCCGGCCAGGTCGGCGGACGGTAGTCCCGCACGAGCTGGAACGCCAGCCGGTCCGGCGAGCCGCCGTCACTCACCACCACCCAGCCGTCCTCTTCGACGGTGATCGGCCAGCCGAGCAGCCGCGAGTAGAACGAGCCCAGCGCCTTCGGGTCGGGGCAGTCGACGACCGTCGACCGAAATCGTGCGACGCCTTCCATGGATGCACCCCCCATGAGTGACGATCTCGCCATCCGGCGACGACAGCCTCCGTTACCCCGGGGTCTGCGCCACACACCTGCCGCCCGCCGAGGGCCGGGCACCCGGCCTGCCCGGGCTCCCGTCCCTAGTGAGGGGTGGTGCCGTACTCCTGGTCGTGCCGCTCCGGCACGGCGGTGATCGCGGCCGGGAGCGACAGCAGGAGCTCGTGCGGCTCCGCGCCCTCCCAGGCCCGGATCAGCCGGGTGCCGGCCTCGCCGGGATCGAACGCCTCGCAGCCGAGCGGCCCGTAGCAGCCGGCCTGGTCGAGCATGAGGATCAGCGGATCGTCCTCGGGCAGCCCGCCGGCGTAGGCGGCGGCGTCGAGCAGGGCCAGGGCGCGCCTGGCGTTGCGCCCGCCGTCGTCGGACTCCACTCGATCCAGACAGCGCCGGGCCTGGGCGCGGAGATACGCAGCGAGCGATTCGGACCTGCTCAAGACGACCTTCTTCGATCATGCACACGACGGGCTACTGAACCATCACGTTAAGTTAGCAGTGATCGCGCGTACTCGCCGACCTCCGGCCCAAGTTCACCACCCCCCGACGCATTGAGATCGAGGTCATGGGGGATCATCTGAGACATGGATGCGTTCGACGACCTGTTTGCCGCCAACGCGGAGTTCGCCCGCACCTTCGAGGGCTCCGACCTGACCGGACGCGCGGCGCGCGGCCTGGCCGTGGTCACGTGCATGGACTCCCGCATCGACCCGCTGGGCCTGCTGGGCCTGCAGCCGGGCGACGCGAAGATCCTCAGGAACGCCGGCGCCAGGGTCACCGACGACGTCCTGCGCACGCTCGTGCTGGCCGTCTACCTGCTCGGCGTGGAGCGTGTCCTGGTGATGCCGCACACCGACTGCGGCATGACCAAGGCCACCGACGCGGAGGTCTACCAGCTCACCCAGGACCAGGGGGTGGACACCCGGAGCCTGGAGTTCCACATGGTGCCCGACCAGGGTGAGGCGCTCCGGCACGACCTGACCCGCATCACGTCGTCGCCGTTCCTGCCGGCGGGCATGCCAGTGGCCGGCGCCATCTACGACGTGAAGACGGGCCGCCTGATCCCCGTAGACTGATCCCGGCGGAGGTCAGGCGTCGATGTGGTCGCGGTCGACCTCGGCCGCGCTCTTGACGATGAACTCGCGGCGCGGCGCCACGTCGCTGCCCATCAGCAGGCTGAAGATCTGCTCCGCCTCCTCGGCGACCTCGATGCGGACGCGCCGCAGGATGCGGTGGCGGGGGTCCATGGTGGTCTCGGCCAGCTGGTCGGCGTCCATCTCGCCGAGGCCCTTGTAGCGCTGGACCGGGTCCTTCCAGCGCTTGCCCCGGCGCTCCAGGTCGCGCAGGACCTTCTGCAGCTCCCCGTCGGAGTAGCAGTAGATGTACTTGTCCTTGCCGCGGCCGGGGTTGGTGAGCTCGATGCGGTGGAGCGGGGGGACCGCGGCGAAGACCCGCCCGGCCTCGACCATGGGCCGCATGTAGCGGTGGAAGAGCGTGAGCAGCAGGCAGCGGATATGAGCGCCGTCGACGTCGGCATCGGCCATGAGGATGACCTTGCCGTAACGGGCGGCGTCGAGGTCGAAGGAGCGGCCGGAGCCGGCCCCGACGACCTGGATGATGGCGGCGCACTCGGCGTTCTTCAGCATGTCGCTGACGGACGCCTTCTGCACGTTGAGGATCTTGCCGCGGATCGGCAGCAGGGCCTGGAACTCCGAGTCGCGGGCCAGCTTGGCGGTGCCGAGGGCCGAGTCGCCCTCGACGATGAACAGCTCGCTGCGGTCGACGGCGTCGTTGCGGCAGTCGACCAGCTTGGCGGGGAGCGCGGAGTTCTCCAGGGCGCTCTTGCGGCGCTGGTTCTCGCGGTGCTCGCGGGCGGCGATGCGGGCCTTGGCCGCGGCGACGATCTTCTCCAGCACCGCGCGCAGCGGCTGCTTGTAGCCGCGCGGCGGGTTGTCGAACAGCTCCTTGAGGTCGCGGCTGACGACGTGGGAGACGATGCGGGTGGCGGCGGAGGTGCCCAGGATCTCCTTGGTCTGGCCCTCGAACTGCGGCTCCGGCACGCGGACGGTGACGACCGCGGTGAGCCCTTCGAGGATGTCCTCCTTGGTGACGGGGTCGTCGCCGTTCTTGAGCAGGCGGGTCTCGCGGAGCTGCTCGTTGACCGTGCGGACGAGGCCGCGCTCGAAGCCGGTCACGTGGGTGCCGCCCTTGGGGGTGGCGATCACGTTGACGAAGGAGCGGACCGTGGACTCGTACCCCTTGCCCCAGCGCACGGCCACGTCGACGGTGAGCTCGCGCTGGACCTCGGTGGAGGTCATGTGGCCCTGGTCGTCGAGGACGGGCACGGTCTCGCGGAAGTGGCCCACCCCCTGCAGGCGCAGCACGTCGCAGACGGCCTCGTCGCGGGCGAGGAACTCGGTGAACTCGGAGATGCCGCCCTCGAACCGGAACTCGTCGCGGACCTGCTCCTCGTGGCGGCTGTCGATCACCACGAGGGTGAGACCGGGCACCAGGAAGGCGGTCTGGCGCAGCCGGACGTGGATCTCGTCGAGCGACACCTCGGCGTCGGGCAGGAAGATCTGCTTGTCGGCCCAGAAGCGCACGCGCGTGCCGGTGACCTTCGCCGGCAGCTTGTCGCCGTCGCGCAGGCCGGACTTCTTCTTGAACTTGGCGCCCGGCCCAGGCCCGTCGAACACGCCGGGCACGCCGCGCCGGAAGCTGATCTCGTGGACCTTGCCGTCACGGTCGACCTCGACGTCGAGCCGCGCCGACAGGGCGTTGACCACGGAGGCGCCCACGCCGTGGAGGCCGCCGGAGGCGGTGTAGGAGCCGCCGCCGAACTTGCCGCCCGCGTGGAGCTTGGTGTAGACCAGCTCGACGCCGGCCAGGCCGCTCTTGGGCTCGACGTCGACCGGGATACCGCGGCCGTTGTCGCGCACCTCGATGGAGCCGTCCGCGTGCAGCTCGACCTCGATGCGGTCGCAGTGACCGCCCAGCGCCTCGTCCACGCCGTTGTCGACGATCTCCCAGAGGCAGTGCATCAGCCCGCGGCTGTCGGTGGATCCGATGTACATCCCCGGGCGCTTGCGGACGGCCTCGAGGCCCTCAAGCACCGAGAGGTGACGAGCCGTGTAACCCGCCTCCACTAGCGTCACTCCAGCCCTCCGGGTCTATCGTTCGAACACCTGTGCGCAGCTTACCGTTCTTCCCTCACGCACGCGTACAAGCTTGCCATGGCGCCATGTTTGCCGTTACCAGCAGGGTGATCCCCATTACTTTCGGACACATTCCGCTCTGGGCGTAGAGACCTGTGGGTTGGGAACGTCCACGTCCGGTTAGATGTTGTTCCAAGTGACTGACGCCAGATCCTCGCTTCGGCGGGGGTGACCCGAAAGGCGATACGTGACTGGAGCTCTTGCCCCCGTTAAGCCGCTGACGGCCCTCGACCGCTGCGACCGTTGCGGTGCCCAGGCGTACATTCGCGCGACCCTGCCGGTAGGTGGGGAGCTGTTGTTCTGCGCCCACCATGGGCGTAAGCACATCGTGGCGCTGCGCGAGAAGGGTGCCGACATCCTGGATGAGTCGGCTCGACTCAGCGAAACACCGAAGATGGCCGCCAACGACGAGCGCTGACGCGCTTGCCGTGATGACATAACCACATATATCTCGACAGGACGGCGACCCCGGGACTCCCGGGGTCGCCGTCCTGCGTCCAGACCGCCTCACGCGCCCGCCCCCCGCACCCCGCCGTCCCCGCGCGGACCGGGAGGCGTCCGCACGTCCCTCGCGGGCCGGACGGCGGCTTCCGGTCCCCTCCGGGGCCGCGCGACGTCCACCGTCCCCTCGCCGGCCGGACGGCGGCTCCCGGTCCCCTCGCGGGCCGCGCGGCGGCTCACCGTCCATCGCGGTCTGCGCCGGAGTCGCGCCGGCCGCCCAGGCCCGGTGAGGACCCCCGCGTCCGCCGCCGGCCCGGCCCGGTAGTGGTAGTGGCCCTTCGGCTCCAGGCCCTCGCTCTCGTAGAGCGCCCGCGCGGCCGCGTTGCGCTCCGTGACCGCCAGGTACGCGCCAGGCGCCCCGCCGGCGGCGGCCAGGGCGCGCAGGACGGCCCTGGCCAGCCCCCTGCGGCGGGCCGCGGGAGCCGTCGCCACGCAGAAGATCCCGAGCGTGTCGCCCTGCGGCACGCCCCGGCCGACCGCGACCGGGACACCGCCCTCCTCGACAGCCGCGTAGAGCGCCGGCACACCCGTCAGGATCCGCTCGGCCGCCTCCAGCCCACCGGCACGGCCGCCGTCGACCTCCCACCACGTCTCCAGCCAGTCGCGCCAGGGCCGCGGCTCGACGCGTACCGGCGCCGACGGCTCGCCCCTGATCGCGCCCGCCATGACGACGGTGGGGTCCACCAGCGCGTACCCGCGCGCGTCCAGCGCGCGGTCCAGGCCGGGCGACGCGGCGGCGCCGATCGAGAAGACGCACGGCGCGCCGCGCTCGGCGTAGAAGGCCTCGGCGGCGGTGATCGCGGCGTCCAGGTCGTCCGCCGGTCCCGTCGCCAGGACCGAGTTGGCCCGCTTCGTCACGCCTCCCGCGTACCGCAGCACCCAGCCGCCGAGCGCCCGCCGCTCCCAGGCCGGCCACGCCTCGTGCACGAGAAGATCGGCGTCCATCCGGGCAGCCTAGCTGACCTGCACCGCCCGGCACGTTTGACCGACCCCTTTCCCGGTAAGGCGCTCGACCAGTCAAAGGCCGTGAAAGGGGTAGCCATGTCCCGTTCAACGGGCGCCGTCGTCGTGGCCGGCATCCTCGTCCTTTCCTCGTGCGGCGGAGTCGGCGGAGGGGGCGGAGGAGGTGGTGGCGACGGCCGGACGGCCGGGCAGGCGCTCACCACGATGGGCTTCGGCCTCCCCGACGAGATCGCCTCCGTCCGGGTGGACCTGTTCAAGAAGGCGAATCCGCAGGTCACGGTCAACATCAACGAGGGCGCGTTCGACGAGCAGGCCTTCCTTTCGGCCGTCGCCGCGGGGAACCCGCCGGACGTGGTCTACCTGTCGCGCGACCGCATCGGCAGCTACGCCGCCCGCGGCGCCATCCAGCCGATCGACGCGTGCGTGTCGCGCGAGTCGATCCCGGCCGGCGACTACTACCCGGCCGCGCAGGCGCAGGTCAAGTACGGGGGCTCGTGGTACGGCATCCCCGAGTTCTACAACTCCGTCGTGCTGATCGTGAACGACAAGGCGGCCGAGGACGCGGGGGTCGACCCGGCCTCGATCGACACCTCCGACTGGGACGCCCTCGGCCGCCTGGCCGAGAAGATGTCCAGGACCGACGGCGGCAGGATCGAAAGGTTCGGGTTCAACCCCAAGCTGCCCGAGTTCCTCCCCCTGTGGGCCAAGGCCAACGGCGCCGACCTCCTGTCCGCCGACGGCCGCACCGCCGCGCTCGACGACCCCAAGGTGGTCGAGGCCCTGCGGTACACCCACGACCTGGTGGAGCGGCAGGGCGGCTGGAAGCGGCTCAAGGCGTACGTGGACACCTGGGACTTCTTCGGCGCCGAGAACCCGTTCGTCAAGGACCAGGTCGGCATGATGCTGAGCGAGCAGTTCCTGGTCAGCTCGATGGCCGGGAGCAGCCCCGACGTCGGGATCACCGTGCTGCCGTTCCGCGACAGGCGGGGCGAGCCGGTCAACTACGTCGGCGGGAACGCCTGGGTCGTCCCCAAGGGCGCACGCAACCCGGAGGCGGCCTGCCGCTGGATGAAGACGATGACCGCCGCCGACACCTGGATCGCCGCTGCCAGGGCCCGCCAGGACAAGCGGGCCCAGGAGGGCAAGGTCAACATCGGCACCTACACCGGGAACGCCAAGGCCGACGAGACGATCTTCGGCGAGGTCGTCCGGCCGAGCGGCAGGAAGCCGTTCGACGACGCGGTCAAGGTCATCCGCGAGGTGCAGCCGGTCGGGTTCGCGGTGCCGCAGTCGGCCGCGGCGGCGGAGTTCAAGAAGGCGTGGGAGGACGCGGGCATCCGCGTGCTGCTGGAGGGGCAGGCCCCGGCCGAGGCGCTGGAGCAGGCCCAGTCCGAGGCGCAGAAGGCCATCGACGAGGCCGGGTCGTGACGACGCCGGGACCCGTGTCCGGGCGGAGTCCACGGCCCGGATTACCCCGGGCTTCCGGGCGGGACTCACGACGCGGTTCACGACGGGCTTTCGGGCGGAGCTCCGGGCGTGACTCAGGGCGCGGTTCCGGGCAAGGGCTCGGGCGGGGTGAGACCCGGTGGGCGTATGTGTTCGTGCTGCCCTGGCTGATCGGCCTGGTGGTCTTCCAGCTCGGCCCGATGATCGCCAGCCTGGTGCTGTCGTTCACCCGGTACGACCTGATCTCCAGCCCTGTCTGGGCCGGGACGGACAACTACGCGCGGCTGGCGCAGGACCCGAAGGTCGCCAGGGCCATCGGCAACACGGTGTTCTACACGGTGCTGCACGTGCCGCTGGCGATCGTGCTCGCCCTGGCCCTGGCGCTGATGCTCGACCGGCTCGGCGGGCGCGGCGCCGGCGTCTTCCGGACGATCTTCTACCTGCCGTCGATGACCCCGTACGTGGCGGTCGGGGTGCTGTTCCTGTTCCTGCTGAACGGCCAGGCGGGCATGGTGAACCAGTTCCTCGCGCTGTTCGGCGTGGAGGGGCCGCAGTGGACCACGGACCCTGACTGGATCCTGCCGGGCATCGTCCTGATGTCGCTGTGGAACCTGGGCTCCACGACGATCATCCTGTTCGCGGCGTTGCGCAACGTGCCGGCCGAGCTGTCGGAGGCCGCGATGATCGACGGGGCCGGGTCGTGGGCCCGGTTCCTGCGGATCACGCTGCCCATGATCAGCCCGGCCCTGTTCTTCGTGCTGATCATCAACACGATCTCTTCGCTGCAGATGTTCGACCAGGTGTACGCCATGTTCTTCGGCAACCAGGTCACCCAGCAGTCGTCCGGCGACGCGGCCCTGTTCTACGTCGTCTACCTGTTCCAGCAGGCGTTCCAGTTCCTGCACATGGGCTACGCCTCGGCGCTGGCCTGGGTGCTGTTCCTGGTGATCGCGCTGATCACGTTCGTGCAGTGGCGGGTGGGCGGCCGGCTCGTCCATTACGAGGGCGGGGAGCGGGCATGACGGCGCCGGACCGGAGCCGGGGCGGCGCGGGCCGGGTGTTCTTCCTGATCATGCTGGCCGCCGCCTCGACGATCTTCCTGTACCCGTTCGTGTGGCTGGTCGTCGCCTCGCTCAAGCCGCGCGCGTACACCTTCGCCGACCCGTTCGTCCCCTGGCCCGACCCGTTCGCGCCGGAGAGCTACCTGGCCGTGTGGCAGGCCGCGCCGATGCTGGCCTGGCTGGTGAACACCCTGGTCGTGGGCCTGGCGGCGGCGGCGTCCGTGACGTTGTCGAGCGCGTTCGTGGCCTTCGGGTTCGCCTACTTCCGCTTCCCCGGGCGCAATCTGATCTTCGCGAGCGTGCTGGGGACGATGATGCTGCCCGCGGCGGTGACGCTCGTGCCGACCTACCTGATCTGGAACGCCGCCGGGCTCACCGGCACCCAGGTGCCGCTGTGGGCGGGCAACCTGTTCGGGTCGGCGTTCTACATCTTCCTGCTCCGCCAGTTCCTGCTCGGCGTGCCGAGGTACGTGTTCGAGGCGGCGCGCGTGGACGGCGCGTCGTACCTGGACCTGTTCTGGCGGATCGCGCTGCCGCTGGCCAGACCGGCGCTGATCATCGCGTTCGTCTTCGAGCTGAAGGCGAGCTGGTTCGACCTCATGAAACCGCTGATCTACCTGCAGGATCCGATGCTCTACACGCTGCCCAGAGGGCTGAAGGCCATCGTCGACCAGTTCTACCAGGGCGGCGACCCGAAGTGGGAGATCGTGCTCGCGGCCGGCGTCATCACGACCCTGCCGCTGATCGCGATCTTCTTTCTCGGCCAGCGGTACTTCGTGCGCGGCATCGCCACGACAGGCCATCGCTGACCTGCGCCGATGCCCCGGTAAGCTGCGCTCTTGTGCTGATTGTGCTGCCTCCGTCGGAGGGCAAGGCCCCCGCGGGCGACGGGCCGCCCGTCGCCGGCCTGTCCTTCCCGAAGCTGGACCGGCCCCGCGAACGGGTGCTCAAAGCCCTGCTCCGGGCGTCCCGCCGCCGGGACGCCCTGGACGTGCTCGGCCTCTCCCCCGGCCAGGCGTCCGAGCTCGCGAAGAACCTGGAGCTCAGGACGGCGGGCACGCTCCCGGCCGCCGGGCTCTACACCGGGGTGCTGTACGACAACCTCGCCCCGGGCGAGCTCTCCCCCGAGGCGCGGGCCAGGGCCGAGGAGAGCGTGCTGATCTTCTCGGGCCTCTGGGGCGTGGTGCGGCTCTCCGACCGCATCCCGCCCTACCGGCTGGCCATGGGGGTCAGCCTGCCGCCTGTCGGGCCGCTGGCGGCCTTCTGGCGGCCTTTCCTCACGCCGGAGCTCGATCGGCTACCGGGGCTGGTGGTCGACCTGCGCTCGTCGGCGTACGCGGCCGCCTGGCGGCCGGGCCCCCGCGGCGTGTCCGTACGGGTGCTCAAGGCCGGCAAGGTCGTCAGCCACATGGCCAAGGCCACCCGCGGCGAGGTCGCCCGGCGGCTCCTGGAGAGCGGCCTCACCCCGGAGACCCCGGACGAGCTGGTCAAGACCCTGGAGGACCTCGGCTACCGGGTCACCCTCACCGGCGGCAGACTCGACGTCCACCTCCCCTGACCCGGAAAACCCGGGGAGGCCCGGGAAAGCGGAAAGGGCACGGCCCGCGAGGGGCCGTGCCCTTTCCGGGCGCGTCACCTAATCCAGGTAGTCGCGCAGAACCTGCGAACGGGACGGGTGGCGAAGCTTGGACATGGTCTTCGACTCGATCTGCCGGATGCGCTCACGCGTCACCCCGTAGACCTTGCCGATCTCGTCCAGGGTCTTCGGCTGCCCGTCGGTGAGGCCGAAGCGCATGGACACCACGCCGGCCTCGCGCTCCGACAGGGTGTCGAGCACCGAGTGGAGTTGCTCCTGCAGCAGCGTGAAGCTGACCGCGTCGGCCGGGACGATGGCCTCGGAGTCCTCGATGAGGTCGCCGAACTCGCTGTCGCCCTCCTCGCCCAGCGGCGTGTGCAGGGAGATCGGCTCGCGACCGTACTTCTGGACCTCGACCACCTTCTCGGGGGTCATGTCGAGCTCGCGGGCCAGCTCCTCCGGGGTCGGCTCGCGGCCGAGGTCCTGCAGCATCTGCCGCTGGACGCGGGCCAGCTTGTTGATCACCTCGACCATGTGGACCGGGATGCGGATGGTCCGCGCCTGGTCGGCCATGGCCCGGGTGATCGCCTGCCGGATCCACCAGGTGGCGTAGGTGGAGAACTTGTAGCCCTTGGTGTAGTCGAACTTCTCGACCGCGCGGATCAGTCCCAGGTTGCCCTCCTGGATCAGGTCCAGGAAGAGCATGCCGCGGCCGGTGTAGCGCTTGGCCAGGGAGACCACCAGGCGGAGGTTGGCCTCCAGCAGGTGGTTCTTGGCCCGGCGGCCGTCCTCGGCGATCCATTCGAGCTCGGCGCGCACGTCGACCGGGAGCCCCTCGCCGTCGCTGGCCAGCTGCTCCTCGGCGAACAGGCCCGCCTCGATGCGCTTGGCGAGCTCGACCTCCTGCTCGGCGTTGAGCAGAGGGACCTTGCCGATCTGCTTGAGATAGTCCTTGACCGGGTCGGCGGTCGCGCCGGCGGCGGCGACCTGCGGCACGGGGGCGTCGTCGTCATCGTCGGAAAGGATGAGGACCTCGTCCTCGTTCTTCTCCTTGACCACCACGACCGCGTCGGCCTTCGGCTCGTCGTCGGTGTCGTCAGTCTCGGTCTCGGTCTCGGTCTCGGAGTCGCCCTCGGCGACGATCTCCTCGTCCTCGACCTCGAGGTCTTCGAGGTCCTCCAGCTCCACGTCGCCGTCGAGCTCGATGTCGTCGTCGTCGACCTCGGACTTGGGGCCCTCGGGGGCCTTGGGCTTGGTCTCGGCAGGCCCAGCGCTCTCGGGCTTGGCCTTCTTGGCGGGCACGCTCTTGGCAGGGGCCGGCTTCTTGGCCGCCGGGGCGGCCTTCTTGGCAGGGGCCGGCTTCTTCGGCGCGGGCTCGGCTTCGGTGGTGCCGACGACCGCGGTCACGGTCTCCGGCTGCTGCTCCTTGGCGGCCGCCGCCGTCTTGCTCTTGACGGGCGCGGCGGTCTGGCGCTTTGCTGAACCTCGAGACTTCTTCTTCGGCGCAGCCGAATCCGCGGCGGTCACCACCACGGTCACGCCCTCTTTGCTGAGGTTCCGCAAGAACGCGGCGGCGTGCGACATGGGGATGTCCGCCTCCTCGAAGGCCTGACGGACATCCTCAGACTCGAGGAAACCCTGCGAGCGCCCACGCTCGAGCAGTCGCTGAATGACGGGCTCGTTCAGCTCTTGTAGCTTCGAGCGAGTCGAACTTGCAGGCGACACGAACACCTCTCGAACGAACGCGTGGCGACAATGGACCCAGATGCCCGCTGGGGGCTGTTGCCTCTCTCGGAGATCGGTGAGGCCGTGCGAAGCGCTACGGACCTTCCAGCATTCTGGCACGCCCTAGCACTCCATACGGCCACCTCCCGGCGGTTGTCCTCCACCCTAGGCCGACCGAGAGAGTAGTGCGTACGCAAGGGCGGCACTGATACCCGAAAGCAACCCTTATGACTGATTCATTCAGTCACTCTTGGTGATGGCGGGGACGTGAATAGCTAGGGCCGTAACGTCATCGTCCTGTTCATATCCTGACAACATCCCATCCACCAGGAAGTCCAGCAGCATGTGGGGATCCGTGACCACCTCAGGCGGGGCTTCGGTCACAACACTGCAAATCTCTGCCAAACCGGCGTCCAATCCGCGTTTGCGGTTCTCCACCAGGCCGTCTGAGTAGAGCACGGCGGTGTGTCCCGGCGGCACCACGAACCGGAACTGACGGCGGCTGGTCGGCCAGCCCAGCGGCGTGCCGGGTTCGGCGTCGCACAGGATGGCGGTGCCCTGCGGCGAGACCAGCACGGGCGGCGGGTGGCCCGCGAGCGCGAGCGTGCCCTCGCCGGTGGCCGGCTCGACGACCATGTAGGCGAGGGTCGTGACCTGGTCGTCCTCCTCGGTGGCGTCGAAGACCCGGTCGAGGCCGGTCAGCACGGCCGCGGGCGGCGGGTTGGTCAGCGCCAGCGCCCGCATGGCGTTGCGGATGCGGCCCATCCCGGCCGCCGCCTTGACGCCCTTGCCCATGACGTCGCCCACGACCGCCGCGACCCGGCCGTCCTGCAGCACGAACGCGTCGTACCAGTCGCCGCCGACCTGCACGTGGCGGCTGCCGGAGCGGAACCGCTGGGCCAGCTGAAGGCCCCTGACCACGGGCAGGTGGTCGGGCAGCAGGCTGCGCTGGAGCGTCTCGGCGGTGCGGTGCTCGCGCTCGAACAGCGTCGCCCGCTCGACCGCCAGCGCGCACTGGCCGGCCAGCGCCTCCAGGAAGACGCCGTCCTCCTGCGAGATCTTCTGCGGCCTGGTGAACGAGAACCGCAGCGCGCCCAGGGCCCGGCCCGCGGCCAGCAGCGGCAGGCCCACCCAGGCCTGCTCGTCGCTGTTGGCGAGATAGCGGGCCAGCACCTTCTCGTCGCCGCCGGCCTCCAGGAGCTGCATCTTGAGCATCACCGGCGACTCGGCGAAGACCGGCCTGCGGCTGTTGACGGCCATGGTCATCACGCTGGAGTGGGACAGCGGGATCTCCTCGCCGGAGGAGCCGGACGCCTCCGGGATGCCCTCGCCGTTGATCAGCTTGAGCGCGGCGCGGTCGGTGTCGAGCAGCGCGACGGCGGACCGGTCGGCGGCCAGGGCGGTGCGGCCGACGTCGATGATGACCTGCACGACCTGCTCGACCGTCAGCGCCTCGGCGAGCTGGGCGGTGGCGCCCTGGAGCCGCGCGGTGCGCAGGGCGGCGGCGCCGAGCTGGTCGGTCAGCCTGCCGCGCATCTCCTCGGCCTCGCGCTGCGGGGTCACGTCGGTGTTGGCGCCGACCCACTCGACCACCCGGCCGTGCCGGATGATCGGCACGGCGCGCACCTCGAAGTGGCGGTAGCCGCTGGCGCGGGTGCGCACGCGGTAGTTCCACTCGAACATGGTGCGGCCGCGCAGCGCCTCCTTCCACGCCTCCTCGGTGGCCTGGCGCTCGTCGGGGTGGACGACGTCCAGCCAGCCGTAGGCGAGGTACTCCTCCAGCCCCTGGCCGGTGATGGCGCGCCACTGTGGCGCGTCCTCGGCGACCGTGCCGGTGGGCGTGGTGATCCACACCAGCTGGGACTGGGCCTCGACCAGCGAGCGGTAGCGCTCCTCGCTGCGGCGCAGGTCCTCCTCGATCTGGTGGCTCTCGGTCACCTCCAGCCCGACCAGTGTGACGGCCCGCAGGTCGCCGGCGTCGTCGTGGATCGGCGAGAACGACATCGACCAGTGACGGTCGGAGCCTTCGGACGAGCGTACGCGCAGGCGCCGCTCCGCGACCGGGCCGTCGCTCTCGACGACGGCCTGGACGCCCTGCGTGACGGCCTGGCTGAGGTCGGCGGCGAGCGCCTCCGCCGGGACGCGGCCGATCAGCCGGTCGGCGGGCACGCCGACGAGATCGCTGAACACGTCGTTGACCCGCTGGACGCGGCCGTCGACGTCGAAGAAGGCAAAGGCGAACTCTGCCTCGGACAGCAGGCCCTTCAGGAGGGCGGAGTCTGAGATGTCCACATCCGACTCCCGGGGACGGGGAACGGAGGTCTCGGCGCTCATGGTCCGTACCTCCGTCGCGTGCCAGGGTCTCCCACGCGGCACATCTCCATAATCGTGTATCGGCGTAGCGCAGCTCCGGGCGACCGGATTCTGCAGTACATCATCGGCGATGGGCAGGCGCGGACGGAAGCCCCGGCCGCCATACGGTCAACGCATCCTGTCAAAATCGCTCCACGTTGCGCAGCAAGATCAGGCTACTCGGCCTTCGCCGCCTGCTTGGCAGCCTGCTTGTAAGCTCGCACTCTCGCCAGGCTGTCGGCGTCGACCACATCCGCCACCGATCGGTAGGACTCCTTCTCGCCGTACGCGCCGGCCGCCTCGCGCCATCCTGGCGGCCTGACCCCCAGTTGCTTGCCGAGCAATGCCAAAAAAATCTGAGCCTTCTGCTTGCCGTATCCCGGCAGAGCCTGCAGGCGTCCGAGCAACTCTTTGCCGTCGGCGGCGTCGGCCCAGATGAGCTCGGCCTTGCCGTCGTAGTGCGCCACGAGGTAGGCCGCGAGCTGCTGCACCCGGGCCGCCATCGCCTTGGGATAGCGATGGACGGCCGGCTTCTGGGCGAGCAGGGCGGTGAACGCCTCGGGGTCATAGGAGGCTATCTCCTCCGCGGTCAGATCGTGCCCCAGCCGCTCGGAGATCGTGTGCGGACCCGTGAACGCCCACTCCATCGGCACCTGCTGGTCGAGCAGCATGCCGACGAGCAGGGCGAGCGGGCTGCGGCCGAGGAGCTCATCGGCCTCGGCCCGCTGCGTGAGCTGGATACGCATGCAGACAGCTTCGCACGAAAGCCGCCGCCGAGAAGCGAACACAGTCGCCTCGGGGCCTTGACAGTGTCGCGATAAAAGATGAAATGAGAGCGCAAGTCGCCTGCGTCCACTCCTGGGGGTTTGCCCCTGGGCCTGCAGAGGAATCTGACACCTATGCTCGCTCTGGCCACACGCCTCCTGCGGGAGCCGGTCAGTCTACGGCTGGCCGAAGAGTTCCTCACCGTGCCGGTGGACACCATCGACCGGTGTGTCGCCGACGTGTGCGCGTGCGCGCAGCACCTCGGCATCACGGCGACGCCCGAGATCGTCGAGCGCGTCGCGCGTGAGCATCTGCTCGCCATCGTCAACTCCGCACCGCCGCCGCGAACCCATCGATAACATCGGAGTCATCAGGCCGCGTTCTACGCACCGTTTGCGCCTGGAATGCGAGAGAGTGAGGGCGTGCGCCGACACCGACGAGACCCCCGGGAGAGCATTCCGCCTGACGACGTCTTCCAGGAGATGGTCCAGGCCGCACGCGAACTGCTCGCGGTGCGGAGCCCGCTCGACGCGGAGCTGATGGTCTCCGACATGATCGGCGCCTGGTGGGGCAGGCGCGTCAGGGGCGGCGACGTCGAGCAGGTGCTCGGTGAAGGGCTGGTCGACTACGCCGCCAAGGCCGGCACACCGGCCTCGCTCACCCTGCTCATCTGCCTGGCCTACCTCGGCACCGCCCGTCAGGGCGCGAAGGCGGAGGGCGCGGCGCTGGCGATGATGGAGTCGGGCGTGGCCAGGCCCGGCTGGGCCGACCGGGTGGGCGCCGTCAAGCCGACCGGCTGTTACGTCTCCCGCGACGCCTACGGCGACCAGGACACGGTGATCTGCACCTTCGCCTACCGGTGGAGCGGCGACGGGCCAGGCGACCAGCGCGACCGCCACGCCCTGGTGATGGTGGTCGACTACAACATGTCCGGCATGGCGCGCGACGCCTGGGTGTCCTCGCAGGTCGGCAAGCTGCTGGAGCAGGCCGAGGCCGAGGCGGCGGGCAACCCGATGCTGCTGTTCGAGGAGATCGAGCCGCAGCAGGCCAGGGCGCTGCTGGAGTCGGCCATGAAGGCCACCGGCGAGCCGAAGAAGACGCCGCCGGTCAGCGACAGCTACAGCGCCTACCACGCCTTCGCCCGGGCGCGGCTGAAGGCGCTGCCGCCGGGGCGCAAACGGCCGGCGCCGCTGCACATCGAGGCTCCGTACAACCGGGAGCGCCGGGCGATGCTGGCGGCGGAGTTCCTCGCGTCCGACGACGCCGAGCACCTGTCGGACCCGTCGGCCGCCTCCCGGTGCGCCGACCACATCATCGACTACGGGTGCGACCTGGACTTCAGCAGGCCGCTGCGGGTGAGCCCGACCAAGTGCGAGACGTTCCTGCTCGACTGGCTGCCGCGCAAGGTGATGCTGTCGGAGGCTGAGCAGGAGGCGATGCCGCACGTGCTGGCCGCGTGGGCGCGTTTCGCCGCGCACCGCACGGGCCTGCCCGACGAGGGGCTGAAGGCCACGCTCGACGCGGTGTGGGAGGCGACGGGCAAGTTCCCCGAGGCCTACCGCGACCCGGCCTCGTTCGGGCTGGACCGGCCCCTGCTGGAGCGGCTGCTGCCGGACGGCGACCTGTCGGCGCTGGCCAGGCGGGTGTTCGCGTTCCCGTTCCTGCAGGGCTCGCACAACGGGGTCGATCTCGACCGGCTCAACCCCGCCGACGAGGCCGACCGGCGGGTGCTGCTGGAGATCGACCACGTGGGCGGCATCGACCGCGAGCACCTCGCCTGGCACGAGGAGATCGCCACCCGGCTGTGGGAGGGCGACCCGCCGCAGCTGTGGGAGGCCGCCCAGCGCCTGCTGGACCTCGGCCACGACCGCCACGACGTGCTGCACGTGCTGATCGAGATCGCCGAGCGGATCGGCGGCGACCCGGACGAGCTGGCCGCCGCCCTCGACGACATCGCGGACATCCCCGACGAGATCTAGGGTGCCCGTATGGCGATGTACGTCCCGTTGAGTGAAGGGCGCTACCGCGCGACCGAGCACACCCAGGGCCCGTGGGACCCGGGCACGCAACACCTGGGCCCGGTCACCGCCCTGATCGTGCACGAGCTGGCCAGGACCGCCCCCAGACCGGGGCTGGAGCCGGCCAGGCTCGCCGTCGACGTGTTCGGCCCGGTGCCGGTGGCCGACCTGACGGTCCGCACCGAAGTGCTGCGCGACGGCAAGCGGGTGCAGTGCCTGGCCGCCTCCGTCTCCGCCGGTGGCCGCGAGTACGTCCGGGCCACCGCCTGGCGCATCCGCGAGGCCCCCACGCCGGCCACCCCCGTCGAGCCGCCGCCCCTGCCCGCGTCGGAGAGCGAGCCGACGTGGCTGACGACCGGCTTCGGGTACGGACGCGCGACCGAGTGGCGTTTCACCCGCGGCAGCGCGACGGAGACCGGCCCCGCCATCGCCTGGGGCCGGTCGCGGGTGCCGCTGGTGGCCGACGAGGAGCTGACCCCGCTGGAACGGCTGGCGCTGTTCGCCGACAGCGGCAACGGCATCAGCTACGCGCTCGACTTCGACACCCACGTGTTCGTCAACGTCGACCTGGTCATCTCGCTGTACCGGACGCCGGAGGGCGAGTGGATCTGCATGGACGCGGAGACGGTGGTCGGCCCGTCCGGGCGCGGCCTGACACGCTCCACCCTGTACGACAGCGCCGGCGAGGTCGGCTCGGCCTCCCAGACCCTGTTCGTCGCGCCGCGCGAGACGCCCCGATGAGCGTTCTCCCACGCCCGGCGGGGCGGATTCCGCCCCGGTGAGGGTGCGGAGGGGTCACGATGGACCCATGGTGATCGACCTCAACGCGGATCTCGGCGAAGGCTTCGGCGTCTGGCGGCTCGGCGACGACCTCGCCCTGCTCGACATCGTCACGAGCGCCAACGTCGCCTGCGGCTTCCACGCCGGCGATCCGGTGACGATCAGGCGCACCTGCGCGGCGGCGGTCGACCGGGGCGTGACGATCGGGGCCCAGGTGTCCTACCGCGACCTGGCCGGCTTCGGCCGCAGGGAGATGGACGTGGAGCCCGAGGAGCTCTGCGCCGAGGTGCTCTACCAGCTCGCCGCCGTCGACGGCATCGCCAGGGCGATGGGCGGGCGCGTCTCGTACGTCAAGCCGCACGGCGCGCTCTACAACCGGGTCTGCCGCGACCATGAGCAGGCCATGGCCCTGGTCGACGCGGTGGCCGACCACGACCCCTCGCTGCCGGTGCTGACGCTGCCGGGGTCGGTGGTGCACGAGGTGGCGGCGGCCTCCGGGGTGCCGACCGTGAGCGAGGCGTTCGCCGACCGCGCCTACACCGCAGCCGGCGCGCTGGTGTCGCGGCGGGCTCCGGGCGCGGTCATCCACGACGAGCGCATCGTGTCCGAGCGCGCGGTCCGGATGGCCCGCGAGGGGCTGGTCACCTCCGCCGACGGCCCCGACGTGCCGGTGACCGCCCGCTCGATCTGCGTCCACGGCGACACCCCCGGCGCGGTCGGCCTGGCCCGCGCCGTCCGTGACGGCCTTCTGGAGGCCGGCGTGGTGCTCCAGGCGTTCGCATGACCCGTACCCGCATGGCCCGCATCGGCCCGCACCACGCTGCCGCATCGGCACCGGACGCGGGCCGGACTGACAGCCCGGCGTCTCAGGGGTCGCGGCCTCCCGTGTCGCGGCGCGCGGTCGCGGGCGCGCCGATGCGTCTGTCACCGCTCCGAGGGGCGTCGGCGGTCCCGGGGCGCGTCGCGGAGGGCGCGTGATCCGGCGGGCCGGGGAGCACGGCCTGCTCGTCGAGACCGGCGCCCTGGAGGTCTCCCATCGGCTGGACGCCGCCCTGCGGGACGAACGGCCGCCGGAGGTGCTGGAGGTGGTCCCTGGGCCCGAGACGGTGCTCGTGGTGGCTCCCGGCGCCGATCAGGGCCGGTTGCGCGAGCTGCTGGAGAGGCTGGCGGCCCGCTGCCGCGACGCCCCGCCGGGCGGGCATGGCGAGTCGGGTGGAGACCCAGGTCTGCCGTACGGGCCGGACGGATCGGGTGCGGGCTCGGGTCCGCCGTCGTACGAGGGCGTGGGCAGGGTGACGATTCCCGTGACGTACGACGGTGCGGACCTTGAGTCCGTGGCCGAGGCGGCCGGGATCTCGGTGGACGAGGTGGTGGCCAGGCACACCGGCCGGGAGCTGGTCGTCGGCTGGCTGGGGTTCGCGCCCGGCTTCGCCTACCTGATCGGCCTGGACCCGGTGCTGCACGTGCCCAGGCTGGCGACGCCGCGCACGTCGGTGCCGGCCGGGTCGGTGGCGATCGCGGGCCCGTACTCGGCCGTCTACCCCACCGCGTCGCCCGGCGGGTGGCGGCTGCTCGGGCGTACGGACGCGCGGGTGTGGGACGTGTCGGCCGAGCCGCCGACGCCGTTCCGGCCCGGCACCCGCGTGCGGTTCGAGGCCGCATGATCGAGGTTCTGGCGCCGGGCCCGTACGCGACCGTGCAGGACCTGGGCCGGCACGGGTACGCGCACCTGGGCGTGCCGTCCTCCGGCGCGGCCGACGCGGGGAGCCTGCGGCTGGCCAACCGGCTCGTCGGCAACCCGGAGCGGCTGGCGGGCGTGGAGGTGACGTTCGGGCTGGCCGCCCTGCGGTTCCTGGAGGGGGCGTGGGTGGCGCTGGCGGGCGCGCCGTGCCCGGTGTCCGGCGGCGCGACCGGGGCCGGCATGGGGGTGCCGTTCTGGGTGCCGAAGGGCGCCGAGGTGCGGCTGGGGGCGCCGGAGTGGGGGCTGCGCACTTATCTCGCGGTGCGTGGCGGCATCGCGGTGGAGCCGGTGCTGGGCAGCCGTTCGACCGACTCGCTGTCGGGGCTGGGGCCGCCACCGCTGCGGGCCGGCACGATCCTGCCGCTGGGCCCGGCGGCGGGGCCGGCCGGGATCACGGTGGACCTGGCCCCCCTCGCCGGGCCCCGGCCGGCGGTGCTGCGGGTGCTGCCTGGGCCGCGCGACGACTGGTTCGCCCCCGGGGCGCTGGAGACGCTGTGCGCCGCGCCGTACGCGGTGAGCCAGGACAGCAACCGGGTGGGGGTGCGGCTGCGCGGCGCGGAGCCGGCGCGGGCCCGGGAGGGCGAGCTGCCGAGCGAGGGCATGGTGACGGGGGCGGTGCAGGTGCCGCCGAGCGGCCAGCCGATCGTGTTCCTCAGCGACCATCCGCCGACCGGCGGCTACCCGGTGATCGCGGTGGTCGCGGACGCGGACCTGCCGGTGGCCGCGCAGCTCCGCCCCGGCGACGAGGTCCGGTTCAAGGTCGTGCCGCACGTCTGAGCCCGCCGCGACGCGGGAGCCGGTCCAGGGACGGGCCGGCGAGCCGTCAGAGGGCGACCGTGCCGCTCACGCGGCTGATCGTGGAGCCGCCCACCCAGACGTCGGCGCCGTCGGCGGAGATACGGACGCGGCCGGTGCGGCCGAGGACGGTGCCCTGGCTCGCCACGTACGGGGCGCTGACCCGGCCGGTGCGCAGCAGCCACTGGGCGACGGAGGCGTTGAGGCTGCCGGTCACCGGGTCCTCCGTGACGGTGCCCGCGTACGGGCAGAACGCGCGCACCTCGTAGGCGGCGGGAGAGCCGTCCGGGTATAGACCGGCGACCCCGGTGTCGACCGGGAGAAGGCCGGGGCGCAGGGCGAGCACCGCGTCGGCGTCGCGGAGCAGCAGCGCCACCCAGCCGGGCCCGTTGTCGGCCCACTCGGCGTCGACGATCTCGTCCAGCCCGATGCCGAGCCCGGCGGCGAGCTGCCGGAGCAGGTCCTCCTCGACGGGCCCGGAACGCAGCAGCGGCGGCGCGGCGAAGGCCAGCCCGGACTCGTCGCGGCGGATCCGCACCAGGCCGGCGCCGCACTCCTGGATGATCACGCCGGGGTCGCGCGGCATGCCCCCGGTCTCCAGCCAGGCGTGGCAGCTGCCGATCGTCGGATGCCCGGCGAACGGCAGCTCGGCGGAGGGCGTGAAGATCCGCACCAGGTAGTCGGCCCCGGCGGTGGTGGGCGGCAGCAGGAACGTGGTCTCCGACAGGTTGGTCCAGTTGGCGAAGCGGAGCATCTCCTCGTCGGTCAGCCCCTCACCGTCGAGGACGACGGCGAGCGGGTTGCCCCCGAAGGGGACCTCGGTGAACACGTCGACCTGGCGGAAGGCTCGTAGCATGCCCATCAGTCTGGCAGAGCCGCCCGGTGGTCACTCGCCGTCCGGCAGCGCCTCGACACCCTCGACGCGGGACACCGCGGCGCGCAGCGGACCCTCGGGGACGTCCTCGAACAGGTCGGTCACGACCCGGCCCGCCTCGGTCTTCCAGACGCCGGCCACCCGGCCGCCGTGGAGCACGACCGGGGAGATCCAGCCCGCCTGGCGGCTCACCTTCGGCCTGGCCGCGGCCGGGATGAGCGGCTCCAGGGAGCGCGGGGCGCCGAGGATGTACGGGTCGAAGCCGGGCAGCAGATGGACCTCCGCGGAGGGGCGGGTGGCCGCCAGGTCGTCGAGGTGCTCGGCGAGGGCCAGGAGGACGCGGCCGTCGTCGGTCTCGACCTCCGCCAGCTCCGGGCCCAGGTCGCGGAACCAGCCCCTGAGCACGGCCTTCCTGGCGACGCCGCCGAACAGCCACGTGTCGAGCATCTCCGGCGTCGCCGGGCCGTGGGCGCCCAGGAACGCGCGGACCACCCGCACCCCGGCCTCCTCCTGCGGCGGCAGGGCCGGGGGCCAGCCCGGCAGCCAGGCCCTGGGGGCGACGAAGGTGGCGCGGCCCTCGCGGGGCGGGCCGTAGCAGAGCTCTCCGAGCCGGCTGAGCGGCTTGAGCAGGGCTCCCCAGCCGGAGCCGAGCGCCTCGCGCAGGTGCTCGTCGCCGGTGTGGGCCACGACCGCGCCGACCAGCTCCTCCCTGGTCATCGGGCGCTCGCCGAGGACGCGCGGGACGGCGTCGACGATCTTCTCGATCTCGCCGGCGGTGACGCCGTGGCCGCGCTGCCAGGCGCCCTTCTCCCAGAAGCGCAGCGTGCTCAGGGCCGCACAGTGGTCGGGCAGGGTGTCGGCGGGCACCAGGTGGAGGGTGCCGCGCATGACCCAGGTCTTGGCGAGGGCGCGCTCGGCCCACAGCGCGCGGTCGATCGCGCCCGGGTCGGGCCGGTCGCCGCGCAGCGCGACGGCGAGCCGGGCGGAGGAGGCCACCTGCGCCTGCACCCCGCACAGCCGCCGGGCGATCTCCACCGGCCCGCCCCCGGGCTCGCTCACGAACTGACGGCGCAGCCGCCACGCCAGGATCTGGGGCCAGGACACCGAAGTCTTCACCCGGCCACTTCTACACGCCGCCGCCGACAACTAGCGCAGGAACCCGATGTCCTGGTAGCGGAGGTCGTGGAAGCCCCGTGCGCCGACGTTGGCCAGAGTGTCCTTGACCGCCACGACCTGTGGCCGCTGGTAGAGGGGCAGCACGCTGGCCTGTTCCCACAGGAGCCGGTCGGCGGCGTTGAGGTCGGCGCGGGCCTGGACGGGGTCGAGCTCGGCCACCGCGCGGTTCAGGGCCGCGTCGACGGCCTCGGAGCCGGACCGCCCCAGGTTGGCGTTCCAGGTCTTGCCGTCGGGACTGTTCACGTACGCCCCATAGCTGCTCGACAGAGGGAACGGAGTGCCGATGTACGCGAACGGCGCGATGTCGAAGTTGCCGGGGATGACGTACTTGGTGAAGAAGTCGTCGGTCGGCACCGCCTGGAGGGCCAGCTTCACCCCGATCTTGGCGAGCATGCTCTGCGCCAGCTCGCCCTCCGACTTGCCGAGCTGCGATCCCGCCGGCACCACGAACCGCAGGGTGAGCGGCTGCCCGTTCTTCACGCGCACGTCCCCTTCGAGCTTCCACCCGGCCTCGTCCAGCAGCCGCTGGGCCCGCCGCGGGTCGTACCCGCCGAAGGCGCCGGCGTTGTCGCGGTAGCCCTCCTGGGCCGGCATGAAGAAGTGGTTGTTGAGCGGAACCGCGGGCCAGTCGAGGCCCTGCAGGTCGGAGCGGGCGATGGCCGCCCGGTCGATGCCCAGCTGGAGCGCCTGCCGCACGCGTACGTCGCGCAGCTTCTCGCCGGAGCCGTTGAAGGTGAAGTGGCGGAAGTCGGGCCCGGCCGCGAGCCGCACCTCGGCGCCCGTGGCGCTCCTGGCCCTGGCGTAGTCGGGGGCGGACGGCCCGATGTCGGCCACGTCCAGCTCGCCGTTGCCGAACATGCCGGTGAGCGAGTCCTGGTCGGCCGCCCGGTAGACGATCCGGTCCAGCTTGGCCCGGTCTCCCCACCAGGCCGGGTCGCGGACGAGGGTGATGGTCTTGGTGGTGTGGTCGAGCCTGCCCACCTTGAACGGCCCCGCGGTCACCGGGATCGCGTTCAGCCAGGCGGAGTTGAACGCCTTGGCGTCCTCGTTGACGGCGGCCGGCAGCAGCGGGCTGAACAGGGACTGCCAGTCGCCGAACGGCCGCGCGAACGTCACCACCACCTCGTGCTCCCCCGCGCCCCGTTCGACCGCGGCGATGTCCTGGTAGCCGGTGGCGGAGACGATGCGGAAGGCGGAGTCGCCCCCGCGCATGACCTCCCACTGGGCGCGGTAGTCCGCCCAGGTGATGGGCTTGCCGTCGGACCAGCGGGCCTTGGGGTTGAGGGCGTAGGTGACGACCTGGCGCGGCCTGCGGTCGGTGATCCGGGCGTCGAGGACGTAGTCGCGGTTGACCGAGAGCCTGGCCTGGCCGTCGGAGGCGAACACGGACGGCAGCAGCGCGTTGCTGACCACGGCGGCCACGGCGAGGTTGCCGTCGATGTGGTTGCGGTTCCACTGGCTGGGGAACTCGTTGATGCCCCAGCGCAGCGTGCCGCCTTCGGCGACCTTGTCGCGCGGCTGGAGGTTGAGGTCGGACACCTTGACGGTGTCGTCGCCCTGGCCCGCGCCGGTGTCGGGGCCGCGCGCCCCGCAGCCGACCGGGGACAGCGCCAGGGCGGCGGCGACGGCGAGCCGCGCGCCTGTCAACGGGGCTTTCATCGGTGGTTCTCCTCCTGCTCGTGCGGTGCGGGGTCAGACGACGGCGAGCCTTTCGGCGTAGTGGCAGGCGGCCGACTGGTCCTGGCCCAGCGGGCGCATCTCCGGCTCGGCGCCGGCGCACAGGCCGCGCTCCGCCTCGGTCAGCACCGACCGGAACGTGGGGCACCGGGTGCGGAACCGGCAGCCGGACGGCGGCGCGGCCGGGTCGGGCCGCTCGCCGGTGAGCAGGATCCGCTCGCGGGCGCGCTCGCGCGCCGGGTCGGGCAGCGGGATCGCCGACAGCAGCGCCTGCGTGTACGGGTGGGCGGGCGCGGTGTAGAGGGCGTCGGCGTGGCCGATCTCGGCGATCCTGCCCAGGTACATGACGGCCACCCGGTCGGCGATGTGCCGCACCACGGCCAGGTCGTGCGCCACCAGCAGGTAGGACAGCCCGAGCTCCGACTTGAGCGCGCCGAGCAGGCCGAGCACGCCGGCCTGGACCGACACGTCCAGCGCGGACACCGGCTCGTCGAGCACCAGCAGGCGCGGTTCGAGCGCGAGCGCGCGGGCGATGGCGATGCGCTGCCGCTGGCCGCCGGAGAAGTCTCCCGGGTAGCGGGCGGCGTGGGCCGGGTCGAGCCCGACGAGCGCGAGCAGTTCGCCGACCCGTCGCCGGGGCGCGCCGTGCCGGTGGGTGCGCAGCGGCTCGGCCAGGATGTCGTGGACCGTCATCCGGGGGTCGAGGGAGGCGAGCGGGTCCTGGAAGACGACCTGCAGGTCACGCCTGATCTCCAGCCGCTGGGCGCCGGTGAGCGCGGCGGTGTCGCGGCCGAGCACCGTGATCCGGCCCCGCTGCGGGCGGGTCAGCTCCAGGATCTCGGTCAGCGCCGTGGTCTTGCCGGAACCCGACTCGCCGACGAGGCCGAGCGTCTCGCCCTCGCGGATGTCGAAGCTGATGCCGGCGACCGCGTGGACGGTGCCGGCACGCCTCCTGAACACCGTTCCTTTGACCAGCGGGTAGTGCTTGACCAGGCCGTCGACCTCCAGGACCGTGCGCGGGCGGCGCGGACCAGGACCGGCCCGGGGCGCGGGCGCGGGCGGCGGCGGGCGCACCTCGTCCCAGCGCAGGCACGCCGCCCGGTGGCCGGCGCCCACCTCGAACAGCGGCGGCTCGCGTTCGTCGCACGCCGCCACCCGCAACGCGCAGCGCGGCGCGAACGGGCAGCCCGGCGGCAGGTCGCCGGGCGCGGGCGGGGCGCCGCCGATCGCCGCCGGCGCGGCCCGGCCGGCCGCGTCGACGCGCGGCACCGCGCCGAGCAGCCCGGCGGTGTACGGCATGCGGGCGTGGTAGAAGACGTCGTCCACGTCGCCCGACTCGACCGGGCGGCCCGCGTACATGACCAGGACGCGGTCGGCGAAGCCGGCCACCACCCCGAGATCATGGGTGATCATCACGATGGCGGCGCCGGTCTGCCGCTGCGCGGTCTTGAGCACCTCCAGCACCTGGGCCTGGACGGTGACGTCGAGCGCGGTGGTCGGCTCGTCGCAGATGATCACCTCGGGGTCGTTGGCGACGGCCATGGCGATCAGCACCCGCTGGCGCATGCCGCCGGAGAACTCGTGCGGGAACGCCCGCGCCCGCCGCGCCGGGTCGGGGATGCCCACCAGGTCGAGCAGGTCGACGGCGCGCGCCGCGGCCCGTTCCCTGGAGACCTTCTGGTGGGTCCGCACGGCTTCGGCGATCTGGTCGCCGACGCGGTAGACGGGGGTGAGCGCGGACAGCGGGTCCTGGAACACCATCGAGACGGCGCGGCCGCGGACGGCGGCCAGCTCCCGCTCGCGCAGGCCGAGCAGCTCCCTGCCGTGCAGCCGGATCGAGCCGGTCACCCGGGCGCCGGGCGGCAGCAGTCCCATCACCGCGGCCGCCGACACCGACTTGCCGCAGCCGGACTCGCCGACGAGGCCGAGCACCTCGCCCTTGCGCACGGCGTAGCCGAGCCCCCGCACGACGGGCGTCCCGCCGAACGCGACCCGCAGGTCGTCGACCTCCAGCACCGGGCTCATCGCGGCCTCTTCGCCGCCGGGTCGAAGGCGTCGCGCAGCGCGTCGCCCACGAGGTTGACCGCGAGCACGGTGACCACGAGCAGCCCGGCCGCGAACCAGAACGTCCACGGCGCGTACACGGCGGTCCTGGAGCCGTCGGCGATGAGCGTGCCGAGCGACACGTCGGGCGGCTGGATGCCGAAGCCGAAGTACGACAGGGAGGTCTCGGTGAGTATGGCGGTGCTGACGTTCAGCGTGGCGTCGACGACCAGCAGCGACGACAGGTTGGGCAGGATGTGCGAGAACACGATCCGCGCCGGCCGCACGCCCAGGTAGCGGGCGGCCCGTACGAACTCGCGCTCGCGCAGCGAGATCGTCATCCCGCGGGCCATCTTGGCGGTCACCATCCACAGCAGCAGCGCCAGCATGAGCACGAACAGCGGCCACTGGCCGGAGCCGAACAGCGGCGACATCACGGCCAGGAGGAGGAACGCGGGCAGCACCAGCAGCAGGTCGGTCACCCAGGTGACGACCCGGTCGGTCCAGCCGAGGAAGTAGCCGGCGAACGCCCCGGCGAGAGCGGCCAGGGCCGTGCAGACCACGGCCGCCAGCAGCCCGACGACCAGCGACCGTCCCAGGCCGCGCAGCGTGACGGCGAACACGTCGGCGCCGGTCTGCAGCGTGCCGAACCAGTGGGCGGCCGACGGCGGACTGAGGAAGGCCGCGAAATCCTTGTCGGTGTGGGACCACGGGCTGAGCGGCGGCCCCGCGAACGCCAGCAGGAACACCAGCCCCAGCACCAGCGCGCCCGCCCGGCCCTGCCAGGAGGAGAGGAACCGGCCGGCCACCACCCTGGCCCTGGACGGCGGCGGCGTCCGTGCGGCGTCGTCGCCCGCCGCCTCCTCCGCGATCTCCTCCGACAGCGTCATCCGGCCCTCACCCGGGGATCGAGCGCGGCCTGCAGCAGGCCGGCGACCAGGGAGGCGGCCAGCACGGCGACGGCGGCCAGGCAGGAGATGGCGGCCACGGTGTTGACGTCGTTGGTGAACACCGAGCTGATCAGCCGCTCCCCCAGCCCGTGCCAGCCGAAGATCTTCTCGGTGAACACGGCGCCGGTCAGCAGGGCGCCGAAGGTGAAGGCGAAGTAGGTCGCCACCGGGATGAGCGCGGTGCGCAGCCCGTGGCGGATCAGTGCCCGCCGCCTGGTCAGGCCCTTGGCCATGGCGGTGCGCAGATAGTCGGCGCCGAGCACGTCGAGCATCATGTTGCGCTGGTAGCGGCTGAACACGGCGGCCAGGCCGAGCGTGATCGTGACCGTCGGCAGGACGAGGTGCTGGACCCGGTCGAGGAGGGTCGCCCAGAACCCGGCCTCCAGCCCGGCGGTCGCCTCTCCCGCCACCAGCAGCACCCGGGCGCCGAACACCTGGTCGTTGAGCCAGGTGCCGGCCAGGATCAGCACGTTGGCCAGCACCACCACGGGCACCGCGAGCAGCAGGAAGGACGCGGCCGTCGACAGCCGGTCGAACCAGCCGTACTGCCGGGCGGCGGCGAGCGCGCCCGCCACGACCCCCAGCGTGCTGCCGCACACCAGCCCGAGCAGGACCAGCCGGAGCGTCACGCCGGCCCGCCGCTTGAGGTCGTCGCCGACCGGCGCGCCGGTGACGGTCCGGCCGAAGTCGCCGCGCAGCACCCCGCCCGCCCAGGTGAGGTAGCGCTCCAGCAGGGGCGTGCGGTCGTTGAGGTTGAGCGCGGTGAGCTGCGCGTCGACGACGGCGGCCGGCGGCTGCGGGGTGCGGCCGGCGTAGTTGGAGCGCGGGTCGAGCGAGGCGGCGGCGAGCAGGTAGGCGAGGGAGGCGGCGACGGCGACCAGCACGACCGAGCTGACCAGCTTGCGGGCCAGGAACCCGGCCATCACCCCTCCTCCGGACGCTGCGTAGCCATATTGCTACAGGATGCGACCGGCGCCGCGCAGGCGAGTGCCAAAGAGGGGTCTGATTAACGTCCGGAAAGCTCGTCGACGGCGGTGCGCACGTCGTCGCTGGTGATCGTGGTCAGGTCGGCGGCGGTGGCCGGCTCCTCCGCCGTGGCGCGGGCGGCCAGCCGCACGTCGCGGCGCATCGCGGCGCGCTCGAACAGCGACCTGGCGAAGCGGCCGTTGCCCAGCCCGTCGATCAGCCGTTCCTCGCACACCCAGGTGAAGACCTCGTCGAGGTCGTGCAGCGCGTCGTCGTCGAACCGGTCGCCGGCCCGCTCGGCGAGGAGCACGGCGATCTCGGTCAGCTCGCGCGGCGCGTAGCTCGGGAAGGCGACCCGCTGGTTGAACCGGCTGGCCAGGCCGGGGTTGGTGGTGAGGAAGGAGTCCATCTCGCGTTCGTAGCCGGCCAGCACGACCACCAGCCGGTCGCGGTCGTCCTCGGCCCGCTTGAGCAGCGTCTGCACGGCCTCGGCGCCGAACGCGTCGCCGCCGGAGTAACCGGGGTTGACCAGGCTGTAGGCCTCGTCGATGAAGAGCACGCCGCCCAGCGCCCGGTCGACCAGCTCGTTGGTCTTGATCGCGGTCGCGCCGAGGTGCTGGCCGACCAGGTCGGCCCGGTGCGCCTCGACCACGTCGGGCCGGGCGAGCAGGCCGAGGGCGGCGAAGACGCGGCCCAGCACCCTGGCCACGCTGGTCTTGCCGGTGCCGGGCGGGCCGACGAACACGAAGTGGCGCATCTGCGGCGGCGTGGGCAGCCCGCGCTCCTGCCGCATGCGGGCCACCTGGAGCTGCGCGGCGATGGCGTGCACCTGCCGCTTGACGGGCGCGAGCCCGGCCATCCGGTCGAGGTCGGCGAGCGCCTCCTCCAGCGTGGGCGTGGCCACGTAGCCGCGGAAGCGGGCGGTCAGCTCGTCGAACGCCTTGGTCACGTCGGCCGTCGTGGTGGTCACCAGGTCCTCGGTGGTGGGCGTGCCGCCCGCGCCGACCACCCGCACGTCGCGGGCCTGGGCGGCGGCCTCGACCAGGCTGCGCGCGAACCTGGCGTTGCCCAGCTCGTCGACGAGCCCGCGCCGGTGGACGTCGGCGTACAGGCCGAGCAGGGTGGCCCCGGCCTCGGCGCCCATGGTGTCGCCGCGCCGGCGCTGCAGCAGCTCGGTGATCTCCGACAGCTCGGCGGCGGAGTAGGTGGGGAAGCGCACCCGGGTGGCGAACCGGCTGGCCAGCCCGGGGTTGCTGGACAGGAACGAGGTCATCTCCTGCTCGTAGCCGGCCAGGATGATGATCAGCCGGTCGCGGTCGTCCTCGGCGCGTTTGAGCAGCGTCTGCACGGCCTCGGCGCCGAACCGGTCGGGCTGGCCGTCGGAGGAGTTGATCAGCCCGTACGCCTCGTCGATGAAGAGCACGCCGCCCAGCGCCCGGTCGACCAGCTCGTTGGTCTTGATGGCAGTAGCGCCGAGATACTCGCCGACCAGGTCTGCGCGCTGAGCCTCGACCACGTACGGGGTCTCCAGCAGGCCGAACGCGTAGAAGATCTTGGCGAGCGTACGGGCGACGCTGGTCTTGCCGGTGCCCGGCGGGCCGAGGAAGACGAAGTGGCGCACCGGCCGGCCGGCGGTGTAGCCGGCCTCGGCGCGCAGCCGGGAGGCCTCGATGGAGGCGGCGATCGAGCGGACCTGCTCCTTGACCGGGGTGAGGCCGATCATGGCGTCGAGCTCGGCGAGCGCCTCCTCGACCGAGATCTGCGGCAGCCCCTGGGCCTTCTCCTGCTGCGGCTCGGGCCTGCCCTCGCGGGCGCGCACCCGTATCCGTTCCTCTGCGGTCACGTCGGCCCTGGCCCGGCGGGCGAGCAGGAACCGGTAGCCGAGGACGGAGGCGGCGGCGCCGTAGGCGACCCAGACGGCGAGGTTCTCCGAGACGAGCGAGAGCACGACGGCCAGCGCGCCCGCGGGCAGGAGCGCCACCAGCGTGGTGACCCACGGGGTGACCCAGCGGATCAGGTGGGCGGCGACGGCGACGGGCAGGGCGAGCACCATGAGCAGGGTCGGCGCCATGGACTGCGCGGGGAACGGCAGGGTGAAGAGCGGCAGCAGCGCCGCCCAGCCGGCGACGACGAGCACGGTGGCGGCGGCGGGCGGGAAGCGCAGGGTCAGCGCGGTGAAGCAGAGGATCAGCGCGGTGGTGAAGAACGTCTGGAGCAGGTCCCAGCCCAGCGCCGCGCCCGTGCCGACCGCCCCGATGAGGATCGCCGCGTACAGGACCCTGCGCACGGCGGGGGGAAGCCGGAAATAGCGCAGCCGCACCTTCTCGAACAGATCCCGCACCGCGGCTCGTCCCGCGGCCTGGGTCCTGCCGGACTCCTGCATCACGCCTCCCCGGTCCGCCCCCGGTTATACCGCACCGGACCGCCGTGTGGGCGGACCTGACACGCTAGGTGGAGGTCACGAAAGCGGCTATGTGGCGGCCGAGCTCGGCTCCGGCGTCCTCTTGCAGGAAGTGTCCGGCGCCCTTGACGACCGGGTGGTCCAGCCCGGCGGCGCCCACCATCGAGGAGCGCAGGATCGGCGCCATGCCGCCGGTGATCGGGTCCCCGTCGGAGAAGGCGACGAGGAACGGCCGGTCGAGCGTGGTGAGCGCCTGCCAGGCGGCGCGGTTGGCCGGTCCGGCCGGGTCGCCGGGCGTGTGCGGGACGAGACCGGGCAGGGCGCGCGGGCCCGCCTTGTACGACTCGTCGGGGAAGGGGGCGTCGTAGGCGGCGCGCACCTCGGGGGCGAGCCGGGTGGCGCAGCCGGACTGCACGAACCGGGCGACGTCCAGGGTGGGCGCGGTGGCCACCGCGTCCTTGAAGCGGTGCCAGACCTCGGGCATGGGAATGTCACCTGTCGGCAAGCCGGTGTTGGCGGCGACGATCCTGGCCACCCGTTCCGGATGCTCGGCGGCCAGACGCAGCCCGATGAGCCCGCCCCAGTCCTGGCCGACGAGGGTGACGCCGGTCAGGCCGAGCGCGTCGTACAGCAGGGCGCGGGTCCACTCGACGTGGCGGGCGTAGGTGTGGTCGCCGGGCTCGGCGGGCTTGTCGGAGCGGCCGAATCCGACGAGGTCGGGGGCGACGGCGCGCAGGCCGGCCGCGCCCAGCTCGGGCATGACGTGGCGGTAGAGGAACGACCAGGAGGGCTCGCCGTGCAGGAGCACCACCGGTTCGCCGTCCGGGGGCCCGGTCTCGACGTAGGCCATCCGCAGCCCGTCGCCGACCTCGGCGTAGCGGGGCTCGTACGGGAAGTTCGGCAGGTCGGCGAAACGGTCGTCCGGCGTGCGCAGGATCCGCATAGAACATGATTCTAGACTGAGGACAGTCGGGCGGGCAGGGTGCGGATAGCATGATTTCGATCCCGCTAAACGGCGACATTTCGGTCAAGAGATGAACGGCCGTTCTTGGATCACTTGATACCGCTACACCCACCGCGGGGCATGCCCTAAGCTGCCACGCAAGTTCGTGCGGGCCCTGCTGTGAACGGATCGGCCTGCAAGGAGGCCCATGACCGTCACCCAGGCCGTGCCCCCCGCACGCCGCGCCGGCCGAGAGCATCAGCACAACCGCTGGGCCATCCTGGTGCTGCTCTGCGTGAGCCTCCTGCTCATCACGGTCGACGCGACGGTCCTGCACATCGCGGTCCCCGCGCTCACCGCCGCCCTGGAGCCGTCCGCGGTCCAGCTGCTGTGGATCATCGACGTCTACTCGCTGATCGTGGCCCCGCTGCTGATCGTGTTCGGCACCCTCGGCGACCGTTACGGGCGCAAACGCCTGGTCATCGCGGGCTTCGTGCTGTTCGGCCTGGCCTCGGCGGGAGCCGCCTTCGCCGCCACGCCGCTGACGCTGGTCGCGGCCAGGGCGTTGCTCGGCGTCGGCGGCGCCATGATCATGCCGGCCACGCTGTCGCTGATCCGCCAGGTGTTCACCGACCGCCGCGAGCGCGCCATCGCGCTCGGCGTGTGGAGCGCGGTCGCCGCGGCCGGCGCCGCCGTGGGGCCGCTCATCGGCGGCCTGCTGGTCGGCCTGTGGTGGGGCGCGGTCTTCCTGATCAACGTGCCGATCCTGCTCGTGCTGCTGCCCGCCGCCCTGCGCATGCTGCCCGAGTACCGCGACCCCGAGCCGCGGCCGTGGGACGTGACCAGCGCCGCGCTGTCCGTGCTGGGCATCCTGGCCCTGGCCTTCGGGCTGAAAGAGGCCGGGTCGGGCAGCCTGATGCCGTTCCCGGCCGCCGCCGCGGTCTTCCTGACGGGCGTGGCGCTGCTGGTGTGGTTCGCCCGGCGGCAGACCCGGCTGGAGACGCCGCTGCTGGACGTCTCCCTCTTCAGGCGGCGGGACTTCACCACCGGCGTGCTGGGCGTGCTGCTCGGCGTGTTCGCCCTGGTGGGCCTGCAGCTCATGCTCGCCCAGTACCTGCAGCTGGTGCTCGGCGACTCCCCGGTGCGCGCCGCGTTCCGGATGCTCCCGCTGGTGCTGTCGGCCATCACCGGCGGGCTCGTCGCCGCGCACCTCCTGCCCCGGCTCGGCATGCGCGCCACCATGAGCGGCGGCCTGGCGCTCGTCGCCTTCTCCCTCACCCCCACGCTGACCTTGGGCGTCGAGGGCCATCCCGTGATGCTGGCCTGCTGCTTCGTGGGCATCGGCTTCGGCGTCCAGGTGGCCCTGCTGGCCGCCTCCGACACGATCATGTCCGCCGCGCCCGCCTCCCACGCGGGCGGCGCCGCCGCCGTCGAGGGCACCGCGTACGAACTCGGCGCCGGCCTCGGCGTCGCCGTGCTCGGCACGATCACCACCATCGCGTACGCGCCGGGGCTCCCCGACGTGCGCGGCGTCCCGAGCGCGGGGATGGACCAGGCCAGGCAGTCCCTCGCAGGCGCGGCCCACGTCGCCGAGGAGGTCGGCGGCAACGCCGGCGGCGCTCTGCTGCACGCGGCCCGCTGGGCCTTCGTCAACGCCCTGCACACGACCGTGTTCGTGAGCGTCGTCCTGCTCAGCGTGACCGCCGTCGCGGTGGCCATGCTGCTTCGCCGTGATTGAGGTGTGCCATGTCCCGATTAGGGCAGTCAACAACCGTGAGACAGTCCCTCCGTGATCTCGCCGCGCTCGTCGCCCGCCTCGGCGTGGGCGGCATCTTCTTCGCCAACGGCTGGCGCAAGCTGGAGATAGGCCTCGTCGAGACCGGGGCGCAGTTCCAGGCCCAGGGAGCCCCCGCGCCGCGCGCCTGGGCGACGGTCACCATGCTGGTCGAGCTGATCGGCGGCACCCTGCTCATCGCCGGGCTGATGGTCTCGGTGATCGGGCTGGTCCTGTTCGCGGAGGCGGTCGCGGTGCTGTGGGTGGCGCCGCCGCTCAACCCGATCACGCTGAACGAGCTGATCCTGCTGGGCGCGGCCTCGCTGCTGCTGGCCGTGGTGGGCGCGGGCCGGATCTCGGTCGACCACATGGTGGTGATCAGACGGCGGGAGTCGGCCGCGGCCGACGAGTTCGCCGCCGACAACGAGGCCGACGCGGTCATCGCCGCCCTGCGCGACCCCGACAGGCCCACCGGCCCGGCCGCGCAGAGCAGGCCCGCCGCCGACCCGGCGCCACCGCCCGGGACTCCGGACAAGGCCGTGACTCCGGAGAAGCCCGGGACTCCGGAGAAGAAGGAGCCCGCCGGCAAACCGGCGCGTCCCCGTACCGAGAAGGACCAGGAGGCGGGACCGGGACCCGAGGACACCGCGCCGCTTCCCCGCCCCCGTCCGGCGCAGGCCGTCGAGCCCTCCCCCGCCACCGGCGACACGCTCGTGGCGGGCCGCAAGAAGCCGGCTCCCCGGTCCCGGCGCCCCGCCGACGACTAGAGAGCGCGCGACGCCGCGGCGGCGGGCCGTTTCAGGCCGTTTCAGGCTGTTTCAGGCCGTGGCGCCCGCCGTCACGCGGTCGACGATGCCGCTGGAGCCCTCCTGGCGGGCGCAGTGGGCGCAGCAGTACCAGTGGTCGCCCGACTGGACGCCATGGCCGATGACCTTGGTGCCGCAGTGCTCGCAGATGGGCGCCATCTTGTCGATCGCGCACTGGAAGGAGTCGAAGGTGTGGGTCGTGCCCTGGGCCCGGACCTCGAACGCCATGTCGTAGTCGTTGCCACATGTCTCACAGACGGCCATGGTGAATCCCCCGGATGATTGTCTGTCCTGTTCAGGGGTCTCATTTCCCCAGGGTGCCGTCCTATGCCATCCCCGTTTCCGGCGAGTTTCCTGAGGGCTGTCACACCGGGCGAGGGTGTCCCGTCCAGGTCGTGTCGGTTCCGACGGACATTCAACGGACCTGGAGGTTCACCATGACTCAGCGGCTCAACGTCGCGGACCTCGCCCCCGAGCCCTACCGGGCGTTCCTTTCGGTGGAGGCGTATCTGCGCGGCTGCGGCATCCCGCACGCCACGGCCCTGCTCATGAAGATCCGCGCCAGCCAGATCAACGGCTGCGCGTTCTGCGTGGACATGCACAGCCGCGACCTCAAGAAGGACGGCGGCAGCGACGAGCGGCTCTGGTCGGTGGCCACCTGGCGGGAGGCCACCGTCTACACCCCGGCCGAGCGGGCGGCGCTGGCGCTGACGGAGGAGGCGACCCGGCTCGCCGACCACGGGCGGGGGGTGTCCGACGCGGTCTGGCAGGAGGCGGCCGAGCACTACGACGAGAAGGAGCTCGCCTCGCTCGTCGTGGCCATCGCGATGATCAACGCGTGGAACCGGATCGTGGTCACCACCCGGATCCCTCCTGCCACCGGCGCCTGACTCCTCCGGCAGGCGTCACGGCCGCCGCCGTGACGCCTGCCTGTGCGTACAAATGCGTTGAGCGTACGGCGCGAGCCCGGTTACGTTGTTCGCCAGGCGACACCAATGGGGGGCAGACCCATGAGACGCGTGCGAATCGTCAGGACGACGACCAGGCGACGCCCGATCCGCGGCGGGGACCTGGATCTGCGGTCGCCCTCGGGCCGCCGATTGCCTTATTGAATTTCGCTCTTACAGCGCCCTTACGCGGGTTTCTGTTATTAACATAGGTAACAGGAACATCACGGGGGGAGGACGATGAGACGGCTCGTGACGGTGCCGCCGCGCATCGCCAGGCACAAGATCCGCGACATCCGATCGGCGGTGGCACACCCCAACCGGCCGGCCCCGGATCCCAAGGTCGTCGATCTGCGCGCCTACACGGGCCGCAACGTGATCCGGTTCCCCGACGGCCCCACCCCGGCCGCCTAGACCCCGTACAGCTTCTTGGCGTAGTTGTCCTCGGAGTAGTAGGTCTCCAGCTCCGCCAGCGTCTCAGGCGTCACCTGCACCTCCTTGACCAGGGTGGCGTGCGACGGGAGCAGGTCGGGACCCCACCGCTCGGGCCGCCACAGCGCGCTGCGCATGAACGCCTTGGCGCAGTGGAAGAAGATCTGCTCGATCTCCACGACCAGGGCGAGCGCGGGCCGGTGGCCCTTGACGATCAGCTCATCGAAGAACGGCGCCTCCCGCACCAGCCGGGCGCGGCCGTTCACGCGCAGCGTCTCGTTGCGGCCGGGGATCAGGTAGATCAGGCCGACGTGCGGGTTGGACAGCACGTTGCGGAACCCGTCCGCCCTGCGGTTGCCCGGCCGGTCGGGGATGGCGATCGTGGTGTCGTCGATGACGTGGGTGAACCCGGCCGGGTCTCCCTTGGGCGAGACGTCGCAGTTGCCGTCGGCGTCGGCGGTGGCGATCAGGACGAACGGCGAGGCCGCCAGCCACTGCCGGTCGCGCTCGTGCAGGCGGGCCCGCTCCTTCGTCGCCGCCCGGGGCATCACCTCGCCCAGCAGCTCACGCAGCTCGGCCTCGGACTCGATCTCCACCCAGCTCATCCGTGCTCCCCTCTCGTCGACGCCGGACATTATGCCAAGAATGCGGCTTCCGGGCGGGTGAGCTCTCACCAGCGGCGGGCCCGCGCCATCGCGTCCAGCAGCAGATCGCGCTCGGCCTCGAACCGGGCCGGATCCGCGCCCTCCCGCTCCGCGCGCAGATGGAGCATGGTCAGCTCGGTGGCGGCCTGCTGGTAGTCGCTCATCTGGCGGCCCAGCCCGATCCCCCTGGCCCACTTGCGGGCCTCGCGGCGGGCCCGCATCGTGGTCAGCATCCGCACGTCCAGCTCACTGACCAGGCCGGTGGAGGCGTACGCGGGCAGATAGGCGCCCATCCGTGAGACGAGCTGCCTGCGCTCCACCACCGTGATGGCGATCAGCGCGATGAGGGCCACCATGATCACCAGATACGCGCCCGCGACCATCGCCAGCGACCCGGTGGAGGCCGCGCCGTTCCACAGGGCGTGCAGGAGGACCGCGGCCAGGTAACCCAGCGGGACGGCCGCGAACCGGACGGCGTTGCGGCGGGTCAGCGCGTACGCCACCCCCACCCCGATCATCGCGGTGTAGACCGGGTGGCCCAGCGGGTCGATCAGCCCGCGGATGACGAACAGCTGCACGACCGCGCCGGCCCCCTCCTCGCCGTAGGCCATCAGGTAGTAGCCGACGTTCTCCACCGCGGCGAAACCCAGCCCGGCCATCGACGCGTACACGATGCCGTCCGTCAGACCGTCGATCTCCCGCCGCCGGCGCAGGAGCAGCAGCAGCGCCGCGCCCTTGAGCGCCTCCTCGATCACCGGCGCGAGCACCACCGTGCTGATGAGGCTCACGGCCTGCTCCCCGTATCCGGCGCGGGCGAACAGCTCCACCCCCACCAGGCTCAGCAGGATGGCCACGCCCACCGCCACCCCCGCCCCCCAGGCGAAGCAGAACGCCAGGTGCAGCTTCGGCTCCGGCTCCAGCCGGTCGAGCGAGAGCACCGCCGCCAGCAGCACCGGCAATGGCGCGATCGCCAGCAGCGCCGACAGGCCGAAGCCGATCGGCCCGCCGCTCGCCAGCAGCACCGCCAGCACCCCCAGCGCCAGCAGGCTGGACAGCACCAGACCGATGATCAATGCCTTGCTGGGCCGCCGGTCGAGCACGGGGGATCGCGGGGGAACCGTCATGACAGGCCCTTCCTTTCCATGGACACCCAGCTTGGCCCGCCGTGATCGACGCTCGCTTACAGGCCGCTTGCCGTCGGACGCGGGGGGCGCGGGACGTGGGGGACGTCAGGGACGCGGAGGAAGCAATCTATCCAAGCAGCGGCCGTGGGTAGAGATCACCGTCATGATGGCGAAACTGTACGAACGATGGCTGCTCACCATGTGGCAGGGCGACTTCTCCCTCGCCCATGAACTGGTCACCCCCGGCTTCGTCGGCCACTGGCCGGACATGGAGGTGCGGGGACCCGACCAGCTGATCGAGACGCTGCGGCAGGGACACGAGCCGTTCGAGAACGTCACCGTCACCCTCGACGTCGGGCCGATCGTCGAGGGCGACCACGTGGCCGCCCGGTGGACCTTCGCCGGCGCCTACCGGGGCGGCATGCCCGGCGCCACCGCCGCGCCCGGCACCCGGATCGCCTTCAGCGGCCACGACCTCCTGCGGGCCGAGGGTGACAGGTTCGCCGAGTACTGGATCATCTCCGACGTCCCGTCGCTGTCGCGCCAGCTCGGGACGGGCTGACCCGCGCCGGGCCTGAGCACGGCACGGGCGGGGCGCCGGGACGAACCCGGCACCCCGCCCATGGCCGCACGATCAGCTGCAGCCGCTGGTCGAGCCGCAGCCCTCGCAGACGTAGCAGCTGCCCGCCGGGCGCATCTTCGTGCCGCACGTCATGCAGAGCGGCGCGTCGGCGGTGAAGCGCTGGTGACTCTCCAGCGTCATCTCCTTGCCGGGCTCGGCCTCACGCCGCTCCTCCTTCGGCGCGGGCTCGATCGGCGCCGACTGGGCCAGCGCCTCCACCGTCTCCTGCAGCGCCGCCGGGTCCTCCCCGCGCTGCTGCGCCGCCCGCTCGGCCGCCGAGAAGATGCCGAGCGCCGCCCGCTCCTCGTAGGGCAGGTGGTCGAGCGCCAGCCGCCGGAAGATGTAGTCCATCACCGACGTCGCCATCCGGATGTCCGGGTCGTCGGTCATGCCCGCCGGCTCGAACCGCATGTTGACGAACTTGCTCATGTACGTCTCCAGCGGAACCCCATACTGGAGCCCGATCGAGATCGCCACCGAGAAGGCGTCCATGACACCGGCCAGCGTCGAGCCCTGCTTGGACATCTTGAGGAAGACCTCGCCCAGCCCGTCGTCGGGGTAGGAGGAGGCGGTCATGTAGCCCTTGGCGCCGCCGACCGTGAACCGGGTCGTGGTGCTCGGCCGCTGGTTGGGCATGCGCCGCCGGGTCGGCCGCGCCACCTCGACGACCTTGACCTCCGGCTCGGCCGCCTTCGGCTCCTCCTTCTTGCCGCCGGCCGACAGCGGCTGGCCCACCTTGCAGTTGTCGCGGTAGACGGCCAGCGCCTTGAGGCCGAGCTCCCAGCCCTCCTTGTAGACCTGCTCGATGTCGTCGATCGTGGCCGACTCGGGCAGGTTGACGGTCTTGGAGATGGCCCCGGACAGGAACGGCTGCGTCGCCGCCATCATCCGCACGTGACCCATCGGCGCGATCGCCCGCTCGCCCATCGCGCAGTCGAACACCTCGTAGTGCTCCTGCCGCAGGCCGGGGGCGTCGACCACGTGCCCGTGCTCGGCGATGTACTCGACGATCGCCTCGACCTGCTCCTCCTGGTAGCCGAGCTTCCTCAGGGCCCGCGGCACCGTCTGGTTGACGATCTGCATCGACCCGCCGCCGACGAGCTTCTTGAACTTGACCAGCGCCAGGTCGGGCTCGATGCCGGTGGTGTCGCAGTCCATCATCAGGCCGATGGTCCCGGTCGGGGCCAGCAGGCTGGCCTGGGCGTTGCGGTAGCCGTCCTTCTCGCCCAGCTTGAGGCACTCCGCCCACTGCCGGGACGCCTCGGCGTGGATCTTGGCGTCCATCGAGCCGATCGTGCGCAGGCTGTCGTTGGCCGCCGCGTGCTTGCGCATCACCCGCTTGTGCGGCTCGGCGTTGCGCGCGTATCCGTCGTACGGGCCGACCACCCCGGCCAGTTCGGCGCTGCGGCGGTAGGACACGCCGGTCATCAGCGACGTGATCGCCCCGGCCACGGCCCGGCCGCCGTCGGAGTCGTACGCGTGGCCGGTCGCCATGAGCAGGGCGCCCAGGTTGGCGTAGCCGATGCCGAGCTGCCGGTAGGCGCGGGTCGTCTCGCCGATCTTCTCCGTCGGGAAGTCGGCGAACGTGATCGAGATGTCCATCGCCGTGATGATCAGCTCGGTCAGCTTGACGAAGCCGGCCACGTCGAAGGCGCCGTCATCCTTGAGGAACTTCAGCAGGTTGATGCTGGCCAGGTTGCAGGAGGAGTTGTCCAGGTGGACGTATTCGGAGCAGGGGTTGCTGGCCGTGATCCGCCCGGTCTCGGGAGTGGTGTGCCAGTCGTTGATCGTGTCGTCGTACTGCACGCCGGGGTCGGCGCACTCCCACGCCGCCTTCGCCATCTTGCGGAACAGGTCGCGGGCGTCGACGGTCTCGATCACCTCGCCGGAGAGCCGGGCCCGCAGGCCGAACTTCTCGCCCTTCTCCACCGCGCGCATGAACTCGTCGGAGACCCGCACCGAGTTGTTGGCGTTCTGGTACTGCACCGAGACGATGTCCTTGCCGCCGAGGTCCATGTCGAACCCGGCGTCACGCAGCGCGCGGACCTTGTCCTCCTCGCGCGCCTTGGTCTCGATGAACTCCTCGATGTCGGGGTGGTCGACGTCGAGGACCACCATCTTGGCGGCCCGGCGGGTGGCGCCCCCGGACTTGATCGTCCCGGCGCTGGCGTCGGCGCCGCGCATGAACGACACCGGCCCGCTGGCGGTGCCGCCGCTGGAGAGCAGCTCCTTGGACGAACGGATGCGGGACAGGTTGACGCCCGACCCGGAGCCGCCCTTGAAGATCACGCCCTCTTCCTTGTACCACTCCAGGATCGACTCCATCGTGTCGTCCACGGCGAGGATGAAGCAGTTGTGCACCCGGAGGTTGCCCGAGAGGTATTCGCCACTCTCGGTCTGAATGTCGTAGACCTCCATCGGCCCGAGGTCCTCGACCCGGTCGATCTCCAGCCGCTTGGTCGCCTTCGACGGGTGTCCCGGCTGGTCGAAGCTCGTCTCGAGCTGGCCGGACTTGGTCTCGTCGATGAAGCCGATCTCGTCGGCGAAGGTGCGCCGGTCGCCGGCGGACTGGATGCGCAGCGTCCAGCAGCCCTCGCGGTCGTCGCGGGCGTCCTTCTTGACGCCGACGCGGGCGTAGATGCCGAAGCGCAGCAGCAGGCGCTGCATGCCGCGGATCAGCTCCTCGGAGATCATGTCGACCTCGACGACGGTGGAGCTCTCCCTCGCAGAGACGATGCCCTCGGCCTGGAAGACGCTGCGGAGATAGGCGGCCACCACCGGCAGCGGAGCGGTGAAGAGGCCGGCGGGGACGGACATGTCGACGCCGCGCCGACGCAGGTCCCACTTGTCCACGAAGCCTTCCAGCGACTTGCCGTCGAGGCGGGTGCGCCGGCAGTCGAGCGAGGTGTCCTGCGTCTCCACCGTGCGCTCCTTGCGGTGCACGTCGGGGAACACGACGTCGAGTGCTCGGGTCACCCAGGCGAGCTCGGCGTCGTTGACGGTCGTCGCCTCGATGGTGAGGGACTTGTCGGTGCCCTCGTCCTGTCCGACGAAGCCGTCGGACTGCAGCCAGCCGGCGAGGGCCGCCTCCGCCACCTCGGTGAAGTCGATCTCGCCTTCGCCGAACGCTTCGCGCCGGTGCCATTCGAGCTGGTCTCCGGGATTGAGCGTGGCGGCCTCCACGAAGTGGCCGGTACCGTCGCCGGTGGCCTTCCACACCAGGTGGTCGCCGGTGACGTCAAGCGTGTAGCCCGCCTTGGTGTGCAGGCGCAACACGTTCTTCACGCCGTTGGCCTTGGTGGCGATGACGCGGGTGAGGCCGTGGGCGTCGTAGACCTTGGCGCCGATCGCGTTGTCCTGGACGAGCTTGCCGATCGGGACGAGCCCGTCGGGCGTGCTCACCAGCGCGTCGTACGGCTGGCAGGCGCTCACCTGCTGGGGCGACTGGGTGCCGACGTTGAACCACACCGGGGAGTTGAACGCGAAGATCTGGTGGACCAGGGCGTGCTTCAGCTCATGGTCGAAGATCTCGGCGTCCTCTTCGCCGGCGAAGTAGCCGTGCTCCAGACCCGTCCGGGTGTAGACGCCGACGACCCGGTCGACGAGCTGCTTCAGGCTGTGCTCGCGCTGCGGCGTGCCGACCGCGCCGCGGAAGTACTTGGTGGTCACGATGTTGGTGGCGTTGATCGACCAGAACTCGGGGAACTCGACGCCCCGCTGTTCGAAGTTGATCGAGCCGTCGCGCCAGTTGGTCATGACGACGTCGCGGCGCTCCCACGCGATCTCGTCGTACGGGTGCACGCCGGCCGTGGTGAAGATCCGCTTCATCTTCAGGCCCTTGCGGGGACGCTTGCCTCCGCGCGTCACTGATCCGCTGGACGTCTCCGTCATGACTCCCCCTTCTCCGCCTTCAACTGTTGGATCTCGGCCTCGAAGTCCGCCAGGCTCTCGAAACCGCGATAAACCGATGCGAACCGCAGGTAAGCCACCTCGTCGAGCTCGCGCAGCGGCCCGAGGATCGCCAGTCCCACCTCGTTGGAGGCGATCTCGGCCGCGCCCTTGGCCCTGATGACTTCCTCCACCCTCTGCCCCAGCTGCGCCAGCGAGTCCTCGCTCACCGGTCTGCCCTGGCAGGCCCGTCGCACGCCCGCGACGACCTTGTCCCGCGAGAAGGGCTCGGTGACCCCGCTGCGCTTGCTCACCATGAGGAGCACGGTTTCCTGTGTGGTGAACCTGCGCCCGCACTCGGGGCACGTACGCCTGCGCCTGATCGCCGCGCCGTCCTCCGTGGAGCGGCTGTCGACGACCCGGGTGTCGAGATGGCGGCAGAACGGACAATGCACGCTTACGCCTCCTCGCTCCAGGGGTCACCACAGGCACGGGAATCCGCCCCGGCGGACGCTCGCGCACGCCCCACAATCGAGCTGTGGTGCGGTCGGCGAAACACAAGGTGTGGTGAACTACATCGGTGTAACTACTAGATGTTGTGGTCCAACCGTAGAAGCGCGCGACCATGAACGCAAGTTGGCCGAGCCCGTCCTACCGAAGTCGCTGATCAGCCAGCGGGTTCGCGCCACCCCTCGGGCGTGTCGCCGCAGCGCGTCACTTTCGTCAGCACGCGTCACGTACGTGACATGCGTTCACAGAGGCTCGGGAGCATGACCCGGCCACTCATTGTCCCTGGTGTAAAGGGGTGACGGCGTCACCCGGGACGTAGAGACGGGTGCCGGACCGCAGGAGCGAACCCGTCAGTCCGTTGAGCCGCCTGATCTCCCGCACCACGGCGGCGGGGTCCTCGCCGGGGTGCGCGACGGCGGCGGCGACGCTCCAGAGCGTGTCGCCCTCCCGCACCTGCACCCACGGCGACCCCGCGGCGCCCGGCGACCGGTCCGCCTGTGCGTGGCCGGCCGCCCTGGTGCCGAGCCAGAACCCGCCCAGCGACAGCAGCGCCATCACCAGCACCAGCACGGCACGCCCCCGCCGCGTCAACCGCACCGGCGCCGCCTCGACGGCACCGCCCCTTCTCCCCGCCCGCCCGAGCCGCACGGCCCGGTCCGTCCTTCTCCGCCCGAACCACCCGGCGGCGCGAGAGGTGGCGGACCCGACGCCGCGGGACGTGCCTGCCGCCCGGGACATGGCAGGGCCGACGCCACGGGACGCGGCAGAGCCGTTGGCGCGGGAGGTGGACGGGCCGGCGCCGCGAGAGGTGGCGGGGCCGGCGGCCGTACGCGCCCGTCGCCCCAGCATCGGCGTCCCGGCGCCGCGACGCCGTCCGCCCTTGCCGGAAGCTCGCCGCGTCGCCTGATCGGTCAACGCCCTGTCATCCTCGCGCGCGCGACCGCTCCCCTTGGGTGCCATCGACGAACCATCACGCCTGAGCCCTCGCGCCCTGCCCGGGGACGACGGCGCACGCCCGTCTCTGAAGGTCCCGGCCGGAATCGCCCCCCGCCTCGCCGCCTCCTCATCCCAGCCACCACCGGACCGGCCGCCGGCACAAGGGTCGGCGTCGGTGCTGGGGGTCACGCTCCGCAGGGGGCCGTCGTCGGTCAGGCGCCTTCCCCGTGCGCCCGGTCCGCGACGCCGTCCGGCCGTCTCGCTGGAATCGGGGCCGCGCCCGTAACCGCCGCCCCTGATGATCTGGCCGACGGCGGGCCGGCCCTCTCCCGTACGGACCGGGCCTCCGTCGCTCCTCCCCCACCTCGCAGGGCCTGAGACCGGCTCGGCGTCGGAGGAAAGGCGGGACGGGGGGACGAGATAGAGGTTCGGGCGCTCACCGGCGGCCGCCCGCCGCGCCCGGGGGCCGCCGGTTTGCTCCCTGCCCGCCCGCGCCCCGGAACCCCGCCCCCTGGATCGGCCCTCACCAGACCCCGGAACACGACCGCCCTCAGCGGAGCGCGGCAGAGATCCCCCCTCGGCAGAGTCCGGAGAGGTCTGACCCTCAGCAGGCCGAGGAACACGGCGATCCCGGACAGAACGCGGAAGGGCAGGCATCTCCACGACCCTTTGGAGATCGCAGCCCTCCGCAGAGCGCGGGTCAGGGCGGCCCTCAGCAGAAAGGGGGAAAGCGCGCTCCCCGGAGGGACCCGAAAGAGCGCCGCTCTCAGCAGGACGCGGGAGGGCGCGGCCTTCGGAGGGGTCCGACGGAGGGCGGGCTTCGGCTGGTTTCGAAAGGGGAGCGTCGCGAAGGGGCGGCGGGAGGGGGCGGTCCTGATCGGACGGGACGGGCGGGCGCGGGTGGTCGTGGCCGGATGTGGACGCGCGGCCAGGCTTCCCTGCGGCGTCGGCGATGGGCGCGAGCCGTCTGTCGTCGCCGGTCAGGCCGGTCATCCTGGTCGTTCGCATGATGGACCTCCCGCCGTCATGGCCCCCGGAAACGGCCTATAAAGATCGGCAAATCGAACACGGTGTCGATCGAACTCCCGTACGATGTTGTACACCACACGGCCGTCAATTTCGAGGAAGACTCGAACAATTGTTTGAAGATGATCTTCAACAGCGATACGGTCGCTGTGTGCGACACCGGGACCACAGACCGGGAGGGGCGCCGTGAGGCGAGCCGCCGGGCGAGGAGGAGAGGCATGAGCGAGCGGGATGACGCCAATGGGGTCAGTGACCTCGCGGTGCGGAGGCGTGACGCGCTGGGGCTGACGCCCCGGCAACGCAAGATCCTCGAGGTGATCCGCGATTCTGTGCAACAGCGCGGCTATCCGCCCTCGATGCGCGAGATCGGCGAGGCCGTCCAGCTGACCAGCACGTCGAGCGTGTCACATCAGTTGACGGCCCTGCAGCGCAAGGGTTATTTGAGGCGCGACCCGCATCGCCCGCGCGCGTTGGAGGTTCGCCTGCCGGGTGAGCCGGTCCTGTGGGTGGATCCCGACGGGAGTGACGAGGAGGCGCCGGTCAACCGGCCCACCGCCGCCTACGTCCCGCTGGTCGGCCGCATCGCCGCCGGTGGCCCGATCCTCGCCGAGGAGAGCGTCGAGGACGTCTTCGCGCTCCCCAAGCAGTTGGTCGGCGAGGGCACGCTCTTCCTCCTGCAGGTCACCGGTGACTCGATGATCGACGCCGCCATCGCCGACGGTGACTGGGTCGTGGTCCGCCAGCAGCCCGTCGCCGAGAGCGGCGACATCGTGGCCGCGATGATCGAGGGCGAGGCGACGGTCAAGACCTTCAAGCGCAAGGACGGCCATGTCTGGCTGGTGCCGCACAACGACAACTACGAGCCCATCCCGGGTGACGAGGCCAGCGTCCTGGGCAAGGTCGTGGCGGTCCTGCGCCGCCTCTGACCCTGCCGCTCCTCCCGGCGGCGCTGACCTCATCGCCTTTCCAGAGGCCCTGGTCGCCGCCTCGCACGGGCGTTCCGGACTCGCCACGTAAGTCGGCTCCGCGCGGTGCGGCCCCTCGCCGCACCGCGCCTCCCGCACCGACCGCCCCTCCCCACCCGCTCGCACCGCCTTCTGGCTCTGGCCGCCCCTCCACACCGTTCCCGGCCATGTCGCCGCTCCTCCTCGCCGGGCGGAGTCTCCGGCTGAAGGTCACCGGACCTCGCCGATGGCCGTCGATCTTCCGATGTGAGCCCTGGGGCCCGGGTTTCTCCGCACCCCACCGGCCACTCTTCGTCTCATACGCCACCGTTCCGGCACAAGTGCACCTAACTCCCCTGTGTCCGGTATCCAGGCGCATGTCGGCGGGCGATCGGAGTCCGTAGCGTCGGCGGCATGGAGATGATCGAGACGAGATCCAGCACCGGGCGGTGGCTGGCCGGGGCCGGGTTGTGGGTGTTGCAGGTGGTCGCGGCCGGATTGTTCCTCATGGCGGCTCTGGGCAAGTTCACCGGGGCCGAGCCGTCGGTGTCGACGTTCGAGGCGATCGGGTGGGGTGAGTGGTTCCGTCACCTGGTCGGGGTGGTGGAGGTGGTCGGGGCGGTGGCGCTGCTGGTGCCCGCGCTGTCCGGGGCGGCGGCGCTGGCGTTCGCGGGGCTGATGGCCGGTGCGACGCTGACCGAGGCGTTCGTGAGCGGCGGGCCGCTGGTGATGCCGCTGGCCCTGCTCGTGATCAGCGGGGTGATCGCGTGGGGGCGGCGTGATCGTACGGTGCGGCTGTGGAGGTCCGTCACCCGTCGCTGAACCGTACGGCGGCCGGGCCCACGGAGATCGACAGAAGGCATTTTCCTAGAATGTCCGGATGAGCGAGACTTTCGTCGGCGAAGCGTTCAAAGCACGTAACGACGGACTCAAGTGGGCCAAGGTCGGCCCCGGCGTCATCCCGGCCTGGGTCGCGGACATGGACCTGCCCACCGCGCCCGCGGTGGTGGAGGCGCTGCGCCGCCGCGTGGAAGGCGATCTCGGCTACCCCGCCTGGCTCGACAGCCCCGCGAGCGGCCCGCTCGCCGAGGCCTTCGCGGAGCGGATGGCCGCCCGCTACGGCTGGGAGCCCGATCCCGGACTGGTCCGATCCTATTCCGACATCAACCAGGCGCTCCAGGTGCTGCTGCACGTGGTGACGGAGCCCGGAGACGGGGTGGCGCTGCACACCCCCGCCTATCACCCGTTCCTCGGCACGCTGGAGACCATGGACCGGCCGCTGGTGCCCCTCCGGCTCGTGCCCGACGGCGACTCGTGGCGCGCCGAGATCCCCGAGCTGTCGGGCTGCAAGGTCCTGCTGCTGGTCAACCCGCAGAACCCGACCGGCCGGGTGTTCAGCCGCGCCGAGCTGGAGGAGCTCGCCGAGCTGGCCGAACGGCACGACCTGCTGGTCATCGCCGACGAGATCCACGCGGATCTCGTGTACGAGCCGAACCGGCACATCCCGTTCGGCACGATCCTGCCCGAGCGGACGGTCACCCTCACCTCGGCCACGAAGGCGTTCAACCTGGGCGGCATCCGCTGCTCGGTGGCCCACATCGGCTCGCCGGAGGTGCGCAAGGCGCTGGACACCCAGCCGCCGTTCCTGTTCGGCTCGGCGAACCTGTTCGGCGTCGAGGCGACGGTCGCCGCCTGGCGGCACGGTGACGCCTGGCTGGCGGACACGGTCGCGCTGCTCGACCGCAACCGGCGCGCCATCGCCGGCCGGCTGCCCGAGGGCGTCACGTACCGCATGCCGCAGGCCACCTACCTGGCGTGGCTCGGATACGGGCGGCCCGGGGTGGCCGAGCGGCTGGAGCGGGAGGCGAAGGTGCTGCTCAGTGACGGCGCGGTGTTCGGGCCCGGCGGCGAGACGTTCGTACGGCTCAACTTCGCCACCACCGAGCCCGTGCTCGCCGAGATCCTGCGGAGGCTCTCCACCGTGACCCGGTGAGCGCCCGGCATCACCGGCCGGGACCGGCACCCTGACGAGCCGGCGCTGAACCCCGGCGGGGGCCGGCTCCATGAAAGGCCAGGCGCGGGAGCCTACGGGCCCCGTCGAGAGCGTCGGGTGCTGTCGGCCGGCCCGGGCGCCGGGCCTACGGGAGGGGCGGGAGGTCGGGCGGGGTGGCGGCCGGGTGCTCGTCCAGGGCGGCGAGCGCCAGCTCCACGGCCTTCTCCAGCTGCGGGTCGCGGCCGGCGACCCGGTCCTGGGGCGTGATGACGACCTCGACGTCCGGGTCGACGCCGTGGTTCTCCACCCCCCAGCCGTGCCCCTCCAGCCAGAACGAGTACCGCGGCTGAGTGACCACGGTGCCGTCGACCAGCGAGTAGCGCGAGTCGATCCCGATCACGCCGCCCCAGGTGCGGACCCCGACAAGCGGGCCGATGCGGCGGTTCTTGATGCCGGCGCTGACGATGTCGCCGTCGGAGCCGGCGTACTCGTCGGTGACGGCGACGACGGGCCCGCGCGGGGAGTCCTCGGGGTAGCGCATCGGCTCGTGGCCGCGCACCCGGATCCAGCCGGTGACCTTGCGCGACAGCTTCTCCAGGATCAGCTCCGACACGTGCCCGCCGCCGTTCTCGCGCACGTCCACGACGAGCCCCTCGCGCGCCATCTCGGTACGCAGGTCGCGGTGGAACTGCGCCCACCCGGACGCCACCATGTCGGGCACGTGCAGGTAGCCGAGCCGGCCGCCGGACGCCTCGCGGACGAAGGCGCGCCGGCCCTCGACCCAGTCGTGGTAGCGCAGCCGGGTCTCGTCGGCGATCGGGGTGACCACGACCTTGCGGGTCTCCCCGCCGGTGGCCGGGCGGACGGTCAGCTGGATCGGCTGGTTGGCGGTGCCCGCCAGGAGCGGGAGCGGCCCGCGCGCGGGGTCGACGGGGGTGCCGTTGACGGCGACGATCGCGTCGCCGGGCCGGACGGCGACGCCGGGCGCGAGCAGCGGCGAGCGGGCGTCGTGGTCGGACGACTCGCCGGGGAGGATGCGGGTGACGCGCCACGTGCCGTCCTCGTCGCGGGACAGGTCGGCGCCGAGCAGGCCCTGGCGGCGGCGCGGGTCGACGGCCCCGCCGCTGCCGATGGCGTAGGCGTGGGAGGTGCCGAGCTCGCCCTGCACCTCCCAGAGGAGGTCGATCAGCTCCGAGTAGGCGCCGATGCGCTCGACGAGCGGCGCGTAGCGGTCGAGGACGCCCTGCCAGTCGACGCCGTTCATGTCGGCGCGCCAGAAGTGGTCGCGCATGAGCCGGCCCGCTTCGCGGTAGCCCTGCCGCCATTCGGCGACCGGGTCGAGCCGGACGGCGACCCGGTCCAGTTCGATGGTGACGACCTCGTCGCCCTCTCCGGCGGAGCGGGTCTGCAGGCCGTTCTTGCCGTTGACGACGAGCCGGGTGCCGTCGCCGCTCACCTCGAAGGCGCGGAACTCCTTGCCCAGCTCGGCCTTGGCGCGCTTCTTCAGGTCGTAGCGCTCCAGCACGACCTCGCCGGTGGACTCGGTGCCGTCGCCGAGCCGGCCGGTGAGCGGGTGCCGCAGCCAGAGCAGCGCGTCCTTGGCCGTGCGCAGGTTGCCGTAGCGGCCGGCGGGCACGGGGACCGGCACCACGCGGGAGGCGAGCCCTTCGGGGTCGACCTCGGTGCGCGGCGGGGCGTCGTCCTTCTTCTTCTCCTCCGCCTGCGGGTGGTCGTCCTCGCCGTTGAAGCCCCGGCCTCGCAGGCTGGGGTCGAACGGGGAGGGGGTGGTGGCGCGCAGCGGCACCAGGTACGGCCGGCAGCCGACGGGGAACGACAGGTCGAACACGTGGGCGTCGTACACCGGGTCGAACGTGCGCACCGACAGGAACGCCAGGTGTTTGCCGTCGCGGGTGAAGACGGGGTCGTGGTCGGAGAAGCGCAGCGGCGTCACCTCGATGGTGGAGGTGCCGTCGACGCGGCCCATCTTGATCTGCGACAGCGGCTCCCGGTGCGGGTGCACCCAGGCCAGCCAGGCGGAGTCGGGGGAGAACGTGAGCCCGCTGATGTCGCCGTGGGTGGTGCGGTCGAGTTCGCGCAGGGCGCCGGTCTCGACGTCGACGACGAGGAGGCGGCCGTCGTGGGTGGCGACCGCGGCGTGCTTGCCGTCGGGCGAGGCGGTCAGGGCGAGCACGCGGCCGAGTTCGCCGGCGGCCAGCGTGCGGATCTCGCCGCCGGGGGTGCCGACCTCCAGGCCGTCCTCGCCGGTGGCGTCGGACACCCAGATGGCTCGGCCGTCGGAGCCGAGCACGCGGGGCAGCCGGACCCGGACGCCGGGTTCGGCGCGGAGCGTGCCGGCGGGGCCGTCGCGGTGGGTGACCCAGTGGGCGGTGCCGCGGATCTCGACGGCGCTGGCGCGCCCGGTCTCGTCGGGCGAGAACCCGCCGGCGCGGGCGGGCGCCGGGCGCCTGGCGCGGGCCGGGCGCGGCCCGCCGAGCCTGATGTCGAGCCGGTACGGTTCCGCGTCGAGGCTCTCCAGCAGCCACAGGTCGCCGGCGTGGCTGTAGACGATCCGCTCGCCGTCGGTGGCGGCGTGACGGGCGTAGAACTCCTCGTGGGCGGTGTGCTTGCGCAGGTCGGAGCCGTCGGGCAGGGCGGAGTAGAGGTTCCCGGTGCCGTCGGTGTCGGAGAGGAAGGCGATCCGGTCGCCGGCCCACATGGCGGCCCAGTGCTGGGCGGGGTCGTCGGCGAACAGCCGGGTGAACTCCCCGGAGCCGTCGGCGTCGACCCAGATCTTGGCCGCGGTGCCGCCGCGGTAGCGCTTCCACTGGGACGGCTCGCGCCAGATGGGGGACACCGTCACCACCCGGGCGCCGCTGACGGCGACGTCACTCACCCAGCCGTAGGGCAGGCGGGTGGCCGGCCCGCCGTCGAGCGGGACGGCGTGGGCCCACATCCTGGTGCGGGCGGCCTGCCCCGCGGCGCTGACGACGTGCACCTGTCCCTCGGCGCTCCATCCGCGCACCTGGGTCGACGCGCTCCCCCAGTGGGTGAGCCGCTCGCCCTCCGGCCCGTCGACCTCGGCGGCGAACGCTTCAGGGGCGCCCTCGCGGGTGCTGGTCCAGGCGATGCGGGAGCCGTCGGGCGAGAGGCGGGGGTTCGACACGGGGGTCCGGTCGGCGGTGAACCGCCACGCCCGCCCACCGGTGATCGGGGCGAGCCAGACGTCGTCGTCGGCGACGAAGGTGACGAGGTCACCGGACAGATGGGGGTATCTCAGGTATGCGCCAGTTGTCACAGCTAGACATTAGTGCGCGTCCCGGCGAGGGGCAGCCGCGATTTCGGCCGCGAGCGCCCGGCCCCGGTTTCGACCGGGACCGCTGATGACCCGGTCAAATCCGGACATAGTCATGGATGTCTGGAAAAGGTGAGGGAAGAGGGTCTGGCGGAACGCATCTCCGGGAGGCACTCATGCGCGTCTTCGCCCGTCCCCACCAGCTGCCTTCACGGGTGGCGGCCGGGGTCTTCATCCTGAACTCCGGCCTCGGCAAGGCCCGCGCCGACGAGCAGACCGCGGCGGGCACGCATCAGATGGCCGCGGGCGTCTACCCCTTCCTCCGCGACCTGGACCCGCGGACGTTCACCGCTCTGCTGTCCAAGTCCGAGATCGCGCTCGGCGCCGCGCTGCTCGCGCCGATGGTGCCGTCGCTGGCGGCCGGGGCCGCGCTCACCGTCTTCGCCGGCGGGCTCATCGGGCTCTACCTCAAGACCCCGGGCCTGCGTCAGGAAGGCAGCGTCAAGCCCACGCCCGCGGGCCTCGGCCTGGCCAAGGACGTCTGGCTCCTCGGCATCGGCCTCGGCCTCGTGCTGGAGGAACTGGGCGACCGGATCGCGTCCCCGTACCCCGTCAAGTAGAAGGGCGACCCCGCACCATGGCGGAATTCGGCTACACCCTCATGTGCGAGCAGACGCCCGCCCCGCAACTGGTGGAGTTCGCCGCCAGGGCCGAGCGGGCGGGTTTCGACTACGCGGTCATCTCCGACCACTACTTCCCGTGGCTGGAGGAGATGGGCCACTCGCCGTACGCCTGGTCGGTGCTCGGCGCGGTGGCGCAGGCCACCGAACGGCTGCCCCTGATGACGTACGTGACCTGCCCGATCATGCGCTACCACCCGGCGGTGGTGGCGCAGAAGGCCGCCACGATGGGAGTGCTCAGCGGAGGCCGCTTCACGCTCGGGCTCGGCGCGGGCGAGAACCTGAACGAGCACGTCATCGGCGCGGGCTGGCCGTCGGCCGACACCCGCCACCGCATGTTCCGCGAGGCGCTGCAGATCATCAGGGAGCTGTTCGGCGGCGGCTACGTCACCTTCCAGGGCGAGTTCTACGACGTGGACTCGGCCAAGCTCTACGACCTGCCGGACGAGCCCGTCCCCATCGCCGTCGCGGCCTCCGGCCCCTCCTCGGCGCGGCTCGCGGCCGAGTTCGGGGACATCCTCGTCATCAACGAGCCGATGCCGGACGTGGTGCGCCGGTTCCACGACGGCGGCGGCGCCGGCAAGCCCGTGTACGGTCAGCTCGCGATCTCGTACGACACCGACGCCGAGGCGGCCGTGGAGCGGGCGCACCGGCTGTGGCGGTGGTCGGTCGGCGGCTGGAAGGTGATGGCCGAGCTGCCCGGCCCGGTGAACTTCGAGGCCGCGTCCGAAACGGTCAGGCCCGAGGACGTGGCGGAGAACGTCCCGTGCGGGTCCGACGTGGACGCGGTGGTCGAGGCGGCCCGCGCCTACGTGGAGGCCGGCTACACGCACGTCGCCCTCGTCCAGATCGGCGCCGACCAGCAGGAGCCGTTCTTCACCTGGGCGGAGAAGGAGCTCCTGCCGGCCCTGCGCCGCCTCTGACCTCGGTCCGGGGGCGGCGGGGGCACCTCAGTCCAGGTCGGCGGGGTCCGCGAAGACGTCCTGCCCGGCGTCGTCGCCCTGATCCTCGCGGGGCTCCGGCTCGGTTCGGCAGTCCCGGGAGCACCCGGCGAACCGGTCCCTGTCGATGGGGGTGAACCGGGTCGGCGGCACGCCCTTCAGCGCGCCGATCATCGTGTCCTTCCAGATCGGGCCGGGCAGCGCGGCCCCGTCGACCGCGCCGTAGTAGCGTCCGCCGATCGTCACCCCGGTCAGCTTGTGCCCCTGGGAGCCGCGCGGGTCCCCGATGCTCACCGCCGCCGCCAGGTCCGGGGTGAAGCCGGCGAACCAGGCGGCGGCGTAGCCGTCCGTGGTGCCGGTCTTGCCCGCCGCGTCGCGGCCGATGCCGCCGACGCCGCGCATCGTGCCCTTGGTGAACACGCCGGACAGCACGTCGGCGGTCGCGTCCGCGATGGCGGGCTCCAGCGCCTTACGGCAGTCCGGCCGATAGGCGGTGGCCTCGCCGTCACGGCCGGTGATCCTGGTGATCGCCATCGGCGCGCAGTAACGGCCGCGCGCCGCGATCGCCGCGTACGCGGCGGCCACCGTCACCGGGTCCATCTCGTTGATGCCGAGCGTGAACGTCTCGTACTCCCGCAGCGCGCGGCCGTCGGCGCGGCGGATGCCCAGCGACGTGGCCGTTTCGACCGTCTCGCACAGCCCGACCCGCTGCTCCAGCTCCATGAAGAAGGTGTTCACCGAGCCCCAGGTGCCGGTGCGCAGCGTCTTCCACCCCGGCGAGCCCTCGTCGTTGGTGACCGTGTGCCGCGGGTCGCCGACGCTCTCCCCCGCGCAGTTCTTGAACGCCGCGTAGCCGGGCGCCCGGTAGCCCGCGCCCGCGGTCAGCCCGTCGTCGGTCTTCATGCCCTGCTTCAGTGCGGTGATCAGGGTGAAGGTCTTGAACGTGGAGCCCGCCTGGAAGCCGGTGCCGCCGCCGTGCCGGGCGTCCGCGACGACGTTGTACGAGATCTCGTGCCTGGCCTTGCTCCGCCCGTACGGCCTGCTCGCCGCCATGGCCCTGATCGCTCCGGTGCCGGGTTCGACGAGGGCCTCGGCGGCGACGGGTGCGTCCGAGGCGCGTACGTGCTTCTTGACGGCCCGGTCGGCCGCGGCCTGCATGGTGGGGTCGAGGGTGGTTTTGATCGTGAGTCCGCCGCCGTTGAGCGCGCGCAGGCGCGCGTCGGCGGTCTTGCCGAAGGCGGGGTCGTTCGCGATCTCCTGGCGGACATAGATACAGAAGTACGGATATTTGCTGACTTCGCAGCCGCCCGGAAGCTTCGTGCCTTTGTATCCCAGCTTGGTGGCCTTCGCCGCGGCCGCCTGCGCCTCGGTGATCACTCCCAGTTCGGCCATCCGGTTCAGCACGACGTCACGGCGCTTCAGCAGCCGGGCGCGGTGCTCGCGGCCGCGGTTCGGGTCCGTGGCGTTCGGGTCCTGCACGGCGCCGGCCAGGGTGGCGGCCTGCGGCAGCGTGAGCCGGCTCGCCCGGACGCCGAAGAACCGCTTGGCCGCCGCCTCCACCCCGTAGACGCTCGCGCCGAAGTACGCGATGTTGAGGTACTTCTCCAGGATCTGGTCCTTGGTGTACTTCTCCTCGACGCCCAGGGCGTACCGGAGCTCGCGCAGCTTGCGCGCGTAGCTGGGCTCCAGGGCGGCCTCCAGCTCCGCCTCGGTGTCGGCGGAGTTGACCAGCACCTGCTTGACGTACTGCTGGGTGATGCTCGATCCGCCCTGGCTGACCTCGCCGCTCTGCAGGTTCTTGGCCAGCGCCCGGGCCGTGCCTTCGAGGTCTATCCCGCCGTGCTGGTAGAAGCGGAAGTCCTCGATCGCGATGATCGCCTTCTTCATGACGTCGGAGACCTTGTCGAGGCCGACGACCTCCCGGTACTCGTCGTAGAAGCGCGCGATCTCCTTGCCCCGCGCGTCCAGCATCACCGAGACCTCGGGCAGCGGCGGTTCGGGCAGCTCGATCGGCCGCAGGTCGGCCATCGCCGCCGCCGACTTGAACCCCAGACCCGCGCCGCCCACGGCCGGCACCGTGATCCCGGCCACCAGCACGCCCGCCGCCGCCCCCGCGGCCGCGAGCCGTACGATCAACGTCCCCCGACGTGTCATCAGAGCCGTTCGCCCTTCTTCGTCACCCGACAGTGGGCAGGAGCCAAACAGATCCGATCCGGCGGTGTCCAATAGCGATATCAGGAAGCGATCGATATCGGTCTACGTATCATCCCTGGTCGAAGGCGGTACGACGAAGGCCGCCGTCCCCGTACGGCTTACGGGGGACGGCGGCCTTCGCGGAGGCGTCAGGGAACGATGTTGACCAGCTTCGGCGCGCGCACGATCACCCGCCGGGGCTCGCCCGGCAGATGGGCGCGGACCTTCTCCGAGGCCAGCGCCAGGGCCCGGAGCTCGTCCTCGCCGATCTCCGGCGAGACCTCCAGCCGGTCGCGCACCTTGCCCGCCACCTGGACCACGCAGGTCACCTGGTCGCGCACGAGCAGCGCCGGGTCGGCGGTGGGCCAGCCGGCCTTGGCGACGGTGCCGCCCACGTGGCCGAGCCGCTCCCAGCCTTCCTCGGCGGTGTAGGGGGCCACGAGCGACAGCATGACGGCCAGCGCCTCGGCCGCCTCGCGGACCGCCGGGTCGGCCGCGCCGGGCCCGGAGTCGATCGCCCGCCGGGCGGCGCTGGTCAGCTCCATCAGGCGGGCCACCGCCACGTTGAACCGCTGCGACTCGATCAGCTTGGTGACCTCGTCGATGGTGTGGTGGGTGACCTTGCGCAGCTCGACGTCGCCGCCGTCGAAGGAGACGCCCGGCTCGCTGACCACTTCGCTCATCACGCGCAGCGCGCGGGCCAGGAACTTCTGTGACGCCGCGGGCGAGACGTCGGCCCAGTCGATGTCGTCCTCGGGCGGGCCGGCGAAGACCATGGTCAGGCGCACCGCGTCGACGCCGAAGTCGTCGATCTGCTTGCCGAGGTCGACGCCGTTCCCCAGCGACTTGGACATCGCCTTGCCGCCGTTGATGACCTGGCCCTGGTTGAGCAGGCGCAGGAACGGCTCGGTGAAGCCGACCATGCCCATGTCGTACAGGACCTTGGTGAAGAACCGCGAGTAGAGCAGGTGGAGCACGGCGTGCTCGACCCCGCCGACGTACTGGTCGATCGGCCCCCACTTGCGCACCTGCTCGACGTCGAACGGGCCGTCGGTGTAGCCGGGCGAGCAGTAACGCAGGAAGTACCACGACGAGTCGACGAAGGTGTCCATCGTGTCGGTGTCGCGGCGGGCCGGGCCGGCGCACTTGGGGCACTCGACGTTCACCCAGTCGGTGGCGCTGGCCAGCGGGCTGACGCCCTTGGGCGCCAGCGCCTCGCCGCGCAGGTCGGGCAGGGTGACCGGGAGCTGGTCGTCGGGGACGGGCACCTCGCCGCAGTCGGGGCAGTGGATGATCGGGATCGGCGTGCCCCAGTAGCGCTGGCGCGACAGCAGCCAGTCGCGCAGCCGGAAGTTGACCGCGCCGCGGCCCTTCCGCTCGACCTCCAGGATTTCGATGATCTTGGCGATGGCCTCGGCCTTGCCCAGCCCGTCGAGCGGGCCGGAGTTGACCATCTCGCCGTCGCCGGAGGTGGCGGCGCCGGTCTCGCCGGGGTCGGCCATCCCGGTGTGGACCACCACCCGCACCGGCAGGCCGAACTTCCGCGCGAAGTCGAGGTCGCGCTGGTCGTGGGCCGGCACCGCCATGATGGCGCCGTGGCCGTAGTCGGACAGCACGTAGTCGGCGGCCCAGACGGGGATGCGCTCGCCGTTGACCGGGTTGACCGCGTAGCGGCCCAGGAAGACGCCGGTCTTCTCCTTCTCGGTGGACAGCCGCTCGATGTCGCTCAGCTTGGCGACCTCGGCGCGGTAGGCCTCGAAGGCGGGGCGGTGCTCGTCGGTGACGATCTCGTCGGCCAGCGCCGCGTCGACGGCGACCACGAAGAACGTGGCGCCGAACAGAGTGTCGGGGCGGGTGGTGAAGACGTGCACCGGCTCGTCGCGGCCTTCGATCTCGAAGAGCACGTCGGCGCCCTCGGACCGGCCGATCCAGTTGCGCTGCATGGTCATCACGCGCTCGGGCCAGCCGCCCTCCAGCTCGTCCATGTCGTCCAGCAGCCGCTGCGCGTAGTCAGTGATCTTGAAGTACCACTGCGTCAGCTCGCGCCTGATGACGTCGGCGCCGCACCGCTCGCACTTGCCGGCCACGACCTGCTCGTTGGCCAGCACGGTCTGGTCCTTGGGGCACCAGTTGACCAGGCCGCCCTTGCGGTAGGCCAGGCCACGCTCGAAGAAGCGGTTGAACAGCCACTGGTTCCAGTGGAAGTAGTCAGGGTCGCTCGTGTGGAGGCGGCGCGACCAGTCGAAGGAGATGCCGTAACGCCGGAACGAGGTGGCCTGCGTCTCGATGTTGCGGTAGGTCCACTCGGCGGGGTGGGCGTCGTGCTTGATCGCGGCGTTCTCCGCGGGCAGGCCGAAGGAGTCCCAGCCGATGGGGTGGAGGACGTTGTAGCCGCGCTGGAACCAGTAGCGCGCGATGACGTCCGCGAGAGCGAAGACCTCGCCGTGACCCATGTGGAGGTCGCCCGAAGGGTACGGGAACATGTCGAGGAGGTAGCGCCGCTCGCGGGGGTCGGCGGCGTCCTCGCTCGCCCGGAAGGGATCCATCTCCTCCCAGCGCGGCTGCCACTTGGCCTGCAGCGCCTGCGGATCGTACTCACTCACGGCGGTCGTCCTTCTGATTGACTCGGACCCATAAGAAAACCCCCCGTGACCATGACGAGGGGCAGCCGCGACGGCGAGCTCTCAGAACCGTCGCGGCCCACTAAGAAGCAGGGTCGCCGAACGCATAGGTCAAGCCTAGCGTACGTCTTGGGCTGAATGCGGGCGGTCGATCGAGGTTGACGGGCACAATGGACCCTTCAGGCTCGCGAGACCTGATGGTGATCTATCCGTTGTGACCTCATATGTCCCATTAGAATAGCCTCGTCACCGTGGTGCACTCAGCTGGACCGGAACGCTCGGAGGCCGACCTGCCGATGCAGGATCCGCCGACCGATCCGCACGGCTTCGCCCGTTTCGCTGCGGAGCCGGCTGGGTCTCTTGGAAAATCCCATGAGATCATGCACGGTACGTCGAATCCGGACACGCACTCGGGAGGGCCGGAACTCATGGCAACGGAGCATTCCGGAGCGTCCCACCGGCCACCCTCCTGGCCCGAGGTGCCACGGGAGGACGTGCCCACCTCCTGGCCCGAGGCGCCCAGGCCCTCATGGCAGGAGCCGCCCCGCGACGGGGCGGCCGCCGCATGGCCCGAGCAGCCGCCGGCCGTCCCCACCGCGTGGCCAGAAGCGCCTCGGCCCGCCCCTTCGTGGCCCGAGGCCCAGCCCGCCTCCTGGCCCGACGCCCGGCAGGGACAGGCCCCCTCGTGGCCCGAACCCTCCCCCGCCGCGTGGCCCGAGGCATCCCGGCAGGGAGGCGACGCCGGCCCGCAGCCGTCATGGCCCGAGCCTCCCGTCAAGGACCCTCTGCCCGCCTGGTCGGAGGCGCCGGTCAAGGACCCCGTGCCGGCCTGGTCGGAGCCGCCGGCCTCGTCCTCCGGCGCCTGGTCCAACCTCAACTCCCCCGCCCCCTGGCCGCTGCCGGCTGACCCCGCCCGCTCCGGCGACCCGCTGGAGGGCACGATGACCATGAACCGGGTGCCCGACCTGCAGCCCGCCCCGGTGGCCGCCGACGCGGACGCCGCCGTCCTCGGCACGTACGGGCCGGGCGGTCTCGACGACCACACAGGCCGCGCGCGCAGCTCGTCGGCCGCGGCCGACGAGCACACGATGATGTACGGACGGGCGAACCTGACAGGCGCGGCCGGCCCTGACGGCCACGGCGGCCACGGCGGGCGCGGCGGCGCGGACGGTCGCGGCGACGGACACGGGTACGGCGGCTCAGACGGATCCGGCGGATCTGGCGGGTACGGCGGCTCGGGCGGATCCGGTGGGTACGGCGGCTCGGGCGGATACGGCGAGACCGGCGGGTACGGCGGCTCAGACGGATACAGCGGCTCCGGCGGATACAGCGGTTCCGGCGGATACGGCGGCCAGGGAGGTTCCGGCGGTTACGGTGACCCCGGGATGGGCGCGCAGGCGGCGCACGCCGGCGCGGGCGTGAACGCGCCGGTCAACCCCGGCGGACCGGGCGGACCGGGAGCCGGCGGACCGTACGGACCGGGAGCCGGCGGACCGGGCGGACCGGGAGCCGGCGGACCGGGCGGACCGGGAGCCGGCGGACCGGGCGGACCGGGGGCCGGCGGGCCGTACGGATCCGGCGGGCCGGGCGGCGTGAGCGGTCCCGGCAGGCCGGGGGGACCTGGCGGGCCGGGTGGTCCCGGGGGGCACGGAGCCGGAGGGCCCGGGGATCCCGGAGGTCACGGCGGTCGTGGCGGGCCCGGGGGCGAGCAGGGGAGGCCCGGCTCGAACCTCAGCCGCGACCCATCAGACCCCGACCGCCCGTTCGTGACGGCCGGCCAGATCAGCGGCTCGCGCACCCCTCCCCCGGAGCGTCAGCAGGAGCTGTGGAACACCGTCTTCGGCGACAACTACCAGGCGATGGGCGAGCCGGAGTCGCTCGACGAGCCCGGCAAGCCGCTGTGGATCTACGCGCTGGCCAGTTCGGCGGCCGTCGCGCTGGTGATCGCGCTGCTGTGGGCGTTCATCGCGGGCCCGCTGGCCGGCGCGAAGGAGGGCGGGGCCGAGGCGCAGGCCGCCCCGTCCCAGTCGGCGCCCGCCACGCCGCGCAAGACGTCCAACGCGATCGGCAGGCTGCCCGCGTACAAGGGCGACGCCTCCCCGGTGGTCGGCACGCTCCAGGATGCGCGGGCGGGCATCTCGGTGCCGCGGCTGGGCGGCACCTGGCGGCTGGACGAGCGGCCCACGGTCAAGGGGACGTACGGCTACGAGACGCGCCAGTACGCCATGGTCGGCGACGACGTGGCGGCGCAGGTGCTCACCGGCCCGCTGCCCGCGAAGCTCGCGGGCAGGTACAGCTCGCCGGACGACCTGGAGCCGGTGATCAAGGCGGTCGTGGTGGACGCGCGCAAGCGCCTCTACCAGGACGGCAACAAGGTACGCAAGATCGCCCAGCAGCCGCTCAAGGTGGGCGGGAGCACGGGCAGCCTGATCGCCTACTCGCTCACCTCGCCCACCGAGAAGGTCACGATCGTCGCCGCGGCACTCAACACCGGCGGCGAGGTGCCGGCGGTCGTCTTCATCTCGGTGCCGGCCGAGGGCAGGGCGCTGCTGCCCGACGTCAACACGGTCGTCAAGCGGCTGCGCCCGATCACCCAGGGCTGAGCGTCAGAACGTGCACTCCAGGTGCTTGGTCCCGTTGATGAAGCTGGAGTAGAGCCGGTCCGGCCGGTGACCCTCGATGCCGGGGACGCGCCGCAGCAGTTCGCGGAACATCACCGTGATCTCGCGGCGCGCCAGGTGGGCGCCGAGGCAGAAGTGCGGCCCCGGCCCGCCGAAGCCGACGTGCGGGTTGGGGTGGCGGGTGATGTCGAACCGCTCGGGGTCGTCGAACACCTCGGGGTCGCGGTTGGCGGCCCAGTAGTAGAGCACGACCTTCTCGCCCGCGCGGTACTGGTTGCCGTTCATGACGTGGTCGCGGGTGACCTTGCGGCGCATGAAGTTGACCGGTGAGGCGAGGCGGACGATCTCCTCGACGGCGGTGGGGGCGTACCTGTCGAAGTCCTGGAGCCAGAGGGCGCGCTGGTCGGGGTTCTTGGTGAGCAGGCGCAGACCGTACGAGATGGCGTTGCGGGTGGTCTCGTTGCCGGCCACGACGAGCAGGATGAAGAACGACCCGAGCTCCTGCATGGTCAGCCGCTCGCCGTCGATGTTGGCGTTGACCAGCGAGGAGGTGAGGTCGCCCGTGGGGTTGCCGGTGCGGTGGGCGGCGAGGTCCTGGACGAGTTGCTGGAGCTCCATGCCGGCGGTGAGCAGGCGTCCGGCGATGCCTTCGACGTCGGTGCCGACGTACTCGGGGTCGAAGCCGCCGAGGATCATGTTGGAGCGCTCGAAGACGAACTGGTAGTCGCGCTCCGGGATGCCCATCATGTCGCAGATGATCTTCAGTGGCAGCCGGGCGGCCACCTCGGTGACGAAGTCACAGCCGGGGCCGGTCACCAGGAGGTCGTCCACGATCTTCTCGGCGGCGCGGTCGACGTCCGCCTCGAACTGCTTGATCATCTTGGGCGTGAAGGCCCGGGAGACGATGCGGCGCAGGCGGGCGTGGCGCGGGTCGTCCATATTGATCATGGAGCCGAAGTACTCGGTGAACTCCGCGGGCATGTCCGGGATGTTCGTCGCCCCGCCGTCGCCGGAGCAGAAGACCTCCGGGGTGCGGCTCGCTTCGACAATGTCGGCGTGCCGCACCAGGGCGTGGTAGCCGGGGCCCCTCGGGGCGAAGGAGATCTCCGGCTCCGCGAAGAAGGCCGGCGTCTCACGCCGGCGCAGCAGGTCGAAGGCCTGCTGGCGCTCGGCCATGGGCTTGGCCCAGAAGCGGATGTCCGACAGGTCGAAGTCCAGGACGCTCATGGTGCCATCATTCGAGCCCGGACAGTCCCACGTCAATGGGTGCGACGTACACCGTACGTACCTTTCGCCGGAAAATCCGTCGCGACCGCGCTCGATGATCGCTAAAGTGCCCGCGTGAACTTCTTCTACCTGCGCTAGCGACCCGCCGGCGGGTCGCGGACGACCCCACCGCCGGTGATGCGGGACGGCAGACCGCCGCCCCGGGTCGCGACGTGGGAGAAGAGCGGGTGCGAGGTTCGCCACCCGCGGAGGGCCGCTGGGCGCGCCCCTCCGCGCACACTCTCGCCGTGGCCAGGTCGGTTCGTGGCATCGAGCCCCTGGTCGCCGCCGAGATTCGGAATTCACGACAGGGTCGCGTGCGCGCGCTGCGCCATCGCGAGGTGTGGTTCGAGCCCGCCGGTTCCCCGGCCGGGCTGACGGGACTGCGGACGGCCGACGACGTGCTGCTGGTGGCGGCCGTCGTGGACGGCGTCGGGCCCGCCCGCGCGGCGCTGCGCCGCCTGGCCGCCGCCGCCCGCGCGATCACCTGCCCGGAGGCGGCCGGGCCGCCGGGGGCCGCGGGGATCGAGGTGTCGGCGTCGTTCGTGGGGCGGCGCGCCTACACCCGGTTCGAGATCGAGGACGCCGTCGGGACGGAGCTGGCGCGGCGGCTGCGGACGCCGTACCACTCCCGGGCCGGCGGCGCGGTCCCGCCCGGCGGGTGCGCCGCGTGGCGGGTCACGATCGAGGGCGAGCGGGCGGTGATCGCGGTACGGATCGCCGACCGGCCCCTGCACCGCAGGGCGTACAAGACGGCCTCGATCCCGGGCACTCTGCATCCTCCGCTGGCCGCCGCCATGGCGGGGCTGGCCCGGCTCGGCGGGGCGGGCACGGTGCTGGACCCGTGCTGCGGCGCGGGCACGACGCTCATCGAGGCCGCCGCGGCGGCGCCGGGGGCCCGCCTGCTGGGCCTGGACCGCGACCCGGCCGCCGTCGCCGCCGCCCGCGCCAACGCCGGCCGCGCGGAGCAGGCGGCTCCCGTCCTGACCGGAACCCCCCTGTTGGGCGACGCCGGGTGGACCGCGCGCGGCACGCGGTTCCGGTGGGGGATCTCCGACGCCGGGCGGCTGCCGGTGGCCGGGAGCGTCGTCGACCGCGTGCTGGTGAACCCGCCGTGGGGGCGTCAGGTGCCGCCCGCCGGCCTGCTCGCCGGGGAGCCGGACCGGCTCTGGCGGGAGATCCGCCGGGTGCTGGCCCCCGGCGGGCTGGTCGTCGCGCTGTCGTACGACGGCGACCCGCCGGGGTTCGAGACCGTGGAGCGGATGGAGGTCAGCCTGTCGGGGCGGCACCCCGTCCTGGCCGTGCTGCGGCTCAGGGAGCGGCGAGCCAGTCGAGGACGAGCCGGTTGACCACGTCCGGCCGCTCCAGATGGAGGAAGTGGCCCGCGCCGGGCACCAGCTCGGCGCGGGACCCGGCGGGCAGATGAGGCAGGGCGTCCTTGGTCATCTCGGGCGCCAGGCAGCCGTCCCGCTCCCCGTGCAGGTAGAGGATCGGCGTCGACGCCGCCGTGCCGGGGTCGGGGTAGCGGCCCGAGGGCGGGGTCGTGCCCATCATGGCCCGGTAGTAGCCGACGGCCGCCGCCAGGTTGGCCGGCTCGCCGATGCTCCGGCGCACGAAGGCGAGGTCGTCGGCCGCGTCGTAGCCGGGCGACCAGTCGCTCCAGAGCCGGTCGAGGAACCCGGGGGTCGCCGCGGCGGCCTCGGCCAGCGGCGTCTGGAAGAGGAACACGTAGAACGACCGTTTGAGCTGGTCGTACTCCATCAGCCCGGTGAACAGCGCGGCGGGCGGCGGGACCGCCATGGTCACGGCCGAGCGGAACCGGTCGGCGACCGCGTACACGGGGAACGCCCCCCAGTCGTGCCCGATCAGCACCGCGCGCTCGTCCCCGCCGAGCTCCTCGTGCAGGGCGAGCGCGTCGGCGGCGAGCGCGGCGCCCTCGTAGGCGGCGTCGGCGGGGATCTCCGTCGGCGCGTAGCCGCGCGTGAACGGCGCGACGGCCCGGTACCCGCGCTCGGCGAGCGCGGGCAGCAGGTGCCGCCAGGTGTGCGCCGTGTCGGGGAAGCCGTGCAGGCACAGTGCCAGCGGCCCGTCCCCTACGGTCAGGTACGAGAACTCCACCCCGTTGGCGTGGACGGTCCTGATCTCCATAGCTGGGCAACCTACACCCCGGGCCGCGCCCGGGGTGGTCCGTCGCTTATCGGCTTTTCGCGATCAGCCTTCGGCGATCAGGTCGGCGGCCTTCTCACCGATCATCACCGCGGGGGCGTGGGTGTGGCCGCGGTTGAGCGTCGGCATGACGGACACGTCCGCCACCCGGAGCCCCGCCACGCCGCGCACCCGCAGCGAGGGGTCCACGACCGACGCCTCGTCCACGCCCATCCGGCAGGTGCCGACGGGATGGTAGAGGGTCTCGCCGCGGTCGCGGATCCACTGGGCGATCTCCTCGTCGCTCTCCGGCGTGGTGTACGGGGGCATCGGCCCGCCCGCGTACGGCTTCATCGCGTTGGTGGCGAACACCTGCTTGGCCGTCTTGAGCCCGGCCGTCAGCCGCTGGACGTCGACGCCGGCGCTCAGGTAGGCGGGGTCGATGACCACGTCGCGGCCGTTCAGCCCGATCCTGCCGCGGCTCTCGGGCTGCAGCAGCACGACGCCGACGGTCATCCCGTGGCCGGTGGGCGGGGTGAGGCCGTGGTCCTTGAACGGCACCGGGGCGAAGACCAGCTCGATGTCGGGGGCGGGCTCCTCCGGAGTGGTCCTGATGAAGGCGACCGCCTCGCCCACGTTCGAGGTGAGCATGCCGGAGCGGAACACCAGGTAGCGCAGCAGGTTGACCGGAGATTCGGCCCGGGTGAGCGTGACGGGCCTGGTGCAGGCGACGAAGGCACCGGTGGACAGGTGGTCCTGGAGGTTCTTGCCGACCTCCGGGAGGTCGCGCACGACCGGGACGCCCGCCTCGCGCAGTTCGTCGCCGGCGCCGACGCCGGAGCGCATGAGCAGGTGCGGTGAGCCGACGGCGCCCGCCGACAGGATGACCTCGCGCCTGGCCCTGACCTGGGCGCCGCCGCTGTGCTCGATGCCGACGGCCCGGCCGTCCTCGATCAGGATCCGGTCCACCGGGGCCTCGGTGATCACGGTGAGGTTGGGCCGCTTCATCGCGGGGCGCAGGTAGGCGTCGGCCGCGCTCCAGCGACGGCCCCGGTCCTGGGTGACGGGGGTGGGGCTGTAGCCCTCGTTGGAGGGGCCGTTGAGCTCGTCCAGCCGCTGTAACCCCAGCTCCTCGCAGGCCTTGAGGAACGCGGCCGTGGTGACGTTGGGGCTGCGCAGCTCGGAGATGAACAGCGGGCCGGAGGACCCGTAGACGTCGCCGTGGTTGCTGCCGACGCGGCGCTCGGCCCGGCGGAAGTACGGCAGCACGTCCTCGTACGTCCACCCGGGGATCTTCCACTGGTCGTAGTCGAGTGCGCAGCCGCGCACCCACATCTGGGCGTTGAGCGAGGATGACCCGCCGATGACCCGCCCGCGCGGCCAGTAGAGCTCGCGGCCGGCCATCTCGCCCTGTTTGGCGGTGGTGTAGTCCCAGTCGTACGGGGTCTTGAAGAGCTTGGCGAACCCGAGGGGCATGCGGATCTCAAGTTTGTCGTCCCGGCCTCCGGCCTCCAGCAGTGCCACGGACACCCCGGGATCGGCCGAGAGCCTTCCCGCGAGCACGCATCCGGCCGAGCCGGCTCCGACGATCACGTAGTCGTACTCCATGACCACTCCCAGGGGCAAGTAACTTGGTACTTGCTTACTCCAGGAGTCGCAGCGCGTCCATACGCATCCGTGACCTCAGTTACCTATTGTGAGCCGCGGCCAGTGGATCACGGTAGGAAACAGGCGAAGTCTGCCCCTACTGGCCGGTATGTCCGTGGTGCGAAGATGTGGCTCCAAGGTTCAACGAGGAGAGAAGGCGTCATGCTCAACCTGTCGATCGTCCTGGAAGACAGCGCCAGGAACACCCCGGAGAACACGGCCGTCGTCTTCGGCGACATGCGGCTGCCGTACTCCATGATCGACACAGTGGCCAACCAGGTCGCCAACCTGCTGGTCTCGCGCGGCATCGGCAAGGGCGACAAGGTCGCGGTCTCCTGTCCCAACCTGCCGTACTTCCCGTTCGTCTACTTCGGCATCCTCAAGGCCGGGGCGGTCGTGGTGCCGCTGAACGTGCTGCTGCAGTCCAGGGAGATCGCCTACCACCTCGACGACAGCGACGCCAAGGCGCTGTTCTGCTTCGAGGGCACCCCCGAGCTGCCCCTGGGCGAGCGGGGCAGGGCCGGGTTCGAGGCGGCCGAGGGATGCGACCACTTCTTCGTGCTCCCGGCCACGCCGCTGGCGACCGAGTCCGAGTACGGCGAGTCGTTCTGGGCGGCGCTGGGCGGGATGTCGGGCGAGTTCGAGACCGTGCAGACCGCGGCCGACGACACGGCCGTGATCCTCTACACCTCGGGCACCACCGGCCAGCCCAAGGGCGCCGAGCTGAGCCACCAGAACATGCTGATGAACGTCCTGGTCAACGACAAGATGTTCCCGCGCACCGAGGGCGGCGACACCTACCTGGGCGTGCTGCCGCTGTTCCACTCCTTCGGGCAGACCGTGATCATGAACACCGGGTTCATGCGGGGCGCCAAGCTCGTGCTGATGCCGCGCTTCGAGCCGGGCGAGGCACTGGAGCTGATGCGCCGCGAGGAGGTGACGTTCTTCGCGGGCGTGCCGACCATGTACTGGGCCATGCTGACCAAGATCCACGCGGAGGGCGCGGAGAAGCCGTCCTCGCTGAAGATCGCGGTGGCGGGCGGCTCGGCCTCCCCCGTCGAGGTGCTCAAGGACTTCGAGCAGACCTTCGGCGTCGCCATCCTGGAGGGCTACGGCCTGTCCGAGACTTCCCCCGTGGCCAGCTTCAACCAGCCGGGCCGCCCGGCCAAGGCCGGCACCATCGGCACCCCGATCTGGGGCGTGGAGATGAGGCTGGTCGACCACGACTGGAAGACCGTCGAGGGCGAGGGCCCCGGCGAGATCGCGATCCGCGGCCACAACATCATGAAGGGGTACTACGGCCGCCCCGAGGCCACCGACGAGGTGATGCGCGACGGCTGGTTCCGCACCGGCGACATCGCCACCGTCGACGCCGACGGCTACTACTCGATCATCGACCGGGCCAAGGACCTGATCATCCGCGGCGGGTTCAACGTCTACCCGCGCGAGGTGGAGGAGATCCTCATGACCCACGAGGCGGTCTCGCTCGCGGCGGTGGTGGGCGTGCCGCACGACTCCCACGGCGAGGAGGTCAAGGCGTACGTCATCCTCAACCCGGGCGCGAGCCTCACCGAGGCCGAGCTGACCGCCTGGGCCAAGGAGAACATGGCGGCGTACAAGTACCCCAGGATCATCGAGTTCCGCGACACCCTGCCCATGACCGCCACCGGCAAGATCCTCAAGCGCGAGCTGCGCTAGGCGGGGAGCGGTCGCGCGTCCTGTCCGGGGCCGTCCGGCGTCCCGCCGGCGGCCCCGGCTGCGGGCACCCGATCGCGACGTCGTACGAGGTGCCCGGGAGCTGATCAGGGCCAGTCGCGGGCCGGGCGCAGCGGCATGCCCGAGCGTCCCTGGTCGTCGAGCTTGACGCCGAGCACCTGGTGGAGCTGGACCTTGTTGCTCTCGAAGCCGACGACGCAGCCCGCCATGTAGAGTGCCCAGACCCGGGCGGTGCCCATGCCCACCTCCCGGACCGCGTCCGCCCAGTTGGCGTCCAGGTTGGCGCACCAGTGGCTCAGGGTCTTGGCGTAGTGGTGACGCAGGTTCTCCTCGTGGTGGATCTCGAAGCCGTTGTCCTCCATCTGCCGGATGAGGTGGCCGACCGACTCCAGCTCCCCGTCGGGGAAGACGTAGCGGTTGATGAAGCCGCCCTTGTTGAACGTCTTCTCCTTGCCGGTGGGCCGGGTGATGCAGTGGTTGAGCAGGCGGCCGCCGGGCTTGAGCTTGCCGTGGAGGAAGCCGAAGTAGGCGGGCAGGTTGTCCTTGCCGATGTGCTCGGTCAGGCCGATCGAGCTGACGGCGTCGAAGCCGGTCTCGGGGACGTCGCGGTAGTCCAGGTGGCGGACCTCGGCGAGGTCCTGCAGCCCGGCCTCGGCGATGGCCTTCTGGGCGTACTCGGCCTGCTGGCGGCTGAGCGTCACCCCGAGCGCCCTGACGCCGTAGTGGCGGGCCGCGTGGATGACCATGCCGCCCCAGCCGCAGCCGACGTCCAGCAGCCGCATGCCCTCCTTGAGCCCGAGCTTGCGGGCCACCAGGTCGAACTTGGCGAACTGCGCCTCCTCCAGCGTGGCGTCCTCGGTGGGGTAGGTGGCGCAGGTGTAGGCCATCGACGGGCCGAGCACCCACTCGTAGAACCGGTTGGACACGTCGTAGTGATGGTGGATCGCCTCGGCGTCGCGCTGCTTGGCGTGTCGCGAGCCCAGCCTGGCCAGCGTGCTGGTGCGCACCTCCTGCGGCGGCAGGGGAACGCGCATGAGCAGCGGCTTGAGCCCCAGCGAGCGCACAGCCGCGATCTTCTCGGCCGTGGTCAGGTCGTTGGTGGTGATGTTCCGCATCCGGTCGAGCAGGGTGTAGAGATCACCGTGCACGTCGAGGTGGCCGGACACGTACGCCCGGGCCAGCCCCAGCTCGCCCGGCGCCTGTGCCATGTAGGCGACCGCGATCGGCGACTTGACCTCGATGGCGACCTCGGCGCCGTCGGGCCCTGCCTTGCTGCCGTCGTAGGCCATGAACGCGACGCCGGCTTCCGGACCGACGATCTTTTCGAAGATGGAAGCGAGAGCCATCACATCACCTTCCCCGCACGCACTTGTCGTACAGATCAAGCAGGCGCCCGCTCGGGTCGTATTCCCGCTTGACCAGCCAGTAGGCATCCCCGTTGTAGAGCCGCCAGAACTCGTCCCGGTCGTAGAAGGACGTCGAGTAGAGCGACTTGTGCCCGTCGAGCTCGTGCACCGCGTTCTCGATGAGCCGGTTGTGGTAGCCGTCGAACTGCCCTCGGGGCAGCGGCACCATCCCCCAGAAGCCGAAGTTCACGTACAGCTTGCCCGGCTCCAGCGGATAGAGGGGCCAGCGGGAGCTCGCCCGCAGCGGGCACATCCAGACCGGCGTCATGCCGACCCGGCCGTCGAAGAACTCCAGGAACTCCGCGCCCCGCTCGACCGGCACCTCGACGTCCTGGATGACGGACTCCTGCACCGGCCGGTCGCGCCAGCGGTCGATGCGGGCGGTGACGCCGTGCTTGCGGTCGAGGGCGACGAGCCTGCGGTAGACGTCGGAGCGCATCCAGCGGCGCGGCATGAAGGTGCGGACCACCGGCTGCTGCACGCCGAACGCGCGCGAGCACCAGAACCAGTCGGTGTCCCAGCGCCACAGATAGTCGCGCACCGTCAGCCAGTCACGGCCGCGCTGCCGGATCGACTGGTAATAAATTCGCATTCCGGTGTAATCGGAGACATAAGGGGCACGCTCGGCGAACCGGCCGACCGTGAGATAGAGCTCCTGCGGGCCGAAGAACACCCCGTCGACGAAGTCGACCGGCTCCCCGTCGTGCTCCATGCTGTCGCAGATCTCCTGCATGGCCAGCATGCACTTGTCGGCGTCGGTGAACCTGACGTGGGTGAGCCGCACGTACGGCCGCACCTCGCGCAGCTTGATCCGCAGGCGCAGCGCGTAGCCCAGGGTGCCGTAGGAGTTGGGGAACGCCCGGAACAGGTCCCGGTGCTCGTTGTCGTCGCGGGCGACGATGACCCGGCCGTCGCCCGTCAGGATCTCCAGCTCCTCGACCGACTCGTGCGGCAGGCCGTCGCGGAAGCTCGTCGACTCGATGCCCAGCCCCGTCACGGCCCCGCCCAGGGTGATGGTCTTGAGCTGCGGGACCACGTACGGCATCAGCCCGTGGGCGAGGGTGGCGTCCACCAGGTGCTCGTAGGTGGTCATGCCCTGGACCTCGGCGGTCATCGTCTCGGGGTCGACGCTGATGACCTCGTCGAGGTCCCTGGCCGACAGCTTGGCCGTCCTGCCCGGGTCGCGGAACCTGAAGAGGTTGGAGGTGGCCTTGGCCAGGCGGGGCGCGGTGCCGCCGGGGATCTCGGCGTACGAGCGCCGGATGTCCTCCACTGCACGTTGGTGTGTCGACATCGTCGTCTTCACGCAAGCACCCCCTAGAGCCGGCAGAGATCGTCCACAGAACGTTATCTCTCCGGAACACCGTGGAACAGACCGGGGTCGTTAACGACACGAAAACTGTTCTTTGTTCCAGCCAGGCGCACTATCAAACCGACGAATCCGGAAATTTTCTACTTATTATCGAAGGAACGCCATTGACCACGTGAGCCACCTCCCGGCCCTCGACGGCGGCGGCCAGGTTCTCCAGTGTGACCGTCATCAGGCGGCCGGTGGCCTCCTGGGTGACCCCGGCCACGTGCGGCGAGAGCAGCACGCCGGGCAGCTCGCGCAGCGGGTCACCGGCCGGCAGCGGCTCGGTGTCGAACACGTCCAGCGCCGCGCCCTCCAGGTGCCCAGCGCGCAGCGCCGCGACCAGCCCTTCCCGATCCACGACGCCGCCCCTGGCCGCGTTGACCAGCACGGCGCCCCGCTTGAGCCGGCGCGGGTCGATCAGGCCGCGCGTCTCCTCCGACAGCGCGATCACCACGACCACCACGTCGCTGGACTCCAGCAGGTCCTCCAGCGCGGTGTAGCCGGGGTCCTCGCGGGGCGTGCGCGTCCAGAAGGAGACCCGGCCGCCGAACGCCCGGAACAGCCGGACGCACGCCTCGCCGATCGGGCCGTGGCCGACGACGCCCACCCGGGCGGCGCCCAGCTCCCGGGGCCGGAGCGCCTGCTGCGGCCACTCCCCCGCGCGCACCGCCGCGTCGGCCGCGTCCAGCCTGCGGATCACGGCCAGGGCCGCCGCCACGCACCACTCGGCGACCGCGCCCGCGCTGACGCCGGCCGTGTTGGCCACCGGCACGCCGGCCGCGGCGAGCGCGGCCAGGTCGTGGCCGTCGACGCCGACGGACGGTTGCTGCACGAACGCCAGCCGGGGCGCGGCGGCCACGGCCTCGGCGTCCAGCGTCAGCTCGCCGGTCCAGTCGCCCAGCACGATCTCCGCCTCGGGCAGCGCGTCCAGCAGCGCCGCGCGGTCGCGGGAGGCGGGGACGCGCACGGACACCCGGTCGCCGAGCGGTTCGAGCAGGCGGCGGATCAGGTCTTCCGGCAGCGGCGGGAGCGCCAGCAGGCGCCACGGCGTCATGCGCCCACCGTGAAGCTCTCCATCACCCGGCGCATCAGGGCGGCGTTGCGCTGCCACTGCGCCTCGGTGACGGTCCAGGACAGGACGTAGGCGGTCTCGCCGACCGCCACGGCCCGGCGCACCTCGCGGTACTTCATGCCGGGGGCGGCCCACGGCGGCGTGCCGTCCTGCCCGGCGACCCAGGTGAACTCCCACTGCACGGCCTCGGCGCCCTGGTGGCTGACCCGCTTGCGGGCCACGCTGCGCAGCTCGTCGGCGCCCCCGGCCTTGAGGGCCGCCTCCTCGTCGCGCAGGAGCTGGTGCGGGTCGAGGCTGGCGTACACGGCCTCGACGGCCAGGTGCCCCGTCCGGTGCGGGTGGGTCCACTCGGCGTGGTGCTCGCCGCGCGAGCCCCTCCAGCCGGCCGGCCGCTCGATCGACCAGCCCGCGGGCGAGGTCCACGGCCGGAGCAGGGCCCGCGTCCTGGCGGGGGTCGGCGTCGCCGACGGCGTGACGGTCCGTTCAGGGGGCGGCGTGACGGCCTGCGGGGCGGTCGGCATCGGGCTGGTCGCCGCGGCCCGGTGCGCGAGCTGCGCGCTGCCCTCCGCGGGCGCGGTGGACCTGAAGTACGCGACCGCGCCCGCCGCCACGACCAGGACCGCCGCGGCGCCCGCCGCCGCGAGGGTACGGCCGAGCCTGCGGGACGCCCCGGGCAGGGGCGCGTCCATGTCGGCGGAGGCCGGCTTGGCCTGCAGGACGACGGCGAGCAGGTCGTCGGCCTCCCCGGCGGTCACCCGCTCGGCCGGGTCCTTGCGCATCAGCCCCTGCAGGATCGGGTGCATGGCGGGCGGGATGCGCCGGTAGTCGGGCTCCTCGTCGAGGATGGCCTTGAGCGTGGCCATCGGCTCACCGCGCTCGAACGGCGAGCGGCCGACCAGCGTGGCGTACAGGGTGGCGCCCAGCGACCACAGGTCGGAGGCCGGGCCCGCGTCCGTGCCGCGCACCCGCTCGGGCGCCAGGAAGCCGGGTGAGCCGGTGACCATGCCGGTCCTGGTGAGCGACGCCTCGCCCTCGGCGGTGGCGATCCCGAAGTCGGTGAGCACCGCCCGGCCGTCGTCGGTGAGCAGCACGTTGCTCGGCTTCACGTCGCGGTGCAGGATGCCCTGCCCGTGCGCGGCGACGAGCGCGGACAGCACCTGCCGCCCGACGTCGGCGGCCTGGCGCACCGGCAGCGCGCCCATGGTCGCCACGACCTCCTCGACGGACGGGGCGCGCACCAGCTCCATGATGATCCAGGGCCGGCCGTCCTCCTCGACGACGTCGTACACCGCGACCACGGAAGGATGGTTGAACTGGGCGGCGGTGCGGGCCTCCCGCGCGGTGCGGACCAGCTGGCGTTCCCTGTCGGCCTGGGGCAGGCCCTCGGGAAGCACCACCTCCTTGACCGCGCACTGCCGGTTGAGCAGCGTGTCGTGGCCTTCCCAGACCACGCCCATCCCACCGCGGCCCAGCGCCCGAACTAACTGGTAGCGCTTGGCGATCAGCCGGCTGCTGTCCGATTCCATGTCCTACCCCTGTAGACCACCCGAATAGTGGGCAAGTTTCCCATACCTCACCTGCCTCTGAAGGGTGGTCAGGCAGGCGGCTTGCCACAGTGCACCGAATGTTGTTCTACTGGGGCGAGTGTTCGCCTGTCGGTCATGAGAAGGAGACGCCGATGTCGCACGCTCGTCAGGGGCCGTTGTCCGGGATCCGGGTGCTCGAACTGGCGGGGCTGGCGCCGGGGCCGTTCGCCGGGATGATGCTCGCCGACCACGGCGCGGAGGTCGTGCGGGTCGACCGGGTGGCGGCGGTCTCCGACAGGCCGCGCACCGACGTGATGGACCGCGGCAAGCGCACGATCGGGCTCGACCTGAAGTCCCCCGAGGGCGTGGCGGCGTTCAAGGAGCTGGCCCGGCACGCCGACGTGGTGATCGAGGTGTTCCGGCCGGGCGTGGCCGAGCGGCTCGGCATCGGGCCCGAGGACCTGCACGCGGTCAACGAGCGCCTGGTCTACGGGCGGATGACCGGCTGGGGCCAGGACGGCCCGCTGGCGCCCACGGCCGGGCACGACATCGACTACATCGCCGTCTCCGGCGTGCTGTCGATGCTGGGCCGCGAGGGCGGCAAGCCCACCCCGCCGATCAACATCCTCGGCGACTTCGCCGGCGGCGGCCTCATGCTCGCGTACGGGGTGCTGCTGGCGCTGCTGGAGCGCGAGCGCACCGGCCTGGGCCGGGTGATCGACGCCGCCATGGTCGACGGGGCGGCGATCCTGTTCGCGATGTTCTACCAGGGCGTGAGCAGCGGCATGTGGGGACCGCGCGGCACGAACCTGCTCGACACCGGCGCCCCCATGTACGACACGTACGAGACCGCGGACGGCGGGTATCTCGCCGTGGGCTCGCTGGAGCCGCAGTTCTGGGACACGATGGTGTCGCTCATGGAGCTGTCGGACCTGCCGGACCGCAACGACCGGGCTCAGTGGCCCGCGCTCAAGGCACGGCTGGCGGAGGAGTTCGGCAAGCGGACCAGGGCCGAGTGGGAGGCGGTGTTCGAGGGCTCGGACGCGTGCGTGTCGCCGGTGCTGTCGATGGCCGAGGCCCCTGCCCACCCGCACAACGCGGCCAGGGGCAGCTTCGTCGAGGTCGGCGGCCTGAGCCAGCCCATGCCCGCGCCGCGGCTGGTCGGCGCGCCGGAGCCCGACCTGGCCCCCGCCACCCGCCTGGACGACCTGTCCGCCTGGGGCATCCCGGCGGACGCGGCGGCCAAGCTGCGCGCCCAGGGCGTACTCGCCTAGCCCGGCGCCTGCCGCCCGCCACCGCCCGCCACCGCCCGCCACCGCCCGCCACGCCCGCCGCCCGGTCATGGGCGGGCGGCGCCCTGTCCGCGCGCCACCTCGTACGGCGAGTAGTCCTTGAGGGTGACCGCGTCGTGCAGGCGCGCGCTCCTGCCGCCGAGCCTGCCGGCCGCCCTGATGACCGCGTCCGGGAGGCGGTCGAGCACCCGGGCGGCCTGGACCAGCGCCCACAGGTCGAACCGGCCGCCGGGGACGAGCCGCCTGGCCATGCCGAGCGCCAGCTTCCGGCTGCCGCGCACGTACGCGCCCAGCTCGGCCTCGTACGCGGGGAACGCCCGCGCGGGGTCGCCGCCCGCCGCGGCGAGCTCGCCCGCCAGCACGTACGCGCCCACCACGGCCAGGCTGGTACTGCCGCCGACGGCGGGCCCAGGGCAGTAGCCGGCGTCGCCGACGAGCGTGACGCGCCCGCTTGACCACGTGTCCATGCGCAGCTGCGTGATGCTGTCGAAGTAGAACGCGGGCGTGGCGTCCAGCTCGGCCAGCAGCCGCGGCACCTCCCAGCCGAGGCCGGCGAAGTGCTCGCGCAGCAGTTCCTTCTGCCGGGGCACGTCCCGGTAGTGGTAGTCGAGGGGGTCGCGGGTGCGGAAGAGGAAGACGGCCCGCGCGTCCGTCAGGTGGGCCGCCGAGTACAGGCCGACGAGCCGGTCGACGGCCGAGACGCCTTCCATGCTCCCTTCGAGGCCCAGGTGCTTCGGCACGGACGCCACCGCGAGGTAGGCGCCGATCCAGGCGGCGAAGCGTTCCTCGGGGCCGAACACCAGGCGGCGCACGTTCGAGTGCAGCCCGTCCGCGCCGACCACCAGGGCGAACCGGCGCGACGGCCCGCGCTCGAACTCCACCTCGCCGTCCTCGCGGATGGCCGTGATCGAGTCGTCGAAGACGTACTCGACGTCGTCGCGGCCGGCGTCGTGGAAGATCTCGCTCAGGTCGTCGCGCATGATCTCCACGTGCCGGTCCGAGATCGCGGCGACGAGCTTTCCGGTGCTCATCCGCACCGGCCTGGACCGGCCGGGGATGTGGAAGGTCAGCAGTTCGGTGCCGGTCTTCCTGGCTCTGACCTGGTCGAGCACGCCCATCTTGGCGGCGATGTCGACGGCGGGCGCGAACAGGTCGACCGCGTGGCCGCCGGTCTTGCGCAGCGCGGGGGCGCGTTCCACGACGGTGACCGTGAAGCCGTAGCGGGTGAGCCAGTAGGCGAGGACGGGGCCGGCGACGCTGGCGCCGGAGATGAGGACGCGCATGGACATCCCTCCTTACCTACCGGATGGTAAAATAACGGCTGCGATCGTCGCAAGAACTTACTTAACAATAGGTAAGGATTAGGATCGGGCCATGGCCAGGCCGAGTGACACCAGGGCGCGCATCCAGGCGGTGGCGCGCGAGCTGTTCGTGCGCCAGGGCGTGCAGAACACCAGCCTGCGCCAGATCTCCGACCGGCTCGGCATCACCAAACCGGCCCTCTACTACCACTTCGCCTCACGTGACGACCTGGTGCGCAGCATCGTGCAACCGCTCGTCGACGACATGGAACGGTTCGTGGCCGGCCGGGACCCGGGCGGCGATCCGCGTGAGCTGCTCGACGCCTACTTCGACATGATCTGGCGGCACCGCGAGGTGATCGTCATGGTGGTGCGCGAGATGTCCGTGCTGTCCTACCTCGACCTGGGCAAACGCATGATCGAATGGCGGCAGCGGCTGGTCGCCCTGCTGCTCGGCGACGACCTCACCACCACCCAGCGCATCCGGGCGACGATCGCGCTGGGCGGCCTGGCCGACTGCTCGGTCGAGTACGCCCACCTGCCCGCCGAGGAGGTCAAGCCGACGGCCGTCGAGGTCGCGGCCACCGCGCTCGGCTTCTGAACCGCTTACACGCGGCTTCTCAGACCGCTTCTAGACCGCGATGTAGAGGTCGACGCCCCCCGGGTGGTGCACCTCCACGTCGGTGGTGAACGACCTGGCCGGCGTGCCGCCCGACTCGGTGTGCTTCCACACCTGCTGCCAGGCCTCGGTCAGCGCCTGCGGCATCGGGCCGCGCGCCTCCACCTTGATGGTCGTGGCGGCCGGCACCCGCACCGCCACCATCCCCTCGGGCAGCCGCGGCACCGTGCGCACGGCGGTGCCGACGATCTGCGTGTAGGGCCCGTGGTGGTCGCTCTCGTAGTCGGTGAGCACCGCGTACAGGTTCTCGTCCACGCGGTTGGGCACGTGGGCGAACGCCCCCGGGGCGCCGGCCCTCCGCCACAGGACCGGCAGCCTCGCCCGCGCCGGGTCCATCTCCTCGGCGTTCGTGGTGCGCACGACGAACCCGACGACGATCATCTCGCCCCGATCGGTGACGTCCACACGCCCTCCCTCCCCATAAGCATCCGGGCCCGATCATAAGCCCCTGAGAAAGGGGGAAATCTCAGGTGGCAGCATTCACGACATAAGATGGATCAACGTGAAATTTCTGAACGGCATGGCCCCGCCCTATGACCTGACCTACAGCGACGTGTTCATGACGCCGTCACGCTCCTCGGTCGGGTCGCGGCTCGAGGTCGACCTGTCCACGCACGACGGCACCGGCACCACCATCCCGGTCGTCGTGGCCAACATGACCGCGGTCGCCGGCCGGCGCATGGCCGAGACCGTGGCCCGCCGCGGCGGCATCGCGGTGATCCCGCAGGACATCCCGTTCGACGTGGTCGCGGACGTGGTCGACTGGGTCAAGCGGCGCGACCTCGTACACGACACGCCGCTCGTGCTCACCCCGCACGACACCGTGGGCGAGGCGCTGCAGCTGCTGCCCAAACGGGCGCACGGCGCCGTCATCGTCGTCGACTGGGAGAACCGCCCCGTCGGCGTGGTCACCGACGCCGACTGCAAGGGCGTCGACATGTTCACCCAGCTCGCCCAGGTGATGTCCAGCGAGCTGCTCACGCTGCCGGCGGGGCTCGCCCCGCGCGAGGCGTTCGACCGGCTGCACGAGGGACGGCACCGGCTGGCGCCCATCGTGGACGAGGCGGGCGGCCTGGTCGGCATCCTCACCCGTACCGGCGCGCTGCGCGCCACCCTCTACCAGCCGGCCCTGGACGCCGGCGGACGGTTGCGGGTCGCCGCCGCCGTCGGGGTCAACGGCGACGTCGCGGCCAAGGCGGAGGAACTGCTCGGAACCGGCGTCGACTGCCTGGTCGTCGACACCGCCCACGGGCACCAGGAGAAGATGGTCGCGGCGCTGCGCGCGGTGCGGGCGCTGGACCCGGGCGTGCCTGTCGCGGCAGGCAACGTGGTCACCGCCGCCGGCGTGCGCGACCTGGTGGAGGCGGGCGCCGACATCGTCAAGGTCGGCGTCGGGCCCGGCGCCATGTGCACGACCCGGATGATGACCGGGGTGGGCCGGCCGCAGTTCTCCGCCGTGCTGGAGTGCGCCGCCGAGGCGCGCAGGCTCGGCCGGCACGTGTGGGCCGACGGCGGCGTCCGCCACCCGCGCGACGTGGCGCTGGCCCTCGCGGCGGGGGCGTCCAACGTGATGATCGGCTCCTGGTTCGCCGGTACGTACGAGTCGCCCGGCGACGCCCACACCGACGCCGACGGCCGCATCTACAAGGAGAACTTCGGCATGGCCTCCGCCCGCGCCGTCCGGCTGCGCACCGCCGACGACAGCGCGTTCGACCGGGCCAGGAAGGCGCTGTTCGAGGAGGGGATCTCCACCTCGCGCATGTACCTCGACCCGCGCCGGCCCAGCGTGGAGGACCAGATCGACGCGATCGTGGCGGGACTGCGCTCGTCGTGCACGTACGCGGGCGCGACGAACCTGGAGGAGTTCCACGAGCGCGCGGTCGTCGGCGTCCAGAGCTCCTCCGGATACTCGGAGGGCATGCCGGTCCACATCAGCTGGTGACCCCGGCGGGGCAACCGGCCTCGTCCCGACCGCGTAGAGTCGTCAGGTTCATTGCCATCGTCAACAGGAGCACTTCGTGGCACTCTCGAAGCCGGAGATCGACTTCCCTGGCGGCAACCCGCCCGCCGACCTGGAGATCGAGGACATCGTCGTCGGCGACGGCCCCGAGGCCAAGCCCGGCCACCAGGTCAGCGTCCACTATGTCGGCGTCGCCTTCTCCACGGGCGAGGAGTTCGACGCGTCGTGGAACCGCGGCCAGGCGTTCGAGTTCCCGCTGGGCGGCGGGCGCGTGATCGCGGGCTGGGACCAGGGCGTCGCGGGCATGAAGGTGGGCGGCCGGCGCAAGCTCGTCATCCCGCCCCACCTGGGCTACGGGAACGCCGGCGCCGGCGCCCGCATCAAGCCCGGCGAGACGCTCATCTTCGTCGTGGACCTGCTCGGCGTCCGCTGACGTCCCGATGCCCCGCCCTCGCCGGAGGGCGGGGCATCCCACCCCCGTCCCACGCCTCTCCCCCCATCACGGCCCCCGCGCCCCTCGGCTGCCGGTGCTCTCGCGGCGGGGCGTCGACGGGGATTGCGGAAATGTCGTGGAAGTGAGGCACGATAGCGGTGTGCTGCTGATCGACGTGGTCCGGGTGTCCCAGGCGGTGGCCCGCACGCCCGCGCGGCTGGGCAAGATCGGTCACCTGGCCGAGCTGCTCGGCCGGGTCGGCCCCGACGAGGCGGAGATCGCCATCTCCTACCTGTCGGGTGAGCTGCCCCAGCGCCAGATCGGCGTGGGCTGGCGTTCCCTGCAGGACGTGCCCGCCCCGAAACTGGCCGCGACCGCCACGCTGACCGACGTCGACTCCCTGCTCTCCAGGATCAAGGCCGTGTCCGGCCAGGGCTCCCAGGCGATCCGCAGGACGCTGGTGCGGGAGCTGTTCGCGGGGCTGACCAGCCAGGAGCAGGCGTTCATGCTCAAGCTGCTCGGCGGCGAGCTCCGGCAGGGCGCGCTCGACGGCGTGATGATCGAGGCGGTGGCCAAGGCGTCCGGGGCGCCGTCGGCCGACGTCCGCCGGGCGCTCACGCTCCGCGGCTGGCTGCCCGCCGTCGGCGCGGCCGCGCTGGCCGGCGGCGTGCCGAGTCTCAAGGCGTTCCGGCTGGAGGTGGGCCGACCGGTCTCGCCCATGCTGGCCGGCAGCGCCCCCGACGTGGCCGCCGCCCTGACGAAGGCGGGCGCCCCCGCCGCGTTCGAGTGGAAGCTCGACGGCATCCGCGTCCAGGCGCACCGCTCGGGCGCGGAGGTCAGGGTCTTCACCCGTACGCTCGACGACATCACCTCCCGGGTCCCCGAGCTGGCGGAGGCCGTGCTGGCGCTCCCGGTGCGCGACGCGGTGCTCGACGGCGAGGTGCTCGCGCTCCGCCCCGACGGCCGCCCGCATCCCTTCCAGGTGACGGCCGCCCGCACCGGCAGCAAGATCGATATCGACCGGCTGCGTGAGGCGACGCCGCTGAGCGTCTTCTTCTTCGACGCGCTCCGGATCGAGGGCTCCGACCTGCTCGACCTGCCGTACGCCGACCGCCAGGAGGCGCTGACGGCGGCGGTCCCCGCGCCGTTGCTCACCCCACGCCTGGTCACCGCTGACGTGGCGGAGGCGGAGCGGTTCTTCGCCGAGGTGGTGCGGGCCGGCCATGAGGGGCTGGTGGTCAAGGCGCTGTCGTCTCCTTACGCGGCGGGCCGGCGCGGCGCGGGCTGGATCAAGGTCAAGCCGCGCCACACGCTCGACCTGGTGGTGCTGGCCGCCGAGTGGGGTCACGGCCGCCGCGAGGGCAAGCTGTCCAACCTTCATCTCGGCGCCCGCGACCCGGAGACGGGCGGGTTCGTCATGCTGGGCAAGACCTTCAAGGGCCTCACCGACGAGCTGCTCGGCTGGCAGACCGAGCGTTTCCTGGAGCTGGCCGACGGTCCCACGACGGAGTGGACGGTACGGGTCCGTCCCGAGCTGGTGGTGGAGATCGCCTTCGACGGCGTGCAGCGCTCCCCCCGCTATCCGGGCGGCATGGCCCTGCGTTTCGCCAGGGTCCTGCGCTATCGCCCCGACAAGCGTGCCGAGGACGCCGACACGGTCGACACGGTCCGCTCCCTCATGGTCTAGCGCGCAGCCGCTCAGGCCCGGACGATCCGGCGACGCGCTTCGTCGACGGCTTGATCGGCCGCCGGGCAGGCAGCCCTTCGCGCTGACCGGCGGCATCCCCTCCACCCTCGCCGGCGGGTTCGGGTGGGTTCTCGGACGATCACCCTTTCGTGGGATATATCACCTAATGTCCGTTTAATGTGGCTTTGTCTGCTTTTAATGGAGTATGTTCTTCCCCGTCACAGGGGACGCCTGTCGTCCCCGCCTTTCCCCTCGGCCGGCGCGCTCCCCTCACTCATCCCGCACGGCCGCTGATGCCGACGAGGACCGTGGTCGACCGTGGGTCAGCATTCCGCCCCCAACCGCAGCAAGCCGGGCAAGCGCCGCTGGGCCGCCGTCGCGGCGGGCGGCGTCGCCGTGGCCGTCGCCGTCACCACCTGGGCGGCCCTGCAGGGAGACGCCGACGGCGGCACCACCCCGCTCGTCGCCGCCGTTCCCCCGCGGCCGCCCGTCTCCCCTGAGCAGGCCGAACCGCGGGCCGAGAGCCCGACCACCCCCACGCCGAAGGCCACCGCCACGCCCGCCGCTCAGGCCCCCGTGGCCGAGTCCGCGCCGAAGAAGAAGGCCGCGCCCAAGGTCCGGGTCGTCGCGTCCGGCAGGTGCGGAGCCTCGTACTACCACGAGCCCCAGATGACCGCGAGCGGCGAGCGCTTCAACCCGTCGGCCATGACCGCGGCCCACAAGACGCTCAAGCTCGGCAGCAAGGTGCGGGTCACCAACCCGGTCACAGGGAAGTCGGTCACGGTCCGGATCAACGACCGCGGCCCGTACATCGGAGGCCGCTGCCTCGACCTCTCCCGCGCCGCCTTCGCGAAGATCGGCAATCTCAACGCCGGGGTCATGAAGGTCGCGTACGAGGTCCTCGCGACCTGATCTCCCACCGGCGCGGCACCGGTCTTGTGGCGTTCCGAGCCGTGGCGCACGACGGGCCTCAATCCACCTCCACGTCGTCGAGCAGCCGGAGGAGGCTGGAGAGCACGTGGAGGCAGGCGTCGACCTCCTCCCCCGTCACATGTCCGGCGACCGGGCCGAGCATCGCGCGCTCACGGTCGATCACCGCGGTGATGGCCGCCCGGCCCTTCTCGGTGAGCCGGACCAGCGAGGACCGTTTGTGCGCCGGATTGGCGGCGAACTCCACCAGCCCGAGCGCGGCCGCGTCGTTGCTCATGCGCTGCACGAACTGGCGGCTCAGCGCCTGTGCCCGGCCCATCTGGGGGACGGTCATGGGTCCGTGCTCGCGCAGCAGGTTGAGCACCGCCCGGACGCCGACCGACAGCCCTTCGATGGGCGCGTCCTGCTCCACCTTGCGATGGGCCCGCCGGTAGAGCGGCCCCACGAGGTCGAACACCTCGACGAGCCGGTCGGCCGGCTCAGCGGAAGCACTGCCGGTCCCGGCCGGCTCCCTGGAGCTCGGCCGGCGGTTTGTTTCGGTCACTCCCTCATGATGACACCTCGGTTGCCATGCGGTGGCGTCCAAATGACACCTTAGTTGCCAAGATGGGCCGTGAAATGACACTCTGGTTGTCATGAATGATCTGTTCTGGATGGACGCCGGCGTCGGCCGTCCGGTCGTCCTGCTGCACGGAGGGTTCCTGGACCATCGGATGTGGGAGGACCAGACCCCGGTCCTCGCCACCGGGCATCGCGTCATCGTGCCGGACGCCCGCGGTCACGGCCGATCCGCCAACGCCACCGGGCCGTACCGGCTCACCGACGACCTCGCCGCCCTGCTCCGCCACCTGGACACCGGCCCCGCGGTCCTGGTGGGTCTCTCCATGGGAGGAAGCATCGCGATAGACACCGCGCTGGAACATCCCGACCTCGTCAGCGCGGTGGTCGTCAGCGGAGTGGGCACCAGCGAGCCGTACTTCACCGACCCGTGGACCATCCGGGCCATGGCCGCCTGGCACGGCGCGATGGCCGCCGGGGACCTCGACGCCTCCATCGACAGCTTCCTGCTCTTCGCCGCCGGCCCGCACCGCGCCCTGGACGACGTCGATCCGCGGGTCACCGGCCGCCTGCGCCAGATGGCCGAGGACACCATGGCCAAGCACAGTCCCGGCGAGCCCCACCACCTCGCCCCCGTGACCGGCACCTGGGAGCGCCTCCCCACGATCAGCGTCCCCGTGCTGGCCGTCAACGGCGCCCTCGACTCGCCCGACCACCTCGGCATGGCCGCACGCCTGATCGACGCCGTGCCCGACGGCCGCGCCCGCGCCGTCGACGGTGCCGCTCACTATCCGAACATGGAACGCCCGAACGCCTTCAACGCGATCATCGACGACTTCCTGCGCACCGTGTGACCGGTCCGCGTCCCGTGCTCTCCCACGGACGGCTGAACGACAGATGGTGACAGGACCAGCCGACATCCTTCGTACGGTGACGAAACACGCCGAAGACGGAGCACCCGCCTTCGGATGAAAGCGGGTTCGCTTTCCAGCGAAGCGCCCGGTGGCGGTTACTTCACCATCCGGATCGTCAGCGGGTAGCGGTATTCGCCGCCCGACAGGGCCGAGACGCCCGCCACGATGGACAGGACGACACCGACCACCCAGATGACCGGCACCAGCACCAGGCCGACGATCGTGATCGGGAGCAGGATGGACGCGCCCACGAGCGTGAGGTGGAAGTTCAGCGCCTCCACCGAGTGACGGCGGATATAGGGGGAGGTCTTGCCGGCCGTCAGCATCAACAGGAGCGGACCGGCGACCGGGAAGCCGAGCAGGGTGAGCAGGTGCGCCGCGGAGGCGCCGAGGCGCTCGTTGCTCTCCGGCTCGGCCATGGGACGGGGCGCGGCCGGCTGCGGCGCCGCCAGGCGAGGCACGGCGTGAGCGCCGTAGAGCTCGGTCATGATCGGCATGAGGTCGCCGTGGGTGCGCGCCGTCATCGCGCGCTCCAGCCTCTCGTCGAACTCGAGCTTGTCGAAGCGGCCCTCGGCGAACGCGAGCTTGACGTGTTCCACCACGTGTTCGCGGTCCTGGTTGGAGACGCGCAGCTCGGGTGGCGGCGCGTATCCGCGCCTGGCAGATGTGGGTACCCCGGCCATCATGATCGCGCGGAGGAGACCGCCGGCGTCGGCCGGCGGGAGAACCCGCGCTCCCTCCCTCCGTATGCGGTCGGCGTGTGCCGATGGTGTGACGGTCTCGATGCCGTTCGCCCGGGGAGACGCACCGCCGCGGCCACGTGCCGGCCGCGCTCCCGCCCCACGCCTGAGCCTGGACGCCGGCGGCCGTCCACCGCGTGAACCTCCCTCACGTGACCTTCCCCCTCGAAGAGGGAGGCGGCCTTCCGGGGAGCGGCCCTCCGAACAGCGGCTCTTCAGGGAGTGGCGGAGTCACAACAGCCAGGCCTCTTTCCCGAGGATGCGAACGGTCACTTCAATAGTGCTCGGCGGAGGCCCCGGCGGGCATCCGGAGAATCCCGGAGGTATCCCCGAGATCTTCCCCGACGCACCTGAGCGTTCGACGGTATAAAAAGGATGCATGAGATGGCGAGACCGCTACGGCCTCCGGCGGCTGCGTGGCGACAAAATCGCGAAGTTCGATCGCGAGGCCACCGACGCCGACATCGAAGCGCTCATCGCCTTCGCCAAGTCACGGCGCGGGGTTGAGTTCTACGTCGAGCCCGAGACGTTCGCGACGGACACCACCGCGGTCGCCGTCGCCGACGACGGCGAGTGGACGCGACGCAGGGTGGGATCGCCGGCGGTGATCCACAAGGTGGCCCGTGATCTGGCATTACCGGTCTACGACGTGCAGCTGACGGGCTATCCGCCCCGCATGCGCGCCTACAACGAGCGACGCCGTCAAGAAGGCGACAGAGGGCTCTGACCGCGGCGCGTCTCCCCAGGCGATCCCCTGACCGGGAGCCGTCCGACCCGGCGCCGTCAGGCGAACGGCTCCGGGTCGTCCGCGCTCAGGCCGGGGACGGGCAGAAGCCAGGAGGCTCTGGGCTCGCCCATCGCGGCGTCGAGTTCGGCGGGCGTGGGCATCCGGCCGTCCATGACTCCCGGTGGCAGCAGGTGCTGGAGGGCGTGCATGAGCAGGTTGCCCATCGAGTAATGAGGGTCGAGACTCAGCGCCCGCTCCAGGGCGATCGTGGCCAGGACGCTGTCACCGGCCCGCCAGGCCGCCATGGCCAGGAGGGACGCCGCCGGAGGGACGAAGGCGGGCTCCAGGCGGCGGGTGAGGTCCTTCCACAGGGCGATGTGGGAGTCGTCCATCAAGGTCCAGGCCTCGTCGCGGACTCTGATGACCGCGAGGTCGAGGCCCAGCCTGGCGGCCTCGGCGTCGTCGAGCCGGTCGCCGATGGCGCCCCTGGCCAGGGCGGCGCGAACGCGGGCGAGGCCTTGCGCGACGAAGTCCGCGGTGAAGCCGTCGGGGTCGTGGGCGGCGGCCAGGGCCGTGCGCAGGTCGTGGACCGCCTCGGCCGTCGCCCGGCGCATCGCGAGTCGTACGGGGCCGCTCATCGGGGCGATCGTGCGCTGGAGGGTCTCGCGGTCGGGCAGGGCGACGAGGCCGCGCACGGTCGCCTCGGCGGCGACGCGGCTGCTCAGCGGGTCGTAGGGGGTGCCTTCCGGCGGGCAGCAGGTGGCGCTGTCGCACACGTAGGACCAGTAGCGGCCGTCGTGGGCGCGCAGCGCCTCGGCCACCTCCACGCCCGCGCGGGCGGCCGTCGCGGTGGCTTCGTCGACGCCCGGGGTGACGGTCTCCCCCGGGCCGTAGCCGACGATGACGACCTGGGTCACCTCCTCCCGTTCGAACAGCGGGACCAGCGGCGCGAGGGCGCCCGGTGGCACGGGGACGTTCCACCGGGCGGCCACCTTGGCCTGGCTGCGGGCGAGGCCGACGACGATGAGGCTGTCGGCCGGGTGGAACCCGACAAGATAGGGCACGGCGGCGAGGATGTCGGCCGGGCTGGTGAGGGTGAGGCAGGAGGCGGAGATGTCGGTCGTCATGGGCCCCGAGCGTGCCGCGTGACCCGCCCGGCGCGAGGTCCCGAAGGCGATTCTGTGGACGGGCGGCCACTCGGCCCGCGCCCCTGTGGAGAACCGGCGGGTCAAGGCAAACGGACCGCCGGAACCGGCGGGTCAAGGCAAACGGACCGCCGGAACCGGCCGGTCAGGGCAAACGGACCGCCGGAACCGGCGGGTCAGGGCAGTGGGCCGCCTCGCCAGGTGGGCGGGCCCAGGTGGCCGACCGCCACCTCGGAGGCCGAGCACCCGGGGGTAGACGGGCCCGTCCATCAGGAAACGCGTGCCCAGGATGCCGACCCCGTTCGCGCTCGTCGCGGGCCGCCCGGTCGGCGACGACCTCGCCGATGTGCAGGCCCGGCAGCTCCAGGTGGTCATCGGGGCCGAGGGGGCGGAAGCACAGCGCGGCTCCTTCGGCGCTGTGGGCGAGGATCCCCAGATGCCGCATGCCCCATCATGGCGCGAGGCGGTCGCGTACCATCATCGCGGCGCCCGCGACGGCCGCCGGCATCGCCACGACCGCGACCAGCGGCACCAGGAAGAGCACGAACACCACCACGCCGAACCCGAGGGACACGGGCAGGTTGCGGCGCAGCAGGCGGAAGCGGTCCTTGCGGAGCATCCCGCGCCGCTCCATGCCGAGCGTGCTCAGCTCGACGGTGAGGAAGAAGCCGGACACCGCCGCCCCGATCACCGGGACCACGGTCTGCCCGAAGACGGGGATGAAGCCGAGGAAGAACAGCGGCACGGTGAACAGCAGCACGTAGCCCAGCGTGACCAGGCTGTCCTTGATGGACCGGGGCAGGGTGCGCCACCAGGGCGGCCCGTCGGCCTCCTCGACGCCGTCGACCTTGGCCGACAGCTTCTCGTAGAACGGCTCGCCGATGGTGAGGGTGAGCGCCGCGAAGGTCAGCACCGCCAGCGCCAGCCCGCCGAGGAACAGCGCGAGCGCGACCGTCACCCGGAACGCCTCGCGCCAGGACCACGAGTCGGCGAACGGAGTCAGGAACTCGGCCATGGACAGCGCGTTGGTGCCGAGCACGATCAGCGCCACCACGTAGACGGCGAACGCGATCACCGCCGGGATCAGCCCGAACAGCCACCAGCGGCCGTTCCTGGCCACCCAGCCGACACCCTGGAGGAAGAAGCCGACCCCGTTGCCGAAGTCGCGAAGTGATCGCATGTCCGGCAGGCTAGCGCCAGAACGAGGTGACCGCGTAGCCGAGCTCCTCGAAGAGGTCGCGCAGCAGCGGCAGCGAGATGCCGAGCACGTTGCCGTGGTCGCCCTCGATGCCCTCGACGAACCAGCCGCCGCGGCCCTCGATGCTGAACGCCCCGGCCAGGCTCAGGGGCTCGCCGGTGGCGGCGTAGGCGGCGATCTCGTCCTCCGACGGGGTGCCGAAGTGGATGACGGTGCTGGCCGTCTCGGCGGCCTGCCTGCCCGCCGCGACGTCGATGACGCAGTGGCCGGTGACGAGCCGCCCGGTGCGGCCGCGCATCATCCGCCAGCGCTCGATCGTCTCCTCGGTGGTGGCGGGCTTGCCGTAGGGCCGGCCGTCGAGCTCCAGGATGGAGTCGCAGCCGATGACCAGGCCCTCGCCGAGCCCTGCGGCGACCGCCTCCGCCTTGGCCTTGGCCAGGACGAGGCTGAGCGCGGCGGGCGAGTAGGCGTCGTAGGCGTCCTCGTCCACCCCGCTCACGATCACCTTGGGGTCGAGCCCCGCGCTGCGCAGGAGAGCCAGGCGGGCGGCGGAGGCTGAGGCGAGAACGATCACCCGACCAGCTTACCCGTCACCAGGCGGAGCCCCACCCGTCGCGGCTGGTGTGCGGCTCGGGCAGGTCGCCGAAGGCGTCGGCGAGGAGGACGGCCAGCTCGCGGGGCAGCGTGGCCCGCTCGCGGGCGAGCTCGGTGGTCATCTCCTCGGTGGTCATCTCCTTGGTGGTCATCTCCTCGGTGGTCATGTCGGACGCCTCCGCCTGGACGGCGAGCAGGGACATCACCATGGGGGCGAGCAGCGCCAGCAGCCGCATGACCGCGCCGGGGTCGAGGCCGGACAGCCGGGCCAGCCCGTACGCGGCGGTCTCGGTGCCCTGGCCGCCGAGGACGTGCGCGAGGATGTTCTGGCCGTCGCGGATCAGGGAGGCGACGTCGCCGTTGAACGGGTCGGCGTCGGTGTGCTCGTCGAGCGCGGTGCGCAGCGCCTCCGCGCCGTCGGGGTGCTCTGCGTCGCGGGCCATGCCGCCGACGATCATCGCGGAGGCGGCGGCGATCACGTCGCGGGCCCTGCCGGGGTCGGTCGCGAGCATCCCGCCGATCTGCTCCAGCCCGGGATCGCCGAGTTCGGCGAGGAGCCGGTCAGTAAGTCTCACGGCGGTGTCCCCCGATCTCAGTCCCGGGTGAGGTGCCCCGCTCGGCCCCGGGTTAAGTTCGCGGTCATCCTAACTTTTGGCCAACTGCTCCGGCCGTGTGTCCTGGACGGTCCCGCGGAGCCCGGCGGCGGTGTAGGCGCTCTCCTCGTCGAGCGTCTCGTGCTCCAGCAGGGCGGCCACGATGCCTTCGAGTCTGTCGCGGTTGTCGCGCAGGGTCCGTACGGCGTCGGCGTAGCACTCGTCGACGATGCGCCGCGCCTCCTCGTCGACGACGGCGAGCGTGGCGGGCGAGGCCTGCGGCTGCCGGCCGTCGTCGGACAGGATGGTGAGCGGCCCGACCTTCTGCGACATCCCCCAGCGGCCCACCATGCCTCGGGCGATCATGGTGACCTGTTCGAGGTCGCTCTCGGCTCCGGTGGTGACGACGCCGAAGATCACGTCCTCGGCGGCCATGCCGCCGAGCGCGCCCGTGATGCGGCCGCGCAGGTAGCGCTCGTCGTAGGCGTAGCGGTCGGTCTCGGGCGTGGAGAGGGTGACGCCGAGCGCCCGGCCGCGCGGGATGATGGAGATCTTCCTGACCGGGTCGGCGCCCGGCAGCAGCATGCCCAGCAGGGCGTGGCCGGCCTCGTGGTAGGCGGTCCTGACCCGCTCCTCCTCCGGCATGACGATGCTGCGGGCGGCGCCGAGCTGGAGCTTCTCCAGCGCGTCGGCGAAGTCGGCCGGGCCGACCTTCTCCTTGCCGCGCTTGGCGGCCAGCAGCGCCGCCTCGTTGACGAGGTTGGCCAGGTCGGCGCCGGTCATGCCGGGAGTGGTCCTGGCGATCCGGTCGAGGCTGACCGAGGGGTCGAGCGGCACGCCGCGGGTGTGGACGCCGAGGATCGCGGCGCGGCCGGCCGCGTCGGGCAGCCCCACCTGCACGGTCCTGTCGAACCGGCCGGGACGCAGCAGCGCCTGGTCGAGGACCTCGGGCCGGTTGGTGGCGCCGATGACGATGACGCCCTCCGCGCCGGAGAAGCCGTCCATCTCGGTGAGGATCTGGTTGAGCGTCTGCTCGCGCTCGTCGTGGCCGCCGACGGCGCCGGAGCCGCCGCGGGCGCGGCCGATGGCGTCGATCTCGTCGATGAACACGATCGACGGCGCGACCTTGCGCGCCTCCTCGAACAGGTCCCGTACGCGGGAGGCGCCGACGCCGACGATCATCTCTATGAACTCGGAGGCGCCGGCCGAGAAGAACGGCACCTTCGCCTCACCGGCGACGGCCCTGGCCAGCAGCGTCTTGCCGGTGCCGGGAGGGCCTGCCAGGAGGACGCCCTTGGGCAGCTTGGCGCCGAGCCTGCGGTACTTGCCGGGGTCCTTGAGGTAGTCGACGATCTCTACGAGCTCGTTCTCCACCTCGTCGATGCCGGCCACGTCGTCGAACGTGACGCGCACCCGGCCGGCCTCGACCGGCTTGGCGGCCTTCGACTTGCCGATGCCGCCGAGCCCGCCGCCCATCATGCTCGCCCCGCGCCGCATGATCCAGATCCACAGACCGGCCAGGAGCAGCACCGGGAAGAGCGACAGCAGCAGGTTGAGCATGAAGCCGCGGCCGGAGTTCAGCGGCTCCGCCCTGATCTCCACCCCGGCCGACTGCAGCTGCTGGGAGAGCTGATCGGTGTTGGCGAAGGTGGGGATCTCGGTACGGAACTCGGTGTAGGGCTGATCACCGCTGTCGGGGTCGGTGGCGGCCGACCTGAGCTGGCCCTCCACCGACAGGCCGGTGGCGTAGATCTCCTTGACGTTCCTGGCGTTCACCTGCTTGGTGAACTCGGTGTAGGAGACGGTCTCGACGTGGCTGTCGTCGAAGAACGACGACACGAGGAAGAACACCGCGTACACGGCCAGCAACGTGGCCGCGAACCGCCACCAGTTGATCTTCGGGCGGCCTCCCGGGGTGCCGGGCAGTCCCTCTGCCCGCCACGGCCGCCTGCTCTTGCCGTTCTTGGACGGTCGCTTCTCGGACGGTCGCGGTGGACCAGAGCGCTCCACGGCGTCGTCACTCCCCACCATCGCCGCCCTTCATGATCTGTCTCAGCGCAGCGCGCGCACGCCGGCGATCACGCGGGGGATGTCACGCCACCTGCTGCGTTGCGTGTCCGGCACTGAGATGAACACCAGTCCGGGCTTGCTCATTCCGCCGTCCACGATCACGACGGCCGCGCGGGAGCTGCGCTTGCCGTACGTGACCTGGTACAGCAGCGCCCACCCCGCCTTGGTCCGCTGCGAGCCGAGCCAGCGGATGACGGCGCCCTCGGGGTGGTGGTTGAGCGTCCACCGGGCGGCGAGCAGCGCGGTGTCGCGGTCGGACTTCTGCGGGTCGATCGGGACGGGGCAGCTGACCAGCATGCCGCGCGGGCCGCGGCGCGGCGGCGGCAGCACCTGCCGGCTGGTGAAGGGCGCCGGTCCGTACGACTTCCAGGGCTTGGGCAGGTCCGGCAGGATGAGGCCGGCGCGCTTGTCCCGCAGCACGTTCTTGCTCGCGCGGGGCAGCGACAGCCGCTTGAGCTTGCGGGGCAGCCGGGGCACGCGCTCGTCGGCGTACAGCGCCTCCATGGCGGTGTAGCCGGGCGCGAGCGAGGCGCCGGGGGTCGGGATGGGGCGCGGCGTCGGCGTGGTCGCGTCGCCAGGGGCGGAGGCGGGCTCGACCGTGGGCTCCACGCTCGCCCCCGCGCTGGGGGCCGCCGTCGGCTCGGCGGCGGGCTCCGCGGTGAATTCCGCGGTGGGCTCCAGGGTGGGCTCCAGGGTGGGCTGGGCGCCGGGCGGGCCGGACGAGCCGGGCCCGGCCGATGGCGCGGCGACCGGCCGGGCGCCGGTCTCGTCCGGCCGTGCGGGGAACGCCAGGAAGACCCCGACGGCGGCCACCGCCACCGCCACGATCACGGCGAGTCCCCGGTAGATCGCTCCCATCCGGATGTCTCCGATGCGGGAGCGTCTGGGCGGCGAGGCAGGGATTCCCGGTCGGTCTTCGGTTCTCACACGGGAACCTCTGGTCTCATCAACCCCATCGAGCACGACGGGAGCGTACGACAAAACCGGCCCATCTGCGGCCGATTGCTACCGAAGTGTCATCTTGGCTCTGAGAAACGGGCGGAACAGGTCACGATCGGGCGACCCGGCCGCGGAGCCACGGCGCGTCCGCCACGAACGTGCACGAGCCCGGCTCGATCTCGGTGAACCCGGCGTCGCGCACCACCGGCAGCCCGGCCTCCAGGCCGGCCGCGAAGGCGGCGGGCCCGGCGGTGCGCACCGAGACCGTCAGGCCGCGCGCCCGCCACGCGGCGCGCCCGGCGGCGTCGCTCGCCCACCAGGCCAGCTGGGCGGCGTGCCCGGCCTGAGCCATGGCCTTGCCGGCGGACATCCGCAGGGCGGGGTTCTCCCACAGCACCGGCGGGGTGGCCGGGCCGGGTTCGCCGGTGTCGGCCAGCTCGGTGCCCGACACCTGCAGCCTCGCCAGGTCCCTGGGCCAGGCGTCGAGCGGGACGGGCGGGTGCACGCGCACCTCGGCGGTCCGGTGCTCGACGGTGCGGCCGGGCAGCGCGACGGCCCGCCGCCACTCGGCTCCCCTGGCCCGGCGGACCACCTTGCGGATCCGGCCGTCCTGCCGGGCGGCCAGCTCGCCGGCCCACTCCCCCGGGTCGTCGAGCAGGCTGAGCACCGCCATGGCGGCCGCCTCCAGGGCGTCGGTGCGCTCGGGAGGCGCGGCGCGCTCGATCCGCACCACGAGGGGCAGGACCATCTCGTCTGAGTCGTTCATCGGTTCCCAGCATGCCGGATCGCCAGCGACATCCCGGCGGCGGCCAGGCACAGCGCCCCCGCCCCGTACCAGGCGAGGTCGTAGGCGCCGAGCTGGTCGCGGGCGAGACCGGCGCCGACGGCGGCCAGGGCGGCCCCCACCTGGTGGGAGCCGAACACCCAGCCGAACACCACGGCCCCGTCCGCGCCGTAGATCCTGCGGCACAGCGCCATGGTGGGCGGCACGGTCGCCACCCAGTCGAGCCCGTAGAAGACGATGAACACCAGCATGCTGGGCTCGGGCGTGGCCGCGAACAGGCCGGGCAGCACCATCAGCGACAGCCCGCGCAGCGCGTAGTAGGCGCCGAGCAGCAGCCGCGGGTCGACCCGGTCGCTCAGCCAGCCCGACATGACGGTCCCGACGATGTCGAAGATCCCGATCACGGCGAGCAGCCCGGCGGCCATCGGCTCGGCCATTCCGTGGTCGTGCGCGGCCGGGATGAAGTGGGTGCTGACCAGCCCGTTCGTGCTGGCGCCGCAGATGGCGAACCCGCCGGCGAGATACCAGAAGGGGCGGGTGCGCGCCGCCGACCGCAGCACCGTGAGGGCGCGCACCGCCGCGTTCCCGGTCGGGACCGGCGTCGGGGGCGCGTCCGGGTCGGCGCCGAGCGCCGTCGTGCCCACGTCCTCGGGGCGGTCGCGCAGCAGCCACCAGACGAACGGCACCACGGCCAGGGCGGAGCCCGCCACGGCCAGCGAGGCCACCCGCCAGCCGGGCCCATGGGCGAGCTGGGCCAGCACGGGCAGGAAGATCAGCTGCCCGGTCGCCCCTGCCGCGGTCAGCACGCCGGTGACCAGGCCGCGGTGGCGCACGAACCACCGGCCTGCCAGCGTGGCCGCGAACACCAGCGCCATCGACCCGGTGCCGAGCCCGACGAACACCCCCCACAACAGCAGGAGGTGCCAGGTCGCGGTCATCCACACGGTGAGCCCGCTGCCGACGGCGACCAGCAGCAGGGCGAGCGCGACCACGCGGCGCATGCCGAAGCGGTCCATGAGCGCGGCGGCGAACGGCGCCGTCAGGCCGTACAGCACGAGGTTGACGGAGACGGCGAGGGAGATGGCGCCCTTGCTCCAGCCGAACTCCTCCTGGAGCGGGTTGATCAGCACGCCGGGGGTGGCGCGGAAGCCCGCGGCGCCCAGGATCGCCACGAAGGCGACGGCCGCGACGAACCAGGCCCGGTGCACGCGCAGGCGCCGGGCGGGGGAGGTCAAGGTCATGCGGCCCATCCTGATCCACCGTGTTGGGCCGATACGAGTGGCCGGATAGCCAATATGTGAAAGAATCCGGCCATGCCGCATCGAATCGCCGTCGTGGTACTCGATCAGTTCGCCCCGCTCGATCTGGGCGTGCCCGGCCAGGTGTTCAGCACCGCCACGTCGCCGTCGGGCGAGCCGCTGTACGAGGTGGTGACCTGCTCGCCGGGCCGCGCCCCCGTACGCTGCTCGGCCGGCTACAGCGTGCAGCCCGACCACGGCCTGGAGGTGCTCGACACCGCCGACACGGTGCTGCTGCCTGGCGTGCACGGCGGGCCGGTACTGAGGGAGGGCGTCATCCCGGACGAGCTGCGCGAGGCCCTCCAGGGGAGGCCGCGGGTGGTGTCGATCTGCACGGGCGCGTTCGCGCTGGCCGCAAGCGGGCTCCTCGACGGCCGGCCGGCCACCACCCACTGGCGCAACGCGGCCCGCTTCGCCCGGCTGTTCCCGCGGGTGAAGCTGAACCCCGACGTGCTGTTCATCGACGACGGCGACGTGCTCACCTCAGCCGGCGTCGCGGCGGGGCTGGACCTGTGCCTCCACCTCATCCGGCGCGACCACGGCAGCGCGGTGGCCAACCGGGCGGCCCGCCTCTGCGTGATGCCGCCCTGGCGGGAGGGCGGTCAGGCGCAGTACATCGAGCGCCCGCTGCCGCCGGCCACCGGCAACGGCACCGCCGCCACCCGCACCTGGATGCTGGCCAACCTGCACGCGCCGCTCGACCTGGAGGCGCTGGCGGCGCACGCCGGCATGAGCGTGCGCACGTTCACCAGGCGCTTCCGCGAGGAGACCGGCCTGAGCCCGGCCCGCTGGCTGTCCAGGCAGCGGGTCGAGCACGCCCGCCACCTGCTGGAGTCCACGGACCTCGGGGTGGAGGAGGTGGCCAGGCACGCCGGCTTCGGCACGGCCGTCTCGCTCCGCCAGCACCTGCACGCGGCGGTCGGCGTCGCCCCCCTGGCCTACCGGCACACCTTCCGCCGCCCTGAGCCGATGCCGCCCGGACGTCAGGAGGACGTCAGGTGGCGGCGGGGTCGGTGACGCCGCCGGGGCAGGCGACGGCCTCGACGTCCCAGCCGGCCAGCCGGGCGCCGGCCTCGTAGGCGCTCTGGTAGAAGGCCAGCACGGCCTCGCGCGGCGACGGCTCGGCCCGCGCGTCGTCGTACCGCAGGATCGCCAGGTGGCTCCCGCGCTGCGGGACCCACTGCGCGGCCGCGGGGACCAGCGGCTGGTCGGCCAGCCCGGCGGGCTCCGGCGCGGTGTAGGAGTAGAAGGCCGGCTCGGGGAAGGTGTCGTCGCCGAACCAGAAGCCGGAGCTGATCACCTCGCGCGAGTACGCTTCCCTGGTCACCGGGTCGGCCTGGGCAGGCTGGTCGATCACCCGGTCGGAGAACCTCGTGCAGGCGAGGTCGAAGGTGTGCCAGAAGTGGTGCACCGGGCTGATCTTGCCCGAGTAGCCGGAGGCGAACTCCTCCAGCAGCAGGTTCACCTGGCTGAGCACCTGCCAGTAGCGCGTGGCCTGGGCCGGGTCGTAGGCCGCGTGCTCGGTGTCCTCGGCGAACGGCCGGCCGGAGTCGGGCAGGTCGAACGGATGCGGCAGTTCGATCTCCACCGGCACGTCCAGGTCCGCCAGCGCCCGCCGGGTCTCCTGGTAGAACGAGGCCACCGACCGCCCGTACAGGGGGAAGGTCACCTCCCTGCCGTCGATCGTCATGACGGCCAGCCGGTGGGCGACGAGGTCGAAGTCGATGGTGAAGATCGGCCCGCCGTCGGCCCGGCCGATCGGGCGGGTGGTGATCCCCCGGCCGGTCAGGTGGAACGGCACGTTCCACCAGTGGTTGCGCCGGATCCCGCCGGCGAGCCGGATCTTGCCGATGACCTGGGTGAAGCGGTGCAGCGTGGCCTTGGTGTCCTGCCAGGCCGACAGCGGGATCGCGGGAAACAGTTCCATGCTCCTCACCATCCCCCCCAACCGCCCCGGGCAAGACCCGGCGGCCCGGCGGCGTGTGGCAGGGTGGGGCGGTGACGCTCACCAACTGGGCGGGGAACACCCCCTTCACGGCCTCCCGGATCCACCGTCCCACCTCCCTCGACGAACTCCGCCGCCTGGTCGCCGCCGCGCGGCGGATCCGCGCGCTGGGCAGCGGCCACTCCTTCAACGACATCGCCGACTCCCCCGGCGAGCTGGTCCGGCTCGACCGCATGCCGCCCCTGATCGAGGTCGACAGCGCGGCGGCCCGGGTGCGGGTCGGCGCGGCCACCACCTACGCGCGGCTCGCCCCCGAGCTGCACGCGCGCGGCCTCGCGCTGGCCAACCTGGCGTCGCTGCCGCACATCTCGGTGGCGGGCTCGGTCGCCACCGGCACGCACGGCTCCGGGGTGGGCAACCCGAGCCTGTCCGCCGCCGTCCGCGGCCTGGAGCTGGTCACCGCCGACGGCTCGCTGGTCACCCTCGAACGCGGCCACGAGGACTTCCCCGGCGCGGTGGTCGCGCTCGGCGCGCTCGGCGTGGTGACCGCGCTCACGCTGGACCTGGTCCCGGCCTTCGAGCTGCGTCAGTACGTGCGCGAGGGCGTGCCGGACGACGCCCCGTTCGACGAGATCATGGCCGACGGCCACAGCGTCAGCCTCTTCACCGACTACCGCGACACCCGCGCCTGGATCAAGCACCGCGCCGAGCCGGTCAGCGACGGCTGGCGCGGCACCCGGCCGGCCGTCGGGCCGCGCCACCCCGTGCCCGGCATGCCGGCCGGGAGCTGCACCGAGCAGCTCGGCGTGCCGGGGCCGTGGCACGAGCGGCTGCCGCACTTCCGCCCGGACGCGCCGCCCAGCAGCGCCGGGAACGAGCTGCAGTCGGAGTGGATGACGGACCGCGCGCACGCCGCCGCCGCGCTGCGCGGGCTGCGCGCCGTGGGCGACCGGATCCGGCCGGTGCTGCAGATCTCGGAGGTACGCACGATCGCCGCCGACGACCTGTGGCTGAGTCCCTCGTACGGGCGCGACAGCGTGGCGTTCCACTTCACCTGGGTCAAGGACCCGGCGGCGGTGCGACCGGTGATCGAGCTGGTGGAGGACGTGCTGGCGCCGTTCGATCCGAGGCCGCACTGGGGCAAGCTGTTCGTCCGCCGGCCGGCCGTCCCCGACCGGTTCCGCGAGCTGGTGCGCCGCTACGACCCCGAGGGCGCGTTCGGCAACGCCTTCACCCGGGCGCTTCTGGATACCTGACAGAAGATGCCAGGTACACGCGGCAGGATGGCGGCATGATCGTCCAAGGACCTTTCGACACCGCAGACTGGAACGCCGAGCCGCCGTTGGAGGAGCGCGACGGCGTCTCGCTCGGCCGCGTCACCATGACCAAGAAGTTCCACGGCGCTCTCGACGCCACCAGCACCGTCCACCTGACCATCGTGACCACCCCCGTGGAGGAGTCGAAGGCGTACGTCGCCGTGGAGCGCGTCGAGGGCACGCTCGACGGCCGGTCGGGCAGCTTCGTCCTGCTGCACGGCGCCACCAGCGACCGCGGCGGGCAGTCGCTGGTGGTCTCGGTCGCGCCCGACTCCGCGACCGGCGAGCTGCGCGGCCTGCGCGGCGACATGGACATCCGGATCGCCCCGGACGGCTCTCACTCGTACGTGTTCGACTACACACTGGAGGGATGAGGTCCCCCGCCCGCCGTCCGCGGCGGGCGGCCGATGTTAGCCCCGGCCTCTGAGCGGCAGAAACCAGACATGTACATCTGGGGGGTACGGACTGTTCTGCCGGATCACCGGTACGAGCAGGAGGAGATCACCGAGGCGTTCGCCCGGCTCACGGCGGCGGACGAGGGGGCTCTCAAACGCTTCCACACCGCGACCGGCGTCACCGGCCGCAACCTGGCGCTGCCGCTGGACGACTACACCAAGCTCGACTCGTTCGGCCTGGCCAACGAAGCCTACGCCGAGGTCGCGCTCGACCTGGGGGAACGGGCGATCGCCGGCGCGCTGGAGAAGGCCGGGCTGCCTCCGGAGAAGGTCGACCACCTGGTGTTCTGCTCCACCACCGGCCTGGCCACGCCGTCGCTCGACGCCAGGCTGGCCCTGCGGGCGGGGCTGCGCGACGACGTCAAGCGGGTGCCGGTGTTCGGGCTGGGCTGCGCCGCCGGGGCGGCCGGGCTGTCGCGGCTGCACGACTACCTGCGCGGCTGGCCGGACCAGGTGGCGCTGCTGGTCTGCGTCGAGCTCTGCTCGCTCACCGTGCAGCGCGACGACACCTCGGTCGCCAACCTGATCGCCAGCGGCCTGTTCGGCGACGGCGCCGCGGCCGTGGTGGCCACCGGGCACGGCACCGGCCGCGAGGTGGTGGCCACCCGCAGCAAGCTGTATCCCGGCACCGAGCACCTGATGGGCTGGCAGGTCGGCGAGCACGGGTTCCGCATCGTGCTCGACGCCGGGCTGCCCGATTTCGTGAACCGGGTGCTCGCCGCCGACGTCACGGCCTTCCTCGCCGACAACGGCCTGACCCCCGGCCAGGTCGGCACCTGGATCTGCCACCCCGGCGGCCCCAAGGTGATCGACCGGCTGGCCGCGGCGCTGGAGCTGTCGCCGGAGGCGCTGGAGGTGACCTGGCGGTCGCTGCACGAGCACGGCAACCTGTCGTCGGTGTCGGTGCTGCACGTGCTGCAGGAGACGCGCGGGCGCAAGGACCAGCCCGCGGTGCTCATGGCGTTCGGGCCGGGGTTCTCCGCCGAGCTGCTCCTGCTGCACTGGTAGCGGTCATGACACCGGCTTCGGCACCGCGATCCGCTCCAGCCCCTCCGGCCGCTTGCCCGGGTAGACCCCGGTCAGCAGCGCGCTCACCGTGTACAGGTGCCAGGCCAGGGCCGGCTTCCTGACCACCGGGTCGGCGAACAGGGCGCGGACCTCGTCCGGGTTCACGATCGGCGCCAGCGCGTCCAGGCCGCCCAGCACCTGCTGCCGCAGCACGTCCGTCAGCACCGGCCCGGGGCTCGTCCGCCAGCTCCAGCCGCCGCCGGTGCGCAGCGTCGGCATGTGCGCGGGAGGCCGCGGCGCGCGGCGCCACCAGTGCGACGGCCGCTTCTCCAGCGCGTCGGCGAACCGCCACGGCTTGCCCTCGATCGGCACGTCGCGCAGCTGGGGCGCGAACCGCAGGATGAGCGCGTAGATCACCTCTTCGGACAGCCGCCAGGCCTGGTCCAGCCCGAGCGCGGCCCGTACCACGCGGTTGTCCAGGAACGGCCGGACCGGGTCGCCGCGGCGCAGCGACCCCGCGCGGGCGCCGGCCTGCCAGCGGCCCACCTTGTACCAGATGTAGATGTGGTCCAGCGCCTCCAGCCGGTTCTCCCTGTCCAGCCAGGGCCGGGCCAGCTCGCGGGCGTGCTCGTTCGCCTCGGCGGTGAACAGCTTGTCGTCCTTGCCGAACGTGGCGGTGATGCGGCGCAGCAGCGCCTTGTCGCTCAGGTCCGTCTGCAGCAGGTTCAGGCTGCCCGCCCGGAGCGTCTCGCCGCTCTGCCCGGACATGGTCGGCTTGCCGGAGTAGGGCAGGTAGCTCACGATCGACTCGTACGCGGAGGTCATGCCCTCGCAGGTGCGCAGCGTCTCCCAGACCCGGTCCAGCGGATGCTCCACCAGCACCGCGTCCTGCCCGGCCGTCTGCGGCGGCGCGATCACCGTGTGCTCCACGCCGAGCCGCCCGGCGATCTGACGGGCCAGGATCACGTCGGGGTGCGTGTCCAGCCCGTTCGTGGTCACCCGGAACGGCACCTTCGCCGCGTGCAGCAGCGCCGCCAGGACGCGGGTGTCGCGTCCGCCGGTCAGCGCCAGGTTCACCGGCTCGTCCAGGCCGCGCAGCGGCGCGACGGTGGCCAGCAGCGCCTCGGCCAGCTCGCCGATCGCCCTGCGCTTGCCCCGCTCCGACGCGGGCGCCGGCGCCGCCCGCGGCAGCGGCGTCTCGGTGATCGTGCGCCGCCCGTCCCGCACGTCCAGCCGCGTGCTCGGGCGCAGCGCCGTCACCCCCCGGTACGGGGTCTCGTCGGACAGGAAGAACCCCTGGCGGACCATCGTCTGCAGGGCGAGCACGTCGTGCTCCACCCGGTCGGCCTCCTGGGCCGCCAGGTGCACGAGCAGGGCCCGGCTGCCGACGATGTGCAGCTCCGGCGTCTCGGTGTAGAACACCGGGCAGACCCGGTTGATCGCGGTCGCCGCGGACAGCACGCCGTCGCCCGCCACCCAGGCGGAAAAGCACCCGCCCACCCCCTCGCCCAGGGGGTCGTCCAGCAGCCGGCCGGCGTCGCCGGGGTCGGCCAGGTGGCCGTTCAGCCCGAGCACCCGCCCGCCCGACTCCGACAGCAGCGGCGGCCGCCGCTCGTCGCCGGGCTCGTTCGTCCACCCGAACAGGGACACGCCGCGGCCGTGCCATTCGCGGCCGCGGATCACCTCCGGCGGGACGGGGAAAGCCGTCTCGGCGACGGAACGGACCTTCTCCAGGATCCGGGCCGGCACCTCGCGGCCCTTGGCGGCCAGGCCGATATAGATGCGCACGGCACTCATGCCTACAGGAAACGGCCACTCCATGACAATGAATCACGTAAGAGTCGCGGTTTGCGCTCGCTTGCGTCTCCACCCCGGCCGCCCTCCGCCACGGCTCGTCATACGGCGTGGAGGTGACGCACATGACATCACGCTCGCTCGCGGCCATCGCTCTGGCCGCACTGCTGGCCCTCACCGCGTGCGGCGGACCGGGCGGGGCCCCGGACGCCGCCCAGGACCAGCAACCGGCGCCCATGCAGCCGGAGGAGTCGGGCACCACCAGCGCCCGGATCTCCACCTTCGCCCTGGACGTCGACACGGCCTCGTACTCCTACGCCCGCCGCACCCTCCAGGAGGGGCGGTGGCCCGAACCCGGCCAGATCCGGCCGGAGGAGTTCGTCAACTCCTTCCGCCAGGACTACGCCGAACCCCGCGACAACGGCTTCACCGTGCACACCGACGGCGCCAGGCTGCCCGGCGAGGCCGGGGCCGTGCTCCGGGTCGGCCTGCAGACGCGCGGCTCCAGCGCTGAGGCGCGCCGGCCGGTCAACCTGACCTTCGTCATCGACGTCTCCGGCTCCATGGCCGAGCCCGGCCGGCTCGACCTCGTCAAGCAGTCCCTGCGCACCCTGCTCGACCAGCTCACCCCGGGCGACCAGGTCGCCGTCGTGGCCTTCAGCGACGAGGCCGAGCTGCTGGCCGCCATGACGCCGCTCGCCGCCAGGGACGACCTGCGCGCCGCCGTCGACCGGCTCGTCACCAAGGGCGGCACCAACCTGGAGGCCGGGATCGTCCTCGGGTACGAGGAGGCCTCCAGGACCTTCCGCCCCGCCGCCACCAACCGGGTCGTCGTCCTGTCCGACGGCCTCGCCAACCAGGGCGACACCGCCTGGCAGGGCATCCTCGACCGGGTGAAGGAACGCGCGGCCGAGCAGATCACACTGCTCACCGTCGGCGTCGGCCGCGAGTACGGCGACGAGCTGATGGAGCAGCTGGCCGACAACGGCGACGGCGCCGCGATCTACGTGTCGAGCGCCGAGGAGGCCGAGAAGGCGTTCGTCACCCGGCTGCCCGCGACCGTCGAGCTGCGCGCCCGCGACGCCAAGGCCCAGGTCGAGTTCAACCCGGCCGTGGTCGAGGAGTACCACCTCGTCGGGTACGAGAACCGCGCCCTGGAGGCCGAGGAGTTCCGCGACGACAGCGCCGACGGCGGCGAGGTCGGGCCCGGCCACTCCGTCACCGCGCTGTACGCCCTCAAGCTGAAGCCCGGCGCGAAGGGCCACCTCGCCACCGCCACCGTGCGCTGGCAGGACCCCGACACCCGCCGGCCCACCGAGGCCGCGGGCTCGGTCGACGTGGGCGCCCTGGCCCGGGAGCTGTGGTCCGACGCGCCGCTGCGGCTCCAGGTGGACGTGGTCGCCGCGGCCTTCGCCCTCCAGATGCGCGACGGCGAGCCGTTCGGCCTGGACCTGCCCACGCTCGGCGAGCACGTCGGCCGGCTGGCCGCCGCCGCTGAGGACCCGATGGTCACCGAGCTGGCCGGGCTCATCGGCAAGGCACGCGAGGCGCGATAACCGTTTGCGATGATTGCGACTGTTTGGGCACCTTGAGAGGGTGAGCGTGAAAGTCGAACCGCCTGCCCGGATCGGGCAGGCCACCCTCCCCGACGGCCGCAGGCTCGGCTGGGCCGAATGGGGACCCCGTGACGGCCGGCCCGTGCTCTTCTGCCCCGGCGCGGGCACCAGCCGGTCGCTCGGCTTCGGTGCCGGCGTGGCCGAGCGCCTCGGCATCCGGCTCGTCTCACTGGACCGTCCCGGGCTCGGCGCCTCCGACCCCAGCCCGGGGCGCTCCCTGATGGACTGGCCCAGGGACGTGCGCGACGCCGGGCTCGACGGGATCCCGGTCGTCGGCTTCTCCCAGGGCGGGCCGTTCGCCCTGGCCTGCGCCGCGGCCGGAGTGGCCGCCCGCGTCGCGATCGTGTCCGGCGCCGACGAGGTGGCCGCGCCCGAGTTCCGCGACGGGCTGCCGGCCGAGCTGCGCGGCCTCGTCGACTCCGTGGCCGGCGACCCCGTGGCCGCCGAGGAGTTCTTCGCCCGGTTCACCCCCGACGCGCTGTGGGACATGATCGTGCCCGGCGGCCCCGAGGAGGACCGGGCGGTGTACGAGGACCCGGCCTTCGAGCGGGCCTACCGCAGGGCCATGGCGGAGGCGTTCCAGCAGGGCCCGGACGGCTACGCCCGCGACACGGTGCTGGCCATGGGACGCTGGCCGTTCGACCTCGGGCGCGTCACCGTGCCGGTCGAGCTCTGGTACGGCGAGCTGGACCACGGCCACTCACCCGACCGGGGCGCGACACTGGCCCAGCGCATCCCGGGCACCCGGCGCCACCTGGTGCCCGGCGTCGGCGGCGCGGTGCTGTGGACCCACGCCGAACCGATCCTCCGGGCGCTCGCGGGTGGATAAAGCGGTACGAGAGAGGCCACGAGGTCCGATACACTGGGCACGCGACGACGCGAGGGGCTATGGCGCAGTTGGTAGCGCGCTTCCATGGCATGGAAGAGGTCTGGGGTTCGAATCCCCATAGCTCCACCTCGATCGATGGACCGTCCACAGCGGTCCACGCTCCATGTGCAGCGGCTCGACCTCCGGCGTTGCCCTCCATCCGATGGTCTTCGAGCGTACGAGCTACGGCTTCCGGGTCACCGGATCACTCATCCGCGCCCAGAACCGGCGAAGCAGGTCGAGCGCTCCGGCAAGATCCGGGCCCACGGACGTGAGGTCTTCGGCGACCTTCGGGTAGTCGGCCTTCCAGGCAGGAGGCGGATCGGGGATGAGCAAGGGGACCGGGTGGGTCCCCCGCACTGCGAAGACATGCTCGACTATCCTCACCAGGTCTTGATCGCAGGCAAGCCCGTCCTCGATCAGCAGAATCAAGTCGACGAGATCCTTCACCCTGGTGTTGGGCCGTGAATCGTAGTCGCGGGTGAGGGCGTGGAGCTTCTCGGCGAAGTGCTGGCGACGGTCGACTGATTCCATCGTCCGTGGCGGGACATCGGCGAATGCGAGCACACCTGGCAGCGTGATCCGCTCGGTGGCGGCGATCTCCTCTCCCCTGAGGACGATGTCGAGGCGGATCTGCGCAAAGGTCTTTCCCGCGAGCGCGCCGTCGACCGAGAACCGCCAACCGGGCCGTCCAGCCGTATCAGCGTCCAGCGCGAGGGGCCGCTTGACGGAGAACACGAAACCATCGCCATCGACGTCGGTTCCCAACGTCTCGATCAGTTCCTCGCGTACCACTTCGCCATCCGTCGAGGTATCCCGGAGAGCAAGATCCAGGTCTTTGGTCGACCGTGCACGACCTCTCAGGCGAAATTCCAAGGATGCGCCGCCCTTGAGCACCCAGCGGCCCTCGGCGACGGAGAGCCTGGCGGAGATCCGGTCGAACACCGCGATCCTGCGTAGACGACTGAGGTCTGTTCCGCTCTGGTCGGACTCTTGCCTGAGCCGCGACTCCAAGCCCCGGCGGAGATCCACCGGGGTCGCGTAGCGCCTCATGCGTGTTCCGCGCGCAGGGCTCGTTCCACGGCGAGTTCGGCTCGGGGACCTGCCTGCTGCGCAGCCCTGAGGAGCTGGTTCTTCGTCGCGACGCCGCGATCGAGAAGTTCGGTGACGGCCGAGTCGATCACGTCTTGATCGGCTCCGTCAGCGGCGGTCTCCGCGACGGCGCGGACGGGTCTCGTCACTCGGAACCCCTCCCGCTCCTCTATCTGATCAACCGGGAGTTCGTCCGTATGGAGGGCCACCGCCTGGTTCCGCCGGCGGAACCCCGGCGGAACCGTCAGGTGGATCTTGGTGGGATTGGCGATACCGAGATCGTGAACACCGAGTGCGGTGGCATGGGACACCACCGCGAGCCCCTGACTCCACAGCGCCCACCGGACGAGATGATCCTCTTCGCCGGCGGGAAGGTCGGTGAACTCACGGAAGCGATAGACACCACGATCCACACGAATCCAGTTGCCGCGGTGAACGTGGAAGTACTGCGACTGGTAGGAATAGCCGTCCTCAAGGGCCTGAGCCGCAGTGAAGTAGCCACGCTGCCGCGCCGCCCGGCGCCACAGCCGCACCCGAGGCTTGTCCTGATCAGACTGCATGCCTACAAGCGTAGCTGAACTACCAAGAAGTTGTAGTTTCATGTGCACCCTATACGCAAAACTACAAATATATCCTAGTTGTCGGTTGGGCCCGAGAGTTCGCTCGGGTCAGATCTCCTCCACCGCCATCCAGCCGACAGGTGAGGAACTGCGTGACGACCTCCCCCGGACTGCCGTATCCGAGCGAAGCCTTGTCACGTGAAGCGCCTCCAGACAAAGCGCCAGCGCGCGGAGCCGTTCACGCGGGAGTCTTGGGAACGCGCAGGAAGCACGCGACGAGGAGTCCGGCGGCCACGGCCACCCCGGCGTTGACGCCGATCGCGAAGCGCAGCCCGGGCAGCAGCGTCGCGGCCGCCCAGCCGGTGGCGAGCGCGGACATGACCGGGGTGCCGAGGGTGATGCCGACCTGCTGGCTCATGGTGACCAGCCCGGTGGCCAGGCCCTGCTGCTCGCCAGGGACGCCGGCGGTCGACAGCACGGTGTAGCCGACGATCGCGACGAGGTTCGCCACGCCACCGAGGAAGGTGAGGACCAGCAGGGGTACGAGCCAGCCGCGGTCGTCGCCGACGAAGGCGAGGGGCAAGGTGGTGGCGGCCTGGACGACGAAGCCGGCGACGATGGCGGTCCTCGCGCCGGTCCTGCCGATGACCTTCGGCGCGACCAGCCCGCCGAGGACGGTGCCGATGCCGAGGACGGCGAGGATCAGCCCGGCCGTCACGGCGGTGTGGCCGAGGATCTCCTGGAGGTAGAGGGTCAGCAGGAACACCAGCGAGGTCTCGGTCGCGAAGGCCAGGAGGCCCGCGAGGTTGCCCCAGGCGACGGTGCGCCGCTTGAGCAGGGCCGGCGCCACGAGGGGTTCATCGATGCGGGACTCGACACCCCAGAAGACTGCGAACAGGACGACCGCCGTCAGGATCGGCCCCCAGGCGCCGGCGTGCGTCCATCCTGCGTGGCCCGCGGTGTCGATGCCGAGCACGAGGGCGACCAGGGCCAGGGTGACGGTGATCGCGCCGGGGGCGTCGAGCTTCGGCCGGCGACCCGCAGGCGGCTCGCGCAGCACGAACGGGGCGACAGCGATCACGGCGACGGCGATGACGACGTTGATGAAGAACGCCCACCGCCAGCTCACCGTGCCGGTGAGGACGCCGCCCAGCACGGCTCCCGTGGTGAATCCCGCGGCCATGAGGGCCCCGTTGAGGCCCAGAGCCCGGGAGCGGGCCGGGCCTTCCGGGAGCATCGTGGTCATCAGCGACAGCGCGGCCGGAGTGACCATCGCGGTGGCGATGCCCTGGCCGGCCCGGGCGGTCAGCATCAGGGCCGGGTCCTGGGCGAGCCCCCCGGCCAGAGAGGAGACGCCGAGCAGGACGATCCCCGCCAGGAAGAGCCGCTTGCGTCCGAACAGGTCGGCGACGCGGCCGAAGAACAGGGTGAACCCGGCGGCGCAGAGCGCGAAGGAGGTCACGATCCACTGCAGGGCCGCGGTGGCGAATTCGAGGTCGCGGCCGATGTGGGGCAGGGCGACGTTCAGGATCGAGAAGTCCACGGCGAGGGTGAAGTTCGCCGTGAGCAGCAGGGCCAGCGCGATCTTCTGCGGCCCGGTGAAGCGGTCGGCGCTCGCTGCTGACGGTGGTGCGGAGATGCCGGTAGTGGTCATGCCGTCCAGGCTCGGGCGCGGCGAGGCGGGCAGCCAGCCCACCCGGTTGCCTAGCACTGGCAGGGACAGGCTCGGCCGGCGCCCGGTGCGGGAGAATGGGGACGTGGAACGACTGTCTCTGGACACAGTGACCCGGCCCCCGGACGTGGAGCGGCCCAGGACCGAGCTCGGGGAGTTCCTGCGCTCCCGCCGTGACCGGCTGACCCCGGAGGCCGCCGGCCTCCGCACCTATGGCCGGCGCCGGGTGCCCGGCCTCCGCCGTGAGGAGCTGGCGCAGCTCGCCGGCGTGTCGATGACGTACCTGACCAGGCTCGAACAGGGGCAGTCGCAGAACGCCTCCGACGCGGTCATCGACGCCCTCGCGCGGGCGCTGCGGCTGGACGCCGACGAGCGGACCCACCTGTTCGCCCTCGCCCGTCCCAGGCCGGTCAGGCGTCGCCGCGCGCCGAAGCCGGAGGCCGCCAAGCCGGGCGCCGCGCGGCTGCTGCGGGCGATGGACGACGTGCCCGCGGTGCTGCTGGGCCGGTTCAACGACATCCTGGCCTGGAACCGCGCCGGGCATCTCCTGCTGGCGGGCCATCTCGACGTCGACGCCCCGGGCCGGGCCGCCGACCGGCCCAACCAGATCAGGATGCTGTTCCTCGACGAGCACACCCGCGACCTCTACGCCGACTGGCGGGACGAGGCGGCCCTCGCGGTCGCCTCGCTGCGCTACGTCGCCGCCCAGTTCCCCGACGACCCGCGCCTGGCCCGGCTGGTGGGCGAGCTGTCCATGAACAGTCCCGCGTTCGCCTCGCTGTGGGCCGGTCACGCCGTCAGGCTCTGCACCAGCGGCACCAAGCGCTTCCGCCACCCCGCCGTCGGCGAACTGACCCTCGCGTACGAGGTCCTCCACCTTCCCGAGGGCGACGGGCAGCGCATCCTCACCCACACCGCCGATCCCGGCAGCGCCTCGTTCGCGGCCCTGCGGCTGCTCACCTCGACCTGACCGTACGAGAACCGCGCGAGCGCCCGGCGACCCGCGCTCGCCCGTCCATCCAGCGGGCGGCCACCATGACGGCCACCCCCAGCGTGGCGAGCACGGCGCCGGTGACGGCCGGGCTCCGCAGCCCGTGCCCGGCGGCGATGGCCGCCCCGGCGAGGCTGACGCCGACCGTGTTGCCGAGGTTGAACGCGGCGATGTTCGTCGCCGAGGCCAGCGTGGCCGCGCCCGTCGCGTGCCGGAGCACCCGCGCCTGCAGGCCCGGCACCGTGGCGAACCCGACCAGGCCCAGCAGCGCCAGGCCCGCCGCGGTCGGCACCGGCAGCGACGCGACCGCGCCCAGGGCGAGGATCACGATCGGCAGCATGATCGACAGCACCAGCACCGCGCCGTCCGCGTTCCGGTCCGCCGCCTTACCGCCCACGAGGTTCCCGGCGAACAGCCCGACGCCGAAGAGCACCAGCAGCCACGGGATCGCCGCCGCCGAGTACCCGGTGACCTCGCGGAGCAACGGCTGGATGTACGTGAACACCCCGAACATGCCGCCGAACACCAGCGCGGTCGTCAGCAGCGAGGCCAGGACCTGCGGTCGGGCCAGCGCCCGGAACTGCCGCCCGAGCGGAAGCTGGTCCCGCTCCGGCTCGGTCCTCGGGACCAGGCCGGCGACCCCGGCCAGGGCGAGGACGCCGATCAGGCCGATGATCCAGAACACGGTGCGCCAGCCCACCTGCTGACCGACGAACGCCCCGGCCGGGACGCCCAGCACGTTCGCGACGGTGAGCCCGGCGAACAGGGCCGCCACCGCGGAGGCCCGCCTCGTGGGCGGCACGAGGGAGCCGGCCAGCACGGCGCCGATGCCGAAGTAGCCGCCGTGGGCGAGCGCGGCGACGATCCGCCCCGCGAACATCACCCCGTAGTCCGGCGCCCAGGCCGACAGCGCGTTGCCCGCGACGAAGAACGCCAGCAGCAGCATCAGCGCGTGTTTCGGCGGCCGCCGCATCAGGAACGGCGTGACGATGACCGCCCCGGGGATCACCGCGAGCGCGTAGACGCCCACGAGATGCCCCGCCGCGGTGATCGTCACGCCCAGGTCGCCGGCCACCTCGCTCAGCAGCCCCGCGATGACGAACTCGGTCAGCCCGATCCCGAACCCGCCGAGGCTGAGCGCGAGCAACGCCGCCGTCGTCCGGCGGGTGGACGGCTGCTCGCCGGTGTGCGTGGTGCTCGTGTCAACGGTCATGCGCCCTGCCTTCTCGTCGCTGTCGAACGGCGCGGCCCGGTCGCGACCGGGCCGCTCGTCCACCCTCCGTCCGAGGGCGGGAAGGCAGCCAGCACACCGAGTTGACCAGCATCGGCGTGACCAGCATCGGCGTGACCAGCATCGGCGTGACTAGCATCGGCAGGGACACCCACGCTTTGCCGCCGTCGACACCCGCCTGGACCGCATGGACGTGCGGTTCGGCCGGATCGAGGCCGGGCTCGAGAAGATCCTGGTCGCCGTCGCCGGGGCGGCCGGCTGATCAGGGAGTACGCGAGGCCGCTCGCCGGTCGGTGAGATCGGCGAGGTGGCCCCCTCCACAGGGGATCACGCGCGGATGGCCCGTTCCTGGGACACGGGCGGGTCCGCTGCGAAGGCGCGGAGGAAGGTGTCCACGGCCGCGTGGGCGATCGTGACGAGATCGTCGTCCGGAGGGGAGCCCACGGGCCAGCGCAGGTCGGCGGGGCCCGTGAGCAGCGCGATGAGTTGCTCGGCCGCCAGCGAGGGGTCCGCCCCGCGCAGGCGGCCCGCGAGCGCGAGCCGGGCCAGGCGGTCGGCGAGGGCTTCGGTGACGCGATGGCCGGAAGGGCCGCGCACCAGGGAGAGCAGGCCGGGGAAGCGCGCCGTCTCGGCGTGCAGGAGGCGGCGGACCGCGCGGGAGCGCTCGTCGCAGTGGCACCGCAGCAGGTCGAGCGCCACCTCTTCCAGCACGGCCCGCAGGTCGTCGCCGGGGTCGGCGAGGCGGTCGAGGGTGGCCAGGTGGCGGGCGACGGCGGCGCCGGTGGCGGCGGTCATCGCCTCGCGGAACAGCGTGGCCTTGTCGGTCAGGTGGTTGTAGACGGTGGGCTTGGCGACCCCGGCCTCGTCGGCGATCTCCTGGACGCAGGCCTGATCGTAGCCCCGGCGGGCGAAGACGGTGATCGCGGCGTCGAGGATGGCCTGCCGCTTGTCGATGCGGCCGCGGGCGGTGGGCATGGACATCATTCTAGTGCGGGACTGAACTCGCGGGTTCATTGCTACTGACCAGACTGTTAAGTTGAACCCATGTGTTCAAATCTGTCGCGATTGGTCGGAGTCGTCCTGCTGGGCGGGATGCTCGGCATCCTCAACAGCACGATGGTCGCCGTCGGGATCGACGCCCTCGCCGCCGCGTTCGGCACCTCGCTCAGCGCGATCGGCTGGGTGTCGACCGGCTTCCTGCTGGCCGTGACCGCCGCCATCCCGGTCACCTCGTGGGCCGTCGACCGGTTCGGCGCGCGGCGGCTCTGGCTGTTCGGGCTGCTGGTGTTCCTCGCCGGCTCGCTCGGCGCGGGGCTGGCCTGGGACACCGGCAGCCTCATCGCCTTCCGGGCGGTCCAGGGGCTCGGCGCGGGCGTCCTCGACCCGCTGGTGCTCACCCTGCTCGCCCGCGCGGCCGGGCCGCACCGGGCCGGGCGGGTGATGGGACTGATGGGCGTGGTGCTGTCCCTGGGTCCGGTCCTCGGGCCGCTGGCCGGAGGGGCGCTGCTGCAGGCGTTCTCCTGGCAGTGGATGTTCCTGCTGAACGTGCCGGTCGGGGTGGTCGCCTACCTGCTGGCGCTGCGGGTGATCCCGGCCGACGATCCGCCGGCCGGGCGGCGGGCCCGGCTGGACGTGACGGGGGTGGCGCTGCTCGCGCCGGGGTTCGCGGCGCTCATGCTGGCGCTGTCGCAGGCGGCCGAGCAGGTCGCGTTCGGGGTGTGGCAGGTGCTCCTCCCGCTCGCGGCCGGCGTGGCGCTGCTGGGCGGGTACGGGCTGCACGCGCGCCGCGGGGAGCCGCTGATCGACCCGCGGTTGTTCGCCCGGCGCTCGTTCAGCGCCGCGGTGGTGGTGATGGGGCTGGTCGGGCTGGCCACGTTCGCCACCCTGTTCGCGCTGCCGCTGTACTTCCGGCAGGTGCACGGGGTGGGGGCGCTGGCCGCCGGGATGCTGGTGGCGCCGGTCGGCGCGGGCGCCGCGGTGGCGATGCCGCTGGCCGGACGGCTGTCGGACCGGCTCGGCGCGCGTGGCCTGGCGCTGGGCGGCGCGGCGGTGGCGCTGGTCAGCGCGCTGGTCTTCACCCGGGTCGGCCCCGGCACCGGATGGCTGTGGCCGGTGCTCGCGGGCTGCGCGATGGGGCTCGGGCTGGGCTTCGTGGGCGCGCCGACGATGGGCTCGCTCTACCGGCTGCTGCCCGCGCCGCTGATCCCGCAGGGCAGCGCCGTGCTGTACATGCTCAACCAGCTGGGCGCGGCCCTGGGCATCGCGGTGGTCACGCTCATCGTGCAGACGGCCGGCGATCCGCTGGGCGGGCTGCGGGGCGTCTTCTGGTTCGCCCTGGCCATGGTCGCCGTCATCCTCGCGGCGGTCCCCCTGCTCCCCGGCCGCCCGGCCCCCGAAGCGCGGGCGGCCACGGAGCGGGTGGGATCCGGCTGACGCGCCCCGGCGGCCACCGCTCCGGTGGCCGCCGGGCCGCCGTCAGAAGCCCTGGGCCAGGCGGTAGTAGGCCTGGTTCCAGCGGATCTCCTTGGCGAACTGGCGCGGCGTGGTGTCGGCGTCGATGACGAGCAGTTCGACGGCGAGCATCTCGGCCAGATCTGTCAGCTCCTCGACCCCGACGGCCGTGGACAGCACCGTGTGGTGCGGGGCGCCGGCGGTGAGCCAGGACTCGGCCGAGGTGCGCAGGTTCGGGCGGGGGCGCCAGACCGCACGGGCGACCGGCAGCGCGGGCAGCGGCTGCGGCGGCGCGACCAGGTCGATCTCGTTGGCCACCAGCCGGAACCGGTCCCCCATGTCCGCCAGGCCGACCACGACGCCCGGCCCCGGGGTGGCGTCGAAGACCAGCCGGACCGGGTCCTCCCTGCCGCCGATGCCCAGCGGGTGGATCTCGCACGACGGGGTGCCTGAGGCGATCGTCGGGCACACCTCCAGCATGTGGGCGCCGAGGATGAGCTCCTCCCCCGGCGTCAGATGGTAGGTGTAGTCCTCCATGAACGAGGTGCCGCCGGGCGCCATCGCCTTGAGCGTGCGCAGCAGCACCGACGTCTTCCAGTCGCCCTCGCCGCCGAAGCCGTACCCGTCGGCCATGAGCCGCTGCACCGCCAGGCCGGGCAGCTGGCGCAGCCCGCCGAGGTCCTCGAAGTTGGTGGTGAACGCCTTGAAGCCGCCGCTCTCCAGGAAGTGGCGCAGGCCCAGCTCGATCCTGGCCGCGTAGCGCAGCGACTCGCGCCGTTCGCCGAGCAGCTCGGGCGCCACCCGGTAGAGCTCCTCGTACTCCTTGACCAGCTTGTCGACGTCGGCGTCGGCGGCCGCGTCGACCGCCTCGACCAGGTCGTTGACCCCGTAGGTGTTGACGGAGACGCCGAAGCGGAGCTGGGCCTCCACCTTGTCGCCCTCGGTGACGGCCACGTCCCGCATGTTGTCGCCGAACCTGGCCAGCTTGAGCGTGCGCAGCTCGGCCAGGCCGGAGGCGGCGCGAGCCCAGGACAGGACGCGCTCGGCCACGGCCGGGTCGCTGACGTGGCCGGCCACGGTCTTGCGGGCCACGCCGAGCCGGGTCTGGGCGTACCCGAACTCGCGGTCGCCGTGCGCGGCCTGGTTGAGGTTCATGAAGTCCATGTCGATGGAGGCCCACGGCAGCTCCACGTTGGCCTGCGTGTGCAGGTGGAGCAGCGGCTTGCGGAGCGCGTCCAGGCCGGCGATCCACATCTTGGCCGGGGAGAACGTGTGCATCCACGCGATCACGCCGGCGCAGGAGTCGTCGGCGTTGGCCTCCAGCATCACCCGCCGGATGGCGGCCGCGTCGGTCAGGACCGGCTTCCACTGCACGGGCACCGGCAGCGCCTCGGCGATGCGCTGCGACTGCTCGGCGACCTGCCGCAGCGTGTCCTCCCCGTACAGCCCTTGGCTGCCGGTCAGAAACCAGATGTTCAACGCGGGCTCCTCTGTCCGTAGACGTTCTGGTAACGGTCGTACAGCCGGTCGACGTACTCCGGCTTGATCGGCAGGGGCTCGCCGAGCTGCCTGGCGACGTGGACGGTCCGGGCGACGTCCTCGCACATCACGGCGGCCTTCACCGCCGCCTTCGGGTCCTTGCCGATGGTGAAGACGCCGTGGTTCTGCATGAGCACGGCGGGTGAGCGGTGGCCGGCGAGCGTGGCCACGATGCCCTGGCCGATGGAGTCGTCGCCGATGAGCGCGAAGGGGCCGACGGGGATCTCGCCGCCGAACTCGTCCGCCATCGCGGTGAGCACGCACGGGATCGGCTCGCCCCTGGCCGCCCACGCCGAGGCGTAGGTGGAGTGGGTGTGCACGACGCCGCCCACCTCGGGCAGGTGCCGGTAGACGTACGCGTGCGCGGCGGTGTCGCTGGACGGCGCGTGGTCGCCCTCGACGAGGTTGCCGTCGAGGTCGCAGACGACCATGTTCTCCGGGGTCAGCTCGTCGTAGGAGACGCCGGAGGGCTTGATGACGAACAGGTCCTCACCGGGGATCCGGCCGGAGACGTTCCCGGCGGTCCAGGCGACCAGGCCGTAGCGGACCAGCTCCGCGTGCAGGGTGGCGACCGTGGTCCTCATGAGGTCGCCTCGTTCCTGATGGCGCGCAGGGTGTGCAGCATGCGTCCGTCTCCGAAGTGGTCGTGCAGGTTGCGGTACTCGGCGTACAGCCGGTCGTAGGCGTCGGCCCTGGCCTCGTCGGGCAGGTACGCGGCCTCGGTGCGCTTGCCCATGGCGGCGGCCGCCTTCTCGATGTCGCCGTAGGCTCCGGCGGCGACGGCGGCGTGGATGGCCGAGCCGAGCGCCGGGCCCTGGTCGGAGCCGATGACCGACAGCGGGCGGCGCAGCACGTCGGCGTAGACCTGCATGAGGAAACGGTTCTTCAGCAGGCCGCCGGCCACGACGAACTCCTCGACCGGGACGCCCGCCCGTTCGAAGGTCTCGACGATCATGCGGGCGCCGAAGGCGGTGGACTCGATGAGCGCCCGGTAGACGTCCTCGGGCCGGGTGGCGAGGGTCTGGCCGACGATGACGCCGGACAGGTTGTGGTCCACGAGGACCGAGCGGTTGCCGCCGAACCAGTCGAGGGCGACCAGGCCGTGCTGGCCGACGGCCTGCTTCTCGGCCAGCGAGGTGAGGTACTCGTGCGCGTTCATCCCCTGGGCGGCCGCCGCCTCGGCGTACCCGGCGGGGACGTGGGCGTCGGCGAACCAGGCGAAGATGTCGCCCACCGCGGACTGGCCGGCCTCGTACCCCCACAGGCCGGGCACGATGCCGTCGCGCACCACGCCGCACATGCCGGGCACCTCGGCGAGCCGGTCGCTGGGCATGATGTGGCAGGTGGAGGTGCCCATGATGGCCACCATCTGGCCGGGTCGGACGGCGTCCGCGGCGGCGGCGGTGACGTGCGCGTCCACGTTGCCGACGGCGACGGCGATCCCCTCGGGCAGGCCGGTCCAGGCGGCGGCCTCGGCGGTGAGTGCGCCGGCGAGGCCGCCGAGCGCCGCCAGGGTGACCCCCGCGATCTTCTCGCCGACCTGCCCGGTGGCGAGCTTCGCGGTGAAGCCGGCGAAGCCGGGGTTCAGCTCGGCCAGGAAGTCCTCGGCGGGGTAGCCGTCGTCCTGGAGGATGCCCTTGTAGCCGGCGGTGCAGACGTTGCGGCTCTCCACCCCGGTGAGCTGCCAGATGATCCAGTCGGCGGCCTCGATCCACCGTTCGGCCGCGGCGTAGGTCTCCGGGTCCTCCTCCAGGACCTGCAGCGCCTTGGCGAACTCCCACTCGGAGGAGATCTTGCCGCCGTAGCGGGGCAGCCAGCTCTCGCCGCGCCGGGCGGCCAGCTCGTTGATCCGGTCCGCGTGCGGCTGGGCGGCGTGGTGCTTCCACAGCTTGGGCCAGGCGTGCGGCCGCTCGGGGGTCCGCAGGCAGAGCGGGGTGCCGTCGGCCGTGGCCGGCAGCACGGTGCACGCGGTGAAGTCGGTGCCGATGCCGATCACCTCGCCGGCGGGGACTCCCGCCGCGTCGAGGGCGGCCGGCACGGCCACGCGCAGCACGTCGATCCAGTCCTGCGGCGACTGCAGGGCCCAGTCGGGGCCGAGCCGCACGCCGGAGCCCGGGAGCTCCCGCTCGATGACGCCGTGCGCGTACTCGTGCACGGCGCTGCCGAGCTCCGCGCCGTCGGACACGCGGACGACGACGGCGCGCCCGGACAGCGTGCCGAAGTCCACTCCGACCACGTACTTGTTAGCGTTCACACTGAACTCCCCAGGGGATTCGTACGGGGCCTAGCCCCCGCATAGGACACGGCATGTATCACGGCACCCGCGCCGCGGCGGCCGTGCTGGACCTGACGACGAACCCGGGCGGCACGACAAGTCGCTCGCCCGCGCCCGCCCCCGAGTCGATCTGCCGGAGCAGCACCTCGATGCAGTGCCGGCCCACCTGGTCGAAGTCCTGCCTGACCGTGGTGAGCGGGGGCGAGAAGAACGCCGACTCGGGGATGTCGTCGAAGCCCACGACGCTGATCTGGTCGGGTACCTTCACTCCTTCCTCGGAGAGCGCGCGCAGCACGCCCAGCGCCATCTGGTCGTTGGCCGCGAAGACGGCGGTGACGCCGTCCATCGCGGCCAGGGTCCTGCCCGCCTCGTAGCCGGCGTGCGGGCTCCAGTCGCCGGCCAGCGGCTCGGGCACCGGCCGGCCCGCCTCCTCCAGCGCGGCCCGCCAGCCCTCCAGCCGGCCCTCGGTCTCCAGCCAGTCGGGCGGGCCGGTAACGTGGTGGACGGTCCGGTGACCCAGCTCCAGCAGGTGCCGCGTGGCCAGCCTGGCGCCCTCGGCCTGGTCGATGCAGACCACCGAGACGTCACTGCGGTGGCTGCCCTCGACCGCGACGGCGGGGGTGCCCGACGGCAGGTTCTCCAGCGCCGAGCCGGCCGAACGCCGCGGCGCCACCACCACGACCCCGTCCACCCCCTGACCGGACAGGTAGTCGATGGCGTCGCGGACGCTGTCGACGTCGAGGGTCTTCAGGCTCACGATGCTCACGAAGTAGCCGGCGGTCCTGGCCGCCTGCTCGATCCCGTAGATCGTGCTGGCCGGGCCGTAGAGGGTGGTGTCGAAGCTGACCACGCCGAGCATCCGGGACCGCTTGGTGACCAGGGCTCGGGCGGCCAGGTTGCGCCGGTAGCCCAGCCTGGTGATCGCCTGCTCCACCCTGGCCCGGGTGTCGGCCCGGACGTTGGGGTGGTCGTTCAGCACCCGGGAGACCGTCTGGTGCGACACGCCGGCTTCCCTGGCCACGTCGGCCATCACGGGCGGGCGGCGCTTGGGCGGCGCTCCCACGGTCTCTCCTCTCTGCGGGTCCGGGGCGGGTACGGGGCGGGTACGGGACGTGGGCCGCGACGTGGGCCGCGACGTGGGCCGGGGCCGGCGGTCAGCCGGCGGCGCCCGCGCGGCGCTTGGTCCACACGTCGAAGGCGACGGCGGCCAGCAGCACGAGGCCCTTGACGAGCATGACCCGTTCGCTCGGCGAGCCGATCAGGGACATGCCGTTGTTGATCACCGCCATGATGAGGCCGCCGGTGATGGCCCCGACCACCTTGCCGACGCCGCCCTGGACGGCCGCGCCGCCGATGAAGGCCGCGGCGATGGCGTCCAGCTCGAAGGCGTTGCCCGCCGTCGGGCCCGCCTGGTTGAGCCGGCCGGCGAAGATGATGCCGGCGATGGCCGCCAGCACGCCCATGTTGACGAAGATCCAGAAGACGACCTTCTTGACCTTGACGCCGGACATGACCGCGGCCTGCAGGTTGCCGCCGATGGCGTAGATCTGCCGGCCGAACACGGTCTTGTTGGCCAGCAGCGAGTAGCCCAGCACCAGCACCGCGAGGAGGACCAGCACCCAGGGCAGGTTCTTGAACCGGGCGAGCTGCACGACCAGGAACATGATGAGCGCGGCCCCGGCGGCCATCTTGAGCGCGAACAGCGCCAGCGGCTCCACGTCCTGCCCGTAACCGGCCCTGGCCGAGCGGGTGCGCCACTGGGACACGACCATGCCGGCGATCGCGGCCAGCGCGACCAGCAGGCTGAACAGGTCGGCGCCGCCCAGCGGGCCGAGCCCGACGTTGCCGAGGTAACCGGGGGTGAAGCCGTTGGCCAGGGTGCGGACCTGGTCGGGGAACGGGCCGATGCCCTGGTTGCCGAGCACGGTGAGGGTCAGTGCGCGGAACAGCAGCATGCCCGCGAGCGTCACGATGAACGCCGGGATGCCGAAGTAGGCCACCCAGTACCCCTGCCAGGCGCCGATCAGGGCGCCGGCGGCGATCGTGAGGATCAGGGCCAGCGGCCACGGCATGCTCATGTTGACCATGAGCACCGCGGCGAGCCCGCCCGTGACCGCCACCACCGACCCCACTGACAGGTCGATGTGCCCGGCGATGATCACCAGGATCATCCCGATCGCGAGGATCAGGATGTAGGAGTTCTGGACGATGATGTTGGAGATGTTCTGGGGTGTCAGGAGCGCGCCGTCGGTGAGGATCGAGAAGAGCACGACGATCAGCGCGAAGGCGATGTAGATGCCGCTCGCCCGCAGGTTGAGCGACATTCCGCCCAGAGAGATGCGGCCCGGCCGCCTGGGCTCTTCCGGTCCGCCGCCCTTGGCGCCGGCCGTGACGGCGGCGGGCGTGGTGCTGCTCATGTGGAGCTACTCCTGTCCCTTGGTCATCAGTTGCATGAGGCGTTCCTGCGTGGCTTCCCGCCGCGACAGCTCACCGGTGACGCGCCCTTCTGAGAGCGTGTAGACGCGGTCGCACAGGCCCAGCAGCTCGGGCAGCTCCGAGGAGATCACCAGCACCGCCTTGCCCTCGTCGGCCAGCCGGTTGATGATCGTGTAGATCTCGTACTTGGCGCCGACGTCGATGCCGCGCGTGGGCTCGTCGAGGATGAGCACGTCGGGCTCGGTCAGGATCCACTTGGAGAGCACGACCTTCTGCTGGTTGCCGCCGCTGAGCTTGCCGACGACGCTGGACACGCTGGGCGCCTTGATGTTCATGCTCTTGTGGAAGCGCCGGGCGACCGCGTACTCCTCGTGCTCGTTGACCCAGCCGCGCCGTGACAGGCCGCGCAGGCCGGCCGCGGAGATGTTGCGCTTGATGTCCTCGATGAGGTTGAGCCCGTACCGCTTGCGGTCCTCGGTGGCGTAGGCCAGGCCGTGCCGGATCGCGTCCTGCACGGTGCGGATCTCGACCTGCTTGCCGTCCTTGTAGATCCTGCCGGAGATGTTGACCCCGTACGTGCGGCCGAAGACGCTCATCGCCAGCTCGGTCCGCCCGGCGCCCATGAGGCCGGCCAGTCCGACGATCTCGCCGCGCCGCAGCGTGAGCGAGGCGCCGTCGACGACCTTGCGGCCGGGCTGGCTGGGGCTGTGGACGGTCCAGTCCTCGATGCGCAGCGCCTCCTCGCCGATCGTGGACTCGTGCGGCGGGAAGCGGTTGTCGAGGGCGCGGCCGACCATGCCGGAGATGATCCGGTCCTCGGTCACCGCGTCGGTCGCCATGTCGAGCGTCTCGATGGTGCGGCCGTCGCGGATGATCGTGACGGCGTCGGCGATGGCGGTCACCTCGTTCAGCTTGTGGGAGATGATCACGCAGGTGATGCCCTCGTCGCGCAGCCCGCGCAGCAGGTCGAGCAGGTGCGCGGAGTCGTCGTCGTTGAGCGCCGCGGTCGGCTCGTCGAGGATGAGCAGCTTCACCTCCTTCGACAGCGCCTTGGCGATCTCCACGAGCTGCTGCTTGCCGACTCCGAGGTCGGAGACGACGGTCGTCGGGTTCTCCCGCAGGCCCACCCGCTTCATCAGCAGGCCGGCCTCGTAGTTGGTGCGGTTCCAGTCGATGATCCCGCGCCTGGCCCGTTCGTTGCCGAGGAAGATGTTCTCCGCGATCGACAGCTGCGGGCTGAGCGCCAGCTCCTGGTGGATGATGACGATGCCCGCGTGCTCGCTGTCGCGGATGCCGCCGAACGCGCACCGCGCGCCGTCGAAGTGGATCTCGCCCTCGTACGTGCCGTGCGGATAGACGCCGGACAGCACCTTCATCAGCGTCGACTTGCCGGCGCCGTTCTCGCCGCAGATGGCGTGGATCCGGCCGCGCCGCACGGAAAGGTTGACGTCCTGCAGCGCCTTGACGCCGGGGAAGGTCTTGGTGATCCCGGTCATCCGCAGAATGTGGTCGGTCATGTGTCGAAGCCCCTCGGTCAGGGGCTCCGGGGGACGCGCCGTCCCCCGGAGCACGGCCCTACTTGAGCTGGTCCTCGGTGTAGTAGTCGCCGCCGACGATGATCTCCTTGTAGTTCGTCTTGTCGACGATCACCGGGTCGAGCAGGTACGAGGGGACGACCTTGTTGCCGTTGTCGTAGTCCTTCTCGTTGTTGACCTCGGGCTTCTGGCCCTTGAGCACGGCGTCGGCCATCTTGACGGTGGTCTCGGCGAGCTTGCGGGTGTCCTTGAAGATCGTCGAGTACTGCTCGTCCGCGATGATCGACTTGACCGAGGCGAGCTCGGCGTCCTGGCCGGTCACGATCGGGTAGGGCTGGCCGCTGGTGCCGTAGCCGCTGCTCTTGAGCGCCGACAGGATGCCGATGGACAGGCCGTCGTACGGGGAGAGCACGCCGTCGACCTTGGTGTCACCGGTGTAGGTCTTGGTGAGGATGTCCTCCATGCGCCGCTGCGCGGTGGCCGGGTCCCAGCGCAGGATCGCGGCGGTCTTGAAGTCGGTCTGGCCGCTCTTGACGACGAGGGTGCCGTCGTCGATCTTCGGCTGGAGCACCGACATGGCGCCGTTCCAGAAGAACGTGGCGTTGTTGTCGTCGGGCGAGCCGCCGAACAGCTCGACGTTGAACGGGCCCTTCTCGCCCTTTTCCATGCCGAGGCCCTGGAGGAGGGAGGTGGCCTGCTGCACGCCGACCTTGAAGTTGTCGAAGGTGGCGTAGTAGTCGACGTTCGGGCTGTTGCGGATCAGGCGGTCGTAGGCGATGACCGGGATCTTGTTGTCCGCCGCCTGCTGGAGCTGGGAGGTGAGCGCGGTGCCGTCGATCGAGGCCACGATCAGCAGCTTGGCGCCCTTGGTGATCTGGTTCTCGATCTGGTTGGCCTGGGTGGGGATGTCGTTCTCCGCGTACTGGAGGTCGACCTGGTAGCCGAGCGCCTCCAGCTGCTTCTTGACGTTGTCGCCGTCGTGGATCCACCGCTCGGACGACTTGGTCGGCATCGTGACGCCGACCAGCCCGCCGGAGGCGCCGCCCTCGGCGGCCGAGGTCGCTTCGGCGTCGACCGTCTTCTGACTGGAGCCGCAGGCCGTCATGGTGGCGGCGAGCGCGATCGCGGTGACCACGCCCCCGATCCGTCCCAACCTCATCGTGTGCTCTCCTTGCATGAAAGATCACGGCAGCGGGGGCTGCGCGTGAGTGGTAACGGTTCCCCAAGAAGGGATGAACCAGAACAAAACTCTCATCTGTTGCCCGTGATTGTTATCGCTAACAACCATGGTGTCAATGGATCCCGGTAACCTCCTGGTAACGTTCACATGGTATCTCCTCGCAGGTCAGAGGCGTGACCTCGCCGAGAACAGCCGCTGCAGCAGGATGAAAGCGAACAGCAGGAGGCCGATGACGATCTTGGTCCACCAGGAGCTCAACGTGCCCTCGAAGCTGAGGATGGTCTGGATCAGGCCCAGCACGAGCACGCCCAGCACGGTGCCCAGGAGGAAGCCTGTCCCCCCGGTGAGCAGGGTCCCGCCGATGACCACCGCCGCGATCGCGTCCAGCTCCATGCTGACCGCGTGCAGGCCGTACCCGGAGAGCATGTAGAGCGACAGCACGAGCCCGCCGAGCGCCGAGCAGAACCCGGAGATCGTGTAGACCGCCACCTTCGTCCGGCCCACGGGCAGGCCCATGAGCAGCGCCGACTGCTCGCTGCCGCCGGTGGCGTAGACCGCCCGGCCCAGCCGCGTGTAGTGCAGCACGTACGCGGCCACCAGCACCACGACCGCCGCGATGACCACGCTCGGCGAGATCCACAGATCCGCGAACAGGTCCAGCCGGGTCTGCGCGAAGACGGTGAACGTGGGATCGGTGATCGGGATGGACTCCGTCCCGATCGTGTAACACAGTCCCCTGGCCAGGAACATCCCGGCCAGCGTGACGATGAACGGCTGGATGTCGAAGGCGTGGATCAGGTAGCCCATCACCAGGCCCAGCCCCGAACCGACCAGCAGCACCAGCGGCACCACCACGTACGGCGGCCAGCCCGGCCCGGACATCAGGCTCGCGGCGATCATCGTGGACAGCGCCACCACCGAGCCCACCGACAGGTCGATGCCGCCGGTGAGGATCACGAACGTCATCCCGACGGCCACGATCAGCAGGAACGCGTTGTCGATGAAGACGTTCAGCACGATCTGCCCGGTGGCGAACCCCTCGTAGCGGACGCCGCCCGCCAGGAACATGGCCGCGAACAGGCAGGCCGTCACCAAGACCGGCACGTACTTGGCGGGGATCGTCCTGTGCCCGCCGAGGCTGAGCGTGCTCACGTGCTCACCCGTACCTTCTCCTCGTTCACCGGCTGGGTCGGGGCGGTCCCGCCGCGGCGGCGGAACACCTTGTCGCGGAAGGCCTGCGACTGGATCAGGCATACCGCGGTCACCACGAGCGCCTTGAACAGCAACGTGGTCTCCGGCGGCACGCCGACGGAGTAGATCGTGGTCGTCAGCGTCTGGATGATCAGCGCCCCGATCACCGTGCCGCCGAGCGAGAACCGGCCGCCGGCCAGCGACGTGCCGCCGATCACCACGGCCAGGATGGCGTCCAGCTCGATCCACAGGCCGGCGTTGTTGCCGTCGGCGCTGGACACGTTGGAGCTGATCATCAGCCCCGCCACGCCCGCGCAGAGTGCGGCGAACGCGTACACCATGACGATGATCCCGCGTGCCCTGATGCCGGCCAGCCTGCTCGCCTCGGCGTTGCCGCCGACCGACTCGATGAGCACGCCGAGGGCCAGCCGCCGGGTGAGGAACGCGGTGATCGCCAGCACGACGAGCACGATGAGGATGCCGAACGGCACGGTCAGCAGGTAGCCGCCGCCGATGAGCTTGTACGCGGGCTCGTTGACGGTGATGATCTGCCCGTCGGTGATCAGCTGGGCCAGGCCGCGCCCGGCCACCATGAGGATCAGCGTGGCGATGATCGGCTGGATGCCGACCGCCGCGACCAGGAACCCGTTCCAGGCGCCGAGTAGCAGGCACAGCCCGAGCGACAAGGTCACGGCGACGAGCACGCCCTGGTCCTGGCTGATCTGCAGGCAGGCGAGCGCGGCGCCGATGGCCACCACCGAGCCGACCGACAGGTCGATGCCGCCGGTCGCGATGACCAGCGTCATGCCCAGCGACACCAGGATCAGCGGGGCGCCGAACCGCAGGATGTCGATCAGGCTCCCGTACAGGTGGCCCTCGCGGAGCTGGATGGAGAAGAAGCCGGGGGTGAAGATCACGTTGACCAGTAACAGCACGGCCAGGATCAGGATCGGCCACAGCAGGCGGCGCATCAGGTCCGGCCTCCGCTCGCGATGGTCTCCATGATCACTTCCTTGGTGAGCTCGTCGTCGTTGGGCAGTTCGGCGATCAACCGGCGGTCGCGCAGCACCGCGACCTTGTGGCTGAGCCGCAGCACCTCCTCCAGTTCGGCAGAGATGAACAGCACCGCCACGCCGCCGTCGGACAGCTCGGCGACCAGCCGCTGGATCTCGGTCTTGGCGCCGACGTCGATGCCGCGGGTGGGCTCGTCGAGGATGAGCAGCCGCGGCTCCAGGATCAGCCAGCGGGCCAGCAGCACCTTCTGCTGGTTGCCGCCGCTGAGGTTGCGCACCGGGATCTCGGGGTTGGGCGGGTTGATCCGCAGCGCCTTGACGTACTTGGCGACCAGCTGGTCCTGCTGCTCGCGCGGCACCGGCCTGGTCCAGCCGCGGGTGGCCTGCAGGGCCAGGACGATGTTCTCGCGGACGGTGAGGTCCTCGATCAGGCCGTCGGTCTTGCGGTTCTCCGAGCAGAAGGCGATCTTGTGGTTCATCGCGGCGCGGGGGGTGCGCAACGTGACCGGCTCGCCCCTGACCGCGAGCTGCCCGCCGGAGGCGTGGTCGGCGCCGAACAGCAGCCGGGCGACCTCGGTGCGGCCGGAGCCGAGCAGCCCGGCCAGCCCGACGACCTGGCCCTCGTGGATGGTCAGCGAGAACGGCTCGATCGCCCCGGGCCGGGTCAGCCCGCGCGCCTCGACCAGCGGCCGGGTGAAGGTTCTGGCCTCACCGTGCAGCTTCTCCAGCGCCTCCAGCTCCTGGCCGATCATCTTGGCGACCAGCTCGACCTGGCTGAGCTCGCGGGTGAGGTACTCCCCCACCAGCCGCCCGTTGCGCAGGATCGTCATCCGGTCGGAGATCTCGTACACCTGGTCCAGGAAGTGCGTGACGAAGAGGATGGCGATGCCCTCGTCCTTGAGCCTGCGCATGACCCGGAAGAGCTGCCCCACCTCGTCGGCGTCCAGGCTGGAGGTGGGCTCGTCCAGGATCAGCACGCGGGCCTCGACGTCGAGCGCGCGGGCGATGGCCACCATCTGCTGGATGGCCAGCGAGTACGACGACAGCGGCGCGGAGACGTCCAGGTCGAGCTCCATCCGCGCCAGCAGCGCCCTGGCGCGGGCCCGCATCCGCTTCCAGTCGATGCGGCCGAAGCGGCGCGGCTCGCGGCCGATGAGGATGTTCTCGGCCACGGACAGGTTCGTGCAGAGGTTGACCTCCTGGTAGACGGTGCTGATCCCGGCCTGACGCGCCTCCAGCGGGCTGGCGAAGGCGGCGGGCCGCCCGTCCAGCTCGACGGCCCCCTCGTCGGCCGGGTGCACGCCGGTCAGCACCTTGATCAGGGTGGACTTGCCCGCGCCGTTCTCGCCCATGAGCGCGTGCACCTCTCCGGGCAGCAGCCGCAGGTCCACGCGGTCGAGGGCGCGCACGCCCGGGAACTGTTTGCCGATCCCGCTCATCCGCAGGACCGGCGCGGGTGCGTCCATCCGGCGCCCCTTCCTTCCGGACCGGGCCGGCCGCGCGGCCGGCCCGGTCGTCCACGGTCAGTACTGGCGGCTGGGCAGAGCTTCCTTGGCCTGCTCCTGGGTGAACGTGGTCTCCTCGGTCACCACGCGGGCGGGCACGCTCTCCCCGGCGACGACCTTCTTGGCCAGGTCCATCAGCTGCGGGCCGAGCAGCGGCGAGCACTCGACGATGTAGTTGATCTTTCCGTCGGCGAGCGCCTGCATCCCGTCCTTGACGGCGTCCACTGTGATGATCTTGATGTCCTTGCCGGGCACCTTGCCCGCGCCCTCGATCGCCTCGATCGCGCCGAGGCCCATGTCGTCGTTGTGGGCGTAGAGAACGTCGATGTCCGGCTGGGCCTTCAGGAAGGCGTCCATGACCTCCTTGCCCTTGGCCCTGGTGAAGTCACCGGTCTGCGAGGCGACGATCTTGAACTTCTGGTCGGCGCCGATGATCTCGGCGAACCCCGCCTTGCGGTCGTTGGCCGGGGCGGAGCCGGTGGTGCCCTGCAACTCGACGATGTTGACGGTATCGCTGCCGTCCTTGTACTCCTCGACCAGCCACTGGCCGGCCTTCTTGCCCTCCTCGACGAAGTCCGAGCCGAGGAAGCTCTTGTAGAGCGAGGTGTCCGCGGAGTCGACGGCCCGGTCGGTCAGGATGACCGGGATCTTCGCGTCCTTGGCCTCCTTGAGCACGGTGTCCCAGCCCGACTCCACGACCGGCGAGAACGCGATGACGTCCACCTTCTGCTGGATGTAGGAGCGGATCGCCTTGATCTGGTTCTCCTGCTTCTGCTGGGCGTCGGAGAAGCGCAGCGTGATGCCGGCCTCCTTGGCGGCCTCCTGGACGGACTTGGTGTTCGCGGTCCGCCAGCCGCTCTCCGCGCCGACCTGGGAGAAGCCCATGACGATCGCGTCGCCGCCACCGCCGCCGCCTCCTTCCGTGCCGCCGCTGCCGCCGCTGCCACCGGTGCCGCATGCCGCCAGCGCCGCCGCGGTCAATCCGGCGACGACCAGCGTCGAGATCCTCTTCAACACGTGGGGGGTGTCCTTTCTGGGGTTGTGAGCGCTAACACGAGAGGCGTGCGAGCGCCGTCCTGCCGGCGGCCCTGGCTCAGCGCCCGGCCGTGCTGACGCGGGGGACGAACGCGGGAGGGACGACGAGCCGCTCGCTTGCCTGCGACCCGCCGGCCTCGATCTGCCGCAGCAGCACCCCGATGCTGTGCCGCCCGACCGCGCCGAAATCCTGCCTGATGGTGGTGAGCGGGGGCGAGAAGTACGCCGACTCGGGGATGTCGTCGAAGCCGACGACGCTCACCTGACCGGGCACCTTCACCCCCTTCTCGGTGAAGGCCCGCAGCACGCCCAGCGCCATCTGGTCGTTGGCCACGAAGACCGCCGTGACCCCGGGCATGCCGGCCAGGCTGCGCCCGGCCTCGTAACCGGAGCGCGGGCTCCAGTCGCCGGCCAGCGGCTCGGGGACCGTCCGGCCCGCCCGCTCCAGCGCGGACCGCCAGCCGATCACCCGGCCCTCGGCCTCCAGCCAGTCGCCCGGCCCGCGTACGTGCCAGACCGTCTCGTGACCCAGCTCCAGCAGGTGCTCGGTGGCGAGCCTGCCGCCCTCGACCTGGTCCACGCAGACCACCGGCACGTCACCGGCCTCGCCGCCCTCGACCGCCACCGCCGGGATGTCGAGCGGCAGGTCGGCCAGCGCCTGGGCGGCCGACCGCTGCGGCGCGACCGCCACGATGCCGTCGACGCCCTGGTCGGCCAGGTAGTCGAGGGCGTCGCGGACGCCGGTCTTGTCGATGGACTTGAGGCTGACGATGCTGATGAAGTAACCGGCCGCCCTGGCCGCCTGCTCGATGCCGTACACCGTGCTGGCCGGGCCGTAGAGCGTGGTGTCGAAGCTGACCACGCCCAGGGTCCTGGAGTGCTTGGTGACCAGCGCGCGGGCGACGAGGTTGCGGCGGTAGCCCAGCTTGTCGATCGCCTCCAGCACCCGGGTCCGGGTCTCGGCGCGCACGTTGGGGTGGTCGTTGAGGACGCGTGAGACCGTCTGATGGGAAACGCCGGCCTCCTTGGCCACGTCCGCCATGACCGGCAGACGGCGTCCTCGGGCAGTTCCCACGGCCGTGCTCCTTTCGGGCTTGGCACGACTGTGAACGTTAACATGCCGCTCCGTCAAGGGTCGCCACGATTACGGTCGGGTTACACACCGGGTGCGCCGGCGACCGTCAGCGGCGGGCCGGACCCCCGGCGCGGTCGCGCCCTTCCGCCCTGAGCTGCACCGGAACGCCGGGGCCCGGGCCGTCAGCGTCCGTCGCGCATGCCGAACAGGAACCGGGTGACCCGGGTGCGCCGTACCAGCAGGTCGTACGCGGCGACCGTGAGGAGCAGGGACACGGCCACGATCAGCGGGTACTTGACGGCGATCGGCGCATCCAGCCGCACCACCCCGTACGCGACCGCGACCACGATCGGCTGGTGCAGGATGTACAGGGGCAGCACGGCGGCCGCCAGGTAGGCGTACACCCGCCGGCGGGCGCCGCCCCGTGACGGCGCGCCCGCGACCCGGGCGCCCGCGACCCGGGCGGCGGCGCGGCGGTCGAGCAGGCCGAGGATGCCGACCAGCAGACACCAGCCCGCGACGCCGTACATCGCCCGCGCGACGGTGGCCATGGGGCTCAGGTCGGTGAAGGGGTCGCCGCCGGCGAGCAGGAACATGGGCAGGCCGGCCATGGGCAGCGCCACGCCGAGGGCGGCGGCCACCGGCGCGTCCCTGCGGATCGCCCGGCGGAACCGGTCGTCGCCGGCGAGCACGAACCCGTAGCAGAAGAACAGCAGGTAGGCCCAGCGGCTCCAGCCGGCGTACTCCTCCTCCAGCCCGGCCAGGGCGCTGAGCAGCGCCACGGGGAGGGCGGGCAGCAGCAGGGCGCCGCGGTGATCGGCCGCGGCGGCGAGCCGGTCGGCGATCCCGCGGGCGCGGGCGGCCGGGAACGGGCGCGCCACCGCCGCCAGCATCAGCGCGTACACCAGCAGCAGCAGCATGAACCACAGGTGCCCGGTCTCGAAGTGCGCGCCCTGCAGCACGAAGGGGAACTCGGCCGGGTCGAACCGGACCTCGAAGAAGCGCGGCAGGAAGGCCAGGTAGGACTCGTGGTAGCCGGGGTCGGCGCGCAGCCGCAGCCATTGCGGCACCGGGACGATGGTGAGCGTGCCGAAGACCAGCGGCACGCCCAGCCGCAGCAGCCGCTCGACGGCGAACCCGGCGGGACCGCGGCGGCGCAGCGAGTGCCGGGCGCCGAAGCCCGCGATGAGGAAGAGGATGGGCATCGCCCACACCACGCCGAGTGCCGAGACGACGATGGACACGCCCGTGGTCTCGGCGTTGCGCACGTAGAAGTCGTCGGAGGCGTCGAAGACCAGCGCCGCGTGGAAGAACACCAGGCCGACGACCACCAGCACCCGGACCGAGTCCAGCTCGCCACGGCGCGCGGGGCGGGCTCCACCGTCCACCGGCGAGGGGGCGGCGTCGGGCTGCTCGGTCATCCTCTTGCCCCCCTCGGGCCGGCCGGCCTCGGCGCGCGCGGTCATCCGGCGGCCCGGAACTCTTCGCCGGCCAGGAAGGCGTCGATGTCGGCCTGCTCCTCCGGGGCGATGGCACGGTCCGCGCGCCATCGCTCGGCGGTCACGTGCAGATACGGCCGCACGGCGGCGACGTCGACGCCCTCCAGGAACGCGCCGAGCATGATCTCCCGCCAGTCCGGCACCGGCGCCTCGGGCACGACGGTGGTGGCCAGGATGAGCCAGGTGCAGGCGACGTCGGCGACGGGCGCGCCCCTGGCCGCGTTGGCCCAGTCGACGATCCGCGGCCCGTCGCCGGTGATGACGACGTTGGAGGGGTGCAGGTCCAGGTGGAGCAGCCGGTTGCCGGGACAGCCCCCGGCGGCCTTGAGCCACCCGGGCGCGCGCACGCGGCCCAGCGTCCGCAGCAGCTCGGCCAGGAGCCGGCCGTACTCCGCCAGGCGGTCGGGCCGGCGCAGCGCCGTCTCCCGCAGGCTCGGTCCCTCCAGGCGTTCCATGAGGATGTCGGGACCCTCGGCGTCGAAGACCTCCGGTGCGGGGATCCCGTGCCGGCGTGCGTGGCGGATGACCGCCGCCTCCTGCTCCAGCCCGCGGCCGTCGCGGGAGCGCTTGACCACCCTGCCCGCCCCGGCCTCGTAGACGAGGCAGTCGTCCCCGGCCGCGATCAATGCACCCACACGCATATTTGTCAGATTAGTGAGTCAGGACAGCCGACAGGAATCGGCCGTCATTGGCCGCTTCTCCGCGAAACTAGTTGCCACCGGCCGCGCCCATGTTCGTCGCTATCGTAAGAGGACGTCGGGCAATCGCGTAAATCGGATTACTCAAATACTGATGGTGTGACATCTAGGGAGGTGACACATTGCTGGTGGTAACCGATCTCGTCAAACGGTACGGCACGGTGCAGGCCCTCGACGGATTCACACTGAATGTGGCAGCCGGTGAAATCGTCGGACTGGTCGGTCACAATGGTGCGGGCAAGACGACCTTTGTGGAAATCGTGTCCGATTTGATCCGCCCGGACAGCGGTCACGTCACCATTGACGGTAAACCCCCGTCGGCCATGCGCGGCCAGGTCGGGGTCGCCCCCCAGCACCTGGCCCTCTATCCCTCCGTCACCGTGCGCGAGCACCTGGAGCTGTTCGGCAGGCTCGCCGGGCTCAGGGGGGCCGCGCTGACCTCGGCCATCGACGACCTCGCCGGCATCCTGCGGCTGGCGGAGATCATGGGCAGGAGGGCGGGGAAACTCTCCGGCGGCCAGCAGCGGCGTACCCAGGCCGCGACCGCGCTGGTGCACCGGCCGCCCCTGCTGCTCCTCGACGAGCCGACCGCCGGCGCCGACCTGGAGACCAGGCAGGCCATGCTCGACGTGGTCAAGCAGCGCGCGGGCGAGGGCGCGGCGGTCGTCTACACCACCCATTACCTGCCCGAACTGACCGAGCTGCAGGCCACGCTCGCCGTCGCGCGGGACGGCCGGGTCATCGCCAGGGGCACCTACGAGGACCTGGCCAGAGACCTGCCGGGCGAGGTCCGGGTCCAGCTCGAGGACGACGAGGAGATCACCGTCTCCACCACCGAGCCGACCGCGACCCTGATCGACCTGCTCGGCCGCCTCGACCGTCCCATCCGCTCGGTCGACGTGCGCCACCCCTCCCTTGACGACCTCTACAGATCCCTGGCGGTCCACGATGCTCGCTGACAGCGCGCCGCGCGGCGCGGGCGTGTTACCCGCGTTCCACCGGATCGCCGCGGTGGCCAGGCACAACACCATCATCCGGCTGCGCGACCCCGGTCAGGCGATCAGCTACATCGTCATGCCGATGGTGCTCATGCTGGTGCTCAAGCCGCTGTACGTGCGGGCCGTGGACGGCGGCGCCACGCAGGTGTCCACCGGGCTCATGGTGATGTTCTCGGTCTTCGCGATCTCCCTGGCGGGCAACGCGATCCTGTCCGAACGCACCTGGCGCACCTGGGACCGGCTCCGCGTGAGCCAGGCGGCGGCCGCCGAGCTGCTGGCCGGCAAGATCGCGCCGATCTTCGCGGTGATGGTCGTGCAGCAGGCCCTGTTGCTGACCTACGGCTGCCTGGTCATCGGGCTGCCGGTGCCGAGCGCGCCGCACTACGTGCTGCTGGCCATCGTGATCTGGGCCTTCGCGCTGCTCTCACTCGGCGCGCTGCTCGCCGCGATCGTGCGCAGCCACGGCGAGCTGAGCGTGATCTGCGACGTGGGCGCGCTGACCCTCAGCTCCCTGGGCGGCGCCCTGGTGCCGCTGAGCCTCATGCCCGAGTGGGCGCAGCTCGTGGCGCCCGTCTCGCCCGGCTACTGGGCGCTGACCCTGATGCAGGCCGCGGTACGCGGCGACCTGGCGGGCATGCTGCCGTCCGCCGCGATCCTGCTGGCGATCGGCCTGGTGGCGGGCGCGTTCGCGGCCCGGCGGCTGGCGCGCGGCTGGGGCCGCGGCGGGCTGATCTGAGGCGGAGCGAGCAGCGCAGTAAAGCGCGGACTAAAGCAATGACGACTTCAGTGAAGAGGGGCACGTCCATGGATGAGCACCAACCACCGGGCGCGGGAGACGTGGCGATCATCGGCATGTCCGGGCGCTTCCCCGGCGCGACCGACGTCGAGACGTTCTGGCGCAACATCAGCTCCGGCGTGGAGTCCTTCACCCGGTTCACCGACGAGGAGCTGGCCGCCGCCGGGGTGGACGCCTCGGTCTACCAGCAGCCCAACTACGTCCGCGTACGGCCGATCCTCGACGACGTCCGGGGCTTCGACGCGGGGTTCTTCGGCTACAACCCGCGCGAGGCGACGCTGGCCGACCCGCAGCAGCGCATCTTCCTGGAATGCGTGTGGGAGGCGCTGGAGTCGGCAGGCTACGCCGCGCCCGAGGGCCGCGGCGCCGTGGGCGTCTTCGCCGGCATGAACATCAGCGGCTATCTGCTCACCCGCCTGCGGGCCTTCACCATGGGCATCGACACCTCCGCCCTGATGATCGGCAACGACAAGGACTCGCTGGCCACGAACGTCTCCTTCCGGCTGGACCTGAGCGGGCCGAGCCTCAGCGTGCAGACGTTCTGCTCCACGTCCCTGGTGGCGGTGCACCTGGCGAGCGAGAGCCTGCGCCGCGGCGAGTGCGACATGGCGCTGGCCGGCGGCGTGTCCGTGCGCATCCCTGACCGCACCGGCTACCTGTGGGAGGAGGGCGGCCAGGAGTCGCCCGACGGGCACGTGCGGACGTTCGACGCCGAGGGCCGGGGCAGCATGTTCGGCGACGGCGCGGCCGTCGTGGCGCTCAAGCGGCTGTCCGACGCGGTGGCCGACCGTGACACCGTGCTCGCCGTGATCCGCGCCTCGGCCATCAACAACGACGGCGCGATGAAGTTCAGCTATCTGGCGCCGAGCATCGACGGCCAGCGGCGCTGCGTCTCGGCCGCGCTCGCCAAGGCGGGGGTGGACCCGTCCGAGATCTCCTACGTCGAGGCGCACGGCACCGCGACCGAGGTCGGCGACCCCATGGAGGTCGCGGCGCTGACCAGGGCCTTCGGCCCGACCAAGGAGAAGCAGTACTGCGTGCTCGGCTCGATCAAGCCCAACGTCGGCCACCTCGACCGGGCCTCCGGCGTGACCGGGCTGATCAAGGTCGTCCAGTCGCTGCGGCACGAGCTGATCCCCGGCACCCTGCACTACCGCTCGCCGAACCCCGAGATCGACTTCGCCGACAGCCCGTTCCGGGTGACCGCCGGCACCACTGCCTGGCCGCGCGCCGCCGACCGGCCGCGCGTCGCCGGCATCAGCTCGCTCGGCATGGGCGGCACCAACGCGCACGCCATCATCACCGAGGCGCCCCTGCCCGCCGAGCGTGCGGCCAGGTCGCGCCGCTGGCAGATCCTGCCGCTCTCGGCGCGGTCGGCCGCCGCGGCCGACCAGTCCTGCGCCAGGCTCGCCGACCGGCTGGCGGACTCGCCGGACGACCTCGGCGACGTCGCCTACACGCTGCAGGCCGGCCGCAAGGTCTTCAACCACCGGCGGTTCGTGGTGGCCGAGTCCACCGGCGAGGCCGCCGGGCGGCTCGCCGACCCGGCGGGGCCGCTGGGGCGCAACGACGCGACGACGGGCAGGAAGGTGGGCTTCCTGATCGCCGGGGTGGGCGAGCAGTACCCCGGCATGGTGGCGTCCCTGTACGCGGAGGAGCCGGCGTTCCGCGCCGACGTGGACGCGTGCCTGGCCGTCCTCGGGATCGCCGGGGCCGGGGAGCTGTCCGACGTGTTCGTGCCCGCCGCCCGCGGCGGGGCGGCCGGTGACCTGGCCGGGATGCTCGGCAGGGCGGCGCCCGCGCCGGCCTCGACGACGGACGCCCACCTGGTCCAGCCGGCCGTCTTCGTGGCGGAGTACGCGCTGGCGCGCCAGCTGATCCGCTGGGGGCTGAAGCCGGACATCATGATCGGTTACAGCCTCGGCGAGTACGTCGCCGCCTGCCTGGCGGGCGTCCTGTCGCTGCCCGACGCGGTCCGCCTGGTCGCCCACCGGGCCAGGCTGATCGCCGCGCAGCCCGAGGGGGCCATGCTGGCGGTGTCCGCCGACGAGCGGCGGCTGCGGGTCGTGCTGGGCGAGTCGATCACGCGCGAGCTGGACGTGGCGGTGCGCACCGGCTCGCAGGTGGTGCTCGCGGGCCCGGCCGAGACCGTCGAGGCGGCCTCCGCGCTGCTGCTCGACGCGCGGATCGGGCATCGCAGGCTGGACACCACGCACGCGTACCACTCCAGGATGCTGGCCCCGCTCGCCGAGGAGCTCACCGCCTGGATCAAGGAGAACGTCACGCTGCGGGCGCCCGAGCTGCCCTACGTCAGCAACGTCACCGGCGGGCTCGCCACCGCGGAGCTGGTGGACGACCCGGGTTACTGGGCCAGGCACATGTGCGAGACGGTCGAGTTCGGCGCGGGCCTCACGCACGTGCTCGGCGCCGAGCTCGCGCTCGCCGAGATCGGCCCCGGGCAGTCGCTGGGCGCGCTGACGCGCGGCCACCCCGGCTGCGACCGCGCCCAGTGGCCGCTGATCGTGACCACCCTGCCGGCCGCCAACGACCCGCAGGACACCGGCGCGGCGCTGGCCACCGCAGTCGGCAAGCTCTGGCTGACCGGCGTGCCGGTCGACTGGGCGGCGCTGCACGAGGACGAGGGCTGGTCGCCGGGCCGGGTGCCGCTGCCGACGTACCCGTTCGAGCACCAGGAGTACTGGCTGGAGATCGACGAGAGCGCCCTGGGCAGCGGGACCCCGGCGTTCGACGAGAGCGATCCGACGAGCATCGCCAAGGCGTACCCGAGACTGCCCGACAACCGCTGGATCCACCTGCCGACCTGGCGGCAGACCACGCCGCGGCCGGCCCGCGCGCAGGAGGCCGCCCGCTGGCTGGTCTACACCGACGCCGGGTTCGCCGACACGCTGGCGGCGCCGCTGCTGGCACACCTGGCGGCGCAGGGCGGCGAGGTCGTGCTGGTGCGGCCGGGCGAGCGCTACGAGAGCGGCCCCGACGGCTTCCGGCTGCGCCCCGGCTCTCCGGACGACGCGCTGGCGGCGCTGCGCGAGCTGGCGGCCCGCGACTGGCTGCCCGAACGGGTCGTGCACCTGTGGACGGCCGACGACGCCCCGCCGCGCCCGCAGGACCCGGCGACCGAGGAGTGCCTGCGGCGCGGCCTCTACACGCTCGTGGCGCTGGCCCGCGCGGCCGGCGACCTCGGCCTGCCCGGCTGGTCGCTGGACATCGTCACGGCCCGCAGCCATCGGGTGCACGCGGGTGAGCCGGTGGCCGCCGAGCGCGGCACCCTGCTCGGCCCCACGCGGCTGATCCCGGTGGAGTACCCGAGGGTGAGGACCAGGCTGATCGACCTCGACGCGGCCGCCGAGGGCGCCGCGCTGCTGGCCGAGCTGCGCGCCGAGCCCGAGGACCAGGTCGTCGCGCTGCGCGGCGGGCACCGCTGGATCCCCGACTACGAGGCGCTGGACGCCTCGGTGATCGAGGCGGCCCCTCCGGCCGCGAGCGTGCGGCGCGGCGGCGTCTACCTGGTCACCGGCGGTCTGGGCGGCATCGGGCTGGCGATGGCCGAACGACTGGCCGAGCAGTACCGGGCGCGGCTGGTGCTCCTCGGCCGGACTCCGGTCCCGCCGCGTGAGCGGTGGGACGCCATCCTGGACGCGGAGAGCACCGGCGGCGAGGTCCGCAGACGGCTGGAGGGTCTGCGCCGCCTGGAGTCGGCCGGCGTCGAGGTGCTCACCGTCGCCGGCGACGTCTCCAGCGCCGAGGACGTGCGCCGCGCGGTCGGCGCCGCGGTCGAGCGGTTCGGGGAGCTGAACGGCGTCCTGCACTGCGCCGGGGTCCCGGCGGTCGGGCTGATGCAGTTCAAGACCGTCGCCGACATGGAGCGGGTGCTGGCCCCCAAGGTCGGCGGCACGCTCGCCCTGGCGCGGGCGCTGCGCGAGGTGCCGGTGGACTTCCTGGCGTTGTTCTCCTCCACCACCTCGGCGACCGGCGGCGGCGCGGGCCAGGTCGACTACTGCGCGGCCAACGCCTTCCTGGACTCCTTCGCCCTGGCCGACGCGCTGCCCGGCGTGGCCGTCGCCTCGATCGACTGGTGCGAGTGGACCTGGAACGGCTGGACCGACGGCCTGGACAACTACGACGAGGGCTCCAAGCAGTACTTCGAGTGGTACCGGGAGAACTTCGGCCTCACCTTCGACCAGGGCTGGCAGACGCTGCTGCGGGTGCTGGCCAGCGGCGAACGGCACGTGGTGGCCTCCACCCAGGACTTCGCCCCGATGGTGGCGATGAGCCGCAGGTCCTCCATCGAGAGCCACCAGGCGACGGTGAAGAAGATCCGGGACGCCTTCGGGCGGCACCCGAGACCCGACCTGTCGACCGCGTACGTCGAGCCGCAGTCGCCCACGGAGGAGACCATCGCCGGCGTGTGGTCCGAGGCGCTCGGCCTCGAGCAGGTCGGCGTGCACGACAACTTCTTCGAGCTGGGCGGCAACTCCCTGCTCGGGATGGAGATCATCGCCGAGGTCAGGCGGGCGCTGGAGCTGTCGTACCTGCCCCCGCACATCCTCTACCAGGCGCCCACCATCGCCGCGCTCGCCGAGGCGGCCCGCGAGGGCCAGGAGTCCGGCGGGGAACCGGCGGCGGAGGAACGTGAACAGCAGCGATCCCGGATCGCCCAGCGACGCAACATGCTCAGGAGCGGAAGGACGTCATGACCGAAACCGACTACGACTCCGCGGTCGCGCTGATCGGCATGTCGGGGCGTTTTCCCGGCGCCGCGGACGTCGGCAGCCTGTGGCGCAACCTGCTCGCGGGAGTCAAGGGCCTGCGCACGATCACCGACGAGGAACTGCTGGACGCCGGCGTCGAGCCGGGGATGCTGGCCGATCCGCGCTACGTCCGCGTCGGCGGGCCGCTGGAGGGCCTGGACACCTTCGACGCCGCCGTCTTCGGGGTCAACCCGCGCGAGGCCGAGCTGATGGACCCGCAGCACCGGCTGTTCCTGGAGTGCTCCTGGGAGGCGCTGGAGAGCGCGGGCTACTGCCCCACTGACGTGCCCGGCCAGGTCGCGGTGTTCGGCGGCTGCGGCTTCCCCGACTACATCGTCAGGAACATCCAGCACCTGATGGGCCAGCCGGGCGCGGCGCTGCTGGCCGCGATCGGCAACGAGCGCGACTCCCTGGCCTCGCTCGTCTCCTACAAGCTGGGCCTGCGCGGTCCGGCCGTGTCGGTGCAGACGTTCTGCTCCACCTCGCTGGTCTCGGTCCACCTGGCCTGCCAGAGCCTGCTCACCTACGAGTGCGACCTCGCGGTGGCGGGCGGCGCGTTCACGCCGCTCCCCCAGCCTTCCGGCTACCTGTACGAGCAGGGCGGCATCCTGTCGCCCGACGGCCGGGTCCGCAGCTTCGACGCCGAGGCGAGCGGCACCGTGATGGGCGCCGGCGCGGGCGCGGTCACGCTCAAGCGGATGTCCGACGCGATCGCGGACGGCGACGTCATCCACGCCGTGATCCTGGGCTCGGCCTCCAACAACGACGGCCGGCTGCGCGCCGGCTACACGGCGCCCGGCGTGGACGGGCAGGCCGAGGTGATCGAGTCGGCGCTGGGCGTGGCCGGGGTCAAGCCCGAGACCGTCGGGTACGTGGAGTGCCACGCCACCGGCACCATGCTGGGCGACTCCATCGAGCTGGCGGCGATGAACCGGGTGTTCACCCAGGCGGGCGAGACGCCGTGCGTGCTCGGGTCGGTCAAGCCGAGCCTGGGCCACCTCGACCGCGCCTCCGGGGTCACCGGGCTGATGCGGGCGGCCCTCAGCCTGAGGCACGAACTGCTGCCGGGCACCCCCGGCTACGGGACGCCGAACCCGGCGCTGGCCACCGCGCACGACCGCTTCACCGTACTGAAGGAGCACACGCCCTGGCCCGCCGGGCCGCACCCGCGCCGCGCCGGGGTCAGCTCGTTCGGGCTCGGCGGCACCAACGCGCACGTCGTGCTGGAGCAGGCGCCGCCGAGGCCGGCGCGTCCCGCCCGGCCGGGCCCGCACCTGCTGGTGTTCTCCGCCGCCGACGACCGCGCGCTCACCGCGCTCACCGAGCGGCTCCGCGACCATCTCGCCGCCGGCGCGCCTGACGGCGAGGACTTCGCGGACGTGGCGTTCACCTCGCAGGTCTCGCGCGGCGGGTTCGCGCTGCGCCGGGCGGTGGTGTGCCGGGACCGCGAGGACGCCGTGGCCGCGCTCGGCGACCCGGAGCGCTGGATCGACGGCAAGACCCAGCGGCGCAACCCCAGGGTCCGGCTGGTCACGCCGGACTCCGGCGTGCCGGAGGAGTGGTGGGCGGAGCTGCACGCGGCCGTCGGCGCCGTGCTGCGGCCCGGCTCGCCGGCCGCCGGCTCTCCCACCGCGGGGACGCGGGCGCCGGGACGCGAGGAGGCTGTGGGCGCGCTGGCCGACGCCCTGCGCGCGATCGGCGTGAACGTGACGGACGCCGGGGACGCCGCCGAGACGGTGACCGTCGCGCCCGGCGAGACAGCGCCCGGCGACACGAGACTCGGCGACACGGGACTCGGCGGAACGGGACTCGGAACGGGTACGTCAGGGGACGGCGCCCGGCCGGGCGCGTCCGGCTGGCTGCTCGCCGTGGTGGCGCGGCTCTGGCTGGCCGGCGTCGCCGTCGACTGGGCCGCGCTGCACGGCGGCGCGGGCCGCCGGGTCGAACTGCCGACCTACCCGTTCCAGCGCCGCAGGTACTGGATCGACCCGCCGAAGGAGCAGGCGCAGGTCCAGGTCAGCAGCGGCAAGACCTTCGACCGGACCCGGTGGACGTACCTGCCAGGCTGGCGGCAGCGCCCGCTGCCCGTGGCGGGCCTGGACGAGCGGCTGCGCGAGGCGGGGCCGTGGCTGGTGTTCGCGGCGGACCCGCACGGCGAGGCGCTGGTCGAGCGGCTGGTGGAGGCCGGCGCGGAGGTGACGACGGTGCGTCCGGGCGAGAGCTTCCAGCAGGACGACGCCGGTGACTTCACGGTCAGGATCGGCACCGCCGACGACATCGCCGAGCTGATGTACTCCCTGGTGGCGGCCCCGCGCGCCATCGTGCACGGGTTCAGCCTGGCCGCCGCCGAGGCGGGCCGGGACGACGATCCGGTGGCGCACTTCGCCGCCGAGCAGCGGCGCGGCTTCTACTCTGTGCTGGCGCTGGCCAAGGAGCTGATCGACAACACCGGCTCGGCCCCGCGCGCCGAACTGGTCCTGCTCACCCCTGAGGCGGTGAGCGTGGCCGGCGCCGACCTGCGCCACCCCGAGCACGCCACGCTCGCGGCGCTCGCGCCGAGCCTGGCCCAGGAGAACCCGCGGCTGCGCAGCCGCGCCATCGACGTGGGCGGCGGCCTCGACGCCGCGGCCACGGCGGCGCGCATCCTGGCGGCGGCGGTCTGCCCGTACGAGGGACCGGTCGCGATCCGCGCCGACGAGACCTGGGTGCGGCGCTACGAGCAGTACCCGATCGAGGCGCCCGAGCCGGACCAGCGGCCGTTCCGCGCCGGCGACACGGTGCTCATCACCGGCGGCCTCGGCGACGTCGGCCTGGTGCTGTCGCGGCACCTGGCGAGCGCGTACGGCTGCCGGCTGGTCCTGACCGCCCGCAGCGCGCTGCCGCCCAGGGAGGAATGGGACGGCTACCTGGCCGCGACGCCGCAGGGCGGGGAGCGGACCGCCAGGCACATCCGCAACGTCAGGGACCTGGAGGAGCGCGGCGCCACCGTGCTCGCCGTCTCGGCCGACGTGGCCGACGAGGACGCGATGCGGGCCGTCGTCGACCAGGCGGTCGCCCGTTTCGGCGGCATCGACGTGGTGGTGCACGGCGCGGGCGTGCAGGACGGCGCGTACTTCAACTTCGCCCACCTGATGGACCGGAGGCAGTGCGACGCGCACCTGGCCGCCAAGGTGACGGGGTTCCACGTGCTGCAGAAGGTGCTCGGCGACCACTGCCAGGACCGCCGGATCACGCTGTCGTCGATCGCCGCGGTGCTCGGCGGGATGACGCTGGCCCCGTACGCGGCCGCCAACGCCGCGCTGGACGCCTACGTCCGCGCCGACCGCGCCGCGGGCGGCCGCTGGGTCACCGTCGACTGGGACACCTGGAACATCGACCCCGAGCGGGTCGAGGGGCACAGCGGCGCCGTCATCGACTTCGCGATGGCCCCGGCGGAGGGCGTGGACGTCCTGGAACGGGCGCTGTCGGCCGCCGACAGGGTCGGCCACCTGGTCATCTCCACGGGTTCGCTCGACGGCCGGATCGCGCAGTGGGTCACCGGCGACATCCACGAGGCCGGCGAGGACGTCGACGACCAGGAGCGCCACCCGCGCCCCGAGCTGAACAACCCCTACGTCGAGCCGCGGGAGGGCACCGAGGCGATCCTGGCCGGGATCTGGTCCCGGGTGCTGGCCATCGAGCCGATCGGCGCCCTGGACAACTTCTTCGAGCTGGGCGGGCACTCCCTGCTGGCGATCGAGCTGACCACCCGGATCCGCAAGACGCTCAACGCCTCGGTGCCGGTGACCGGGCTTCTGGAGTGCCCCACCGTGCGCCAGCTGGCCGAATTGCTCGACGCCCGCGACTACGAGGAGTGACCCAGGCGATGAACTCTCCCGAGCACCTGCGGACCCTGCGCGGGTTCGTACGGCGTGAGCTGACCGGCAAGGACGGCTATCTCGACTCGCTGGCCGAGGCGCCGCTCCCGCTGTACGAGCGGTTCGGCGCCACCGGCCTGGCCGGATGGTGGCTGCCCGAGGAGTACGGCGGGCTCGGTCTCAGCCTGGAGGAGAGCGTCCGGATCACCTCCGAGCTCGCCTACGCCGACGCCGGGGTGGCCTTCACCCTGTTCATCCCGGTGCTCACGACGAGCATGGTGCAGTGGTACGGCAGCGAGGAACTGCGCAAGGAGCACCTGGGCGGGCTGGCCGGCGGCGGTTTCGCCGCCACGCTGGGCAGCGAGCACGCCGCCGGCAGCGAGCTGGCCAGGATCGGCACCACCGCGCGGCGCGAGGGTGACACGGTGGTGCTCGACGGCCAGAAGGCGTTCTCCACCAACACCGCCTTCGCGCGGTTCGTCGTGGTGATCGCGCGCGTCGCCGACGACCCGTCCGGCTACCTGGCCGTGCTGGTCCCGGGGGACGCGCCGGGCGTCACCGTGGAGAAGCGATGGGACGTGATCGGGCTGCGCGCCTCGGCGACCTACCAGGTGTCGCTGTCCGGCGTCCGGGTGCCGGCGGGCAACGTCCTGCGCGGCAACGGGCTGCGGCTGCTGGAGATCGGCCTGAACGCCAGCCGCATCCTGATCGCCACCACCGCGCTGGGCATCGCCCGCCGGATCCGCGACGTGTGCATGGAGTACGGCAAGTCCAAGTCGGTGAAGGGCGCCCCGCTGACCTCGAACGCGGTCTTCGCCTCCCGCCTCGGCCAGTTCGAGATGGAGATCGAGGTCATGACCAACCAGTGCCTGGCCGCGGCCCGCGCCTACGACGCGATCGCGGCCGGGCCCGACGCCGGCGAGGAGTTCATGCGGGTGGGCACGCTGAAGTCGGCGCTCACCACGAAGATGTTCTGCGGCCAGACCGGCTGGCGGATCGCCTCGGCGGCGTCGGAGATGTTCGGCGGCCTCGGCTACACCCACGAGGCGGTGATCGGCAAGCTGCTGCGCGACATGCGGTACGTCTCGATCGTGGAAGGCGGCGACGACGTGCTGCGTGACCTGGTCTTCAGCCGGTACGTGGTGCCGGTGTCGAAGCGGTCGTGACCAGCGCCGCGGCGTAGCCGGGAGCGACGTCCAGCCAGCGGACGGGAACCTGGGAGCCGGGGAGGGAACGCGAGAGCGCGCTCCCTCCCCGGCTCTCCGCGCACGTGCCGGAGTCGGGGCGCACGAGGACGTCACGCAGGCCGGCCAGCCCGGCCCCGCTCGCCTTGACGTACGCCTCCTTGGCAGTCCACAACCGGAAGTACTCCGCCAGGCCCGCTTCCGGCCCGGCCGTGCGGACCCGGGCGGCCTCCTCCGGCTGGTACATCCGCCGCGCCATCTCCAGATGGTCGAAGTCGTCGCGGACGCGTTCCACGTCGACGCCGACCCGGCCGCCCGGCGCCGTGACCGCGATCAGCGCCCACCGCCCCGAATGGGACAGGTTGAAGTCGGGCCGCGGCCGTCCCGCGGGGGTCCGCAGGCAGGGGCGGCCCGACTCGCCGGCGCCGAACACGAGCCGCCCGGCGGGCAGGCCGCACAGGCTTCCCAGGACGGCGCGCAGGGCCGCGTGCGCGGCCACGTAGCGCCGCCGCGCGAGCGGCTCCGCCAGCGCCGCGGCCTTGTCGCGCTCGGCGTCCGACAGGCAGTGCCACCACCCCGGCCGCTCCGGGCGGTCCAGGTCGACCCGCCAGACCCTCACACCCACGGCCGCAGCGCCTCGGCCACGATGCCCCTGGTCCTCGGCGCCTGCTCGAAGACCGCGAAGTGGCCGCCCTCGAAGGGGTGCAGGGCGAACGCGCCCGCGGTCTGGTCACGCCACGCCGCCACCTTCGCCGGCGCGACGCGCGGGTCGGCGCCGCTCGGCATCGCCGAGATCGGCACGGCCAGCGGCGGCTCGTCCGTGTAGCGGTAGGTCTCCTTGACGGTGAAGTCGGCCTTGACCGCGGGCAGGATCATCTCCAGCGCCCCCGGGTCGGCCAGCAGCCACTCCGGCGTGCCGCCCAGCCTGCGCAGCAGCACGACCACCTCCGCCCTGCTCATCTCGCGCACCGGCGGCCCGCCCTCGAAGGTGACGTGCGGGGCGTCGGACCCGGAGACGAACAGGTGCACGGGCAGCGGGCCGCCGCGCCGCCTGACCTCCCTGACCAGCTCGAAGGCCACGAGGCCGCCGAGGCTGTGCCCGTACAGCGCGTACCGGTGGCCCGCGGCCGACAGCTCGACGTCGGCGAGCACCGCGTCGGCCAGGTCGGAGACCAGCGGCTCCATCCGCAGGTAGGGCTGCTCCCTGTGCCTGCTCTCCCGCCCCGGAAGCTGCACCGGCTGCACCGCGACCCCGGGCAGCTCGCGCTGCCACGACCGGAAGGCCGACGCCGCGCCGCCCGCGTGCGGCAGGCAGTAGAGCGGCAGCGCGCCGGGCTCGGCGCCGGTCAGGGCGCGGAACGGCAGCCAGCTCGCCAGGAGGCCGTCGGTCGTCTCGTCATAGACGGTCATGTGGGTTCCTCACTCGACGATCTCGACTTTCACGTACGGCGGCGGCGGCTGCACCGCTGTCAGGTCGGCCTCCAGCACGACGTGCGCGCCGTCCCTGCCGACCTCGTGGAACCCGGCGAACGCGTACGTCACCTGCATCATCCGGTTGCGGCCGGTCTCCACGAAGTCGGCCCGCACCTTCACGCCCGCCTCCACCGCCAGCCGCAGCACGTGGTTGAGCAGCACCATGCCGACGCCGCGCGACATCACCCGGCACGACATCAGCATCATGCGCAGCCACCAGGCGTCCTCGCCCTTCTCCACCAGGGCCAGGCCGATCTTGCCGTAGCCGCCGAACCGGTCGGTGAGCGAGGCCACCAGGAGCAGGTGGTCCGGCGACTCACGCAGCGCGTCCAGCTCCTCGTAGGAGTAGGTGCGGCCGGTGGAGTTCAGCTGGTTGGTCCGCACGGTCAGCTCCTCGGCCCGCTGCAGGTCCTCCCTTCTTGCGGGCGCGATGGTGAACGACATCTCCAGGCCGGCCAGGAACTCCTCGTTCGTGCCGACGAACTCGCCCTCCAGCTCGTCCCTGGCGATCTGGCTGCGGTACATGCCGCGCCGCAGGGCGGACTCGTCGGTGACGAAGCGCGGCCGGAACTCCGGCCGCTCCAGCGCCTCCTCCAGCTCCAGGACGTCGACGCAGGTCACCTCGGGGACCCCGTGCGCCACCTCGGCGAGCTCGAACGCCTGGTCGTCGACGAACGCGAAGGCGTCCAGGCCGAGGTTGAGCGCCTTGGCGAGGTGCCGGATGGAGTCCGACTTGGGGTTCCAGTTGATCTGCGGGTACAGGAACATCTCCTCCAGCCCGAAGGCGCGCAGCTTCTCCATGGCCGCGTCCCTGTCGTTCTTGCTGGCGACGGAGTGCAGGATGCCCTTGCGGTCGAGTTCGTGGATCCGCTCGACGACGGCGGGGCGTACGGTGACGTCGCCGTCCTCCAGGAGCACCCCGTCCCACAGGGTGTTGTCGAGGTCCCACACGATGCACTTGATCCGGCCCCGCTTCGGCTTCTCCGGGAGCGGGGGCGTCGCGGTGACGGCTGTCGTCGCGGTGGTCACGGACATGGCGTCTTCTCCCTCTCCGCCTGGCCGGCGATGGTGATCCGCTGGATCTCGTTGCTGCCCTCGATGATCTCCATCACCTTGGCGTCCCGGTACAGGCGCGCGACGGGGAAGTCCGGGCTGCACCCGTTGGCGCCGTGGATCTGCACCGCCTCCGCCGCGTGCCGCACGGCGGCCGTGGACGCGAAGTACTTGGCGATCCAGGTGGCCATGAGCGTCGCCGAGTCACCGGTGTCCTTCAGCCGGCCGGCCTCGGCGAGCAGCAGCCTGGCCGCCCGCGCGTCGGTCACCATGTCGGACAGCTTGGCCTGGATCAGCGGCAGGTCGCGCAGCGGCGACCCGCCGACCCTGCGGTGCGCGGCGTAGGCGGAGGACGCCTCCAGGCACGCCTGGAGGATGCCCAGCGAGCCCGCGGCCACGCTGTAACGGCCGAGGTCGAGGGTGCCGGTGAGCACCATGCCCGCGGTGAAGCCGCTCGGGCCGAGCAGCGCGTCGGGGCCGAGCTCGACGTCGTCGAAGGAGATCTCCGCCAGCATGGAGGCGCGGGTGCCGAGCATGTCGTCGATGGGCCGTACCCGGACTCCCGGCGCGTCCCTGGCGACCAGGAAGGCGCCGATGCTGGCGGCCGTGCGGGCGAACACCAGGAACAGGTCCGCGCGCTGGCCGCCCGTGGTCCACTTCTTGACCCCGTTCAGCACCCAGCCGCCGCCGGACTCGACGGCGGTCGTGGTGATCCCCGCGGTGTCGCTGCCCACGCCGGGCTCCGACAGGCAGAACGCGCCGAGCACGGCACCGCTGCCGAGCGCCGGCGTCCACCGGTCACGCTGGGCGGCGGTGCCCCACCGCTGCACCGTCCACGCCACCATGGTGTGGACGGTGAGCAGGCTGCGGAGGGAGGAGCAGCCGCGCCCCACCTCCTCGTGCACCTCCCCCAGGGTGACCATGTCCATCCCGATGCCGCCCGAGCCGAGCGGCAGGAAGGGCGCCCACAGGCCCGCCTCCGCGACCTGGCGCAGCAGGTCCTCGGGGACGCGGCCCTCCCGGTCGTAGGCGTCGGCGCGCGGCACGACGTGCGTGTCGACGAACGCGCGGGCCGAACGCCGGTCGGTGACTCGCCCGGCGGCCGGCGCGGTGGGCGCGGCCGGCGCCGGGTCGGTGAGCGTCACGCGGCGGCCAGGCCGGGGGCGAGCCTGGCCACCAGCGTGGCCATGGTGTCCGCGGTCCTGAAGTTGTCGATCCGCAGTTCCTCGTTGGGGATGGTGACCTCGAAGGTCTTCTCCACGAACATCACCAGTTCCATCGCGAACAGCGAGTTGACGAAGCCGAGGGCGAAGATGTCCTGCGATGCGTCGATCTCCGCCTGCGGGTAACGCTCCCGGACGAAGGCGAGGATCTGGTCTTTCGCGGTAACGGACATGGAGGTGGCTCCCTTTCAGTTCGTCGAGTCGTAGGTGTAGAAGCCCCTGCCGGACTTGCGGCCGTGCAACCCGGCGTCGGTCATCTGCTTCAGCAGCGGGCAGGGGCGGTACTTGCTGTCGGCGTAGTGCTCGTAGAGCACTTCGACGCTGTAGAGGATCGTGTCGACGCCGATCAGGTCGGCGGTCTCCAGCGGACCCATCGGGTGGCCGAAGCAGCCGCGGAACACCTCGTCCACCGACGCGGCGTCCGCCACGCCCTCGTGCACGAGATAGGCCGCCTCGTTCACGGTGAGCATCAGCACCCGGTTGGAGACGAAGCCGGAGGAGTCCTTGACCCGCACGGCCTTCTTGCCCATGGCGCTGAGCAGGGTCTCGGTACGCTCGATCGTCTCCTGCGAGGTGTGGAAGCCGGGGATCAGCTCCACGACCGGTTTGGCCGGCACCGGGTTCATGAAGTGCACCCCGATCACCCGGTCCGGGCGGCCGGTGACCGCGCCCACCTTGGTGATCGGGATGGCGGAGGTGTTGACCACGAAGACGGTGCCGGGGCCGCACTCGGCGTCGAGCGTCTCGTACACCTCCCGCTTGACGTCCCAGTTCTCGGTCACGTTCTCGATGACGAGGTCCGCCTTGGCGGCGCCCGCGGCCCCGACGGCGGTGGTGATCCTGGACAGGACCTCGTCGGGGTCCAGTGCGGGGCCGCCCATGAGGCGGCTCATCCGGGTGTTGTGCCTGATGGTCGCCAGCGCGCCGGCCAGCGTCTGCTCGTCCTTGTCGACCAGCACCACGTCGTGACCCGTCGCGGCGAGGTTCTGGGCGACGCCGACTCCCATGACGCCGGCGCCGATCACCCCGATCACCGTCATGTCGTCTCCGTTCCACTCATCGTTGCGCTCCTAGATCGCTGGTTCGGTGGTCCCGCGGCGTCCTCACCTGCCGCGTCTGCGTGCGGCCGAGGCCTCCAGCCCCGAACGTCTCAGCTGGGCCCGCACCTGGCTGCCGCCGTCCGCGACGGCGGTGGCCGCGCCCGAGACGAGGGCGTCGACGGTGCGGCTCAGGGCCGCGACCGTCGGCGCCTCGTAGAGGATGTGCGGCGGCAGTTCCGGCAGCTCGAACGCGCGCCGGACCGAGGCCACGATGGCGACGCCGAGCAGTGAGTTGCCGCCCAGTTCGAAGAAGTTGTCCAGCACGCCCACCTGGTCCAGCCGCAGGGACTCGCCCCAGATCGCGGCGATGGCCTCCTCGGTGGCGCCGTCGGGCTCCTGGTAGGAGGTGACCAGCTCGGGCCGGGGGTGGCGTTCGCTCCCGCCGCCCATGGCGGGCGAGGTGACCGCCTCCAGGGTGAAGCGGGAGCTGCCGCTCACCAGCGTGGGGAAGTCCTGCGTGGACACCACGACCCGCGGCTCGCCGGTCGCCAGCGCCCGCAGCAGCGAGCGCCAGCCGTCGGCGAACCCGATCCCGACGCGGGCCCGGTTCCGCCGGAAGAAGTCGCGCAACGCCTCCTCGTACCCGTCGAGCCCGGCCTCCCAGGCGTTCCACGTCCACTCGCCCCAGCCGACGGACACCACGCGGCGCCCGGTCGCTGCCAGCTCGCAGGCGTAGCCGTCCAGGAAGGCGTTGGCGGCGCAGTAGTCCACCTGGCCGGGGCCGCCGCCGGTCGCGGAGGTGATCGAGGAGAACAGCACCAGGAGGTCCAGCCCGACCTCGTCCGGCCGGCCGAGGCGCAGCGCCTCTGCCAGCGCCAGCGCTCCGCCGATCTTGGGGGCGAGCACCTCGTCCAGTTCCTCGGGGCGTTTGAACTGCATCAGGCCCATGGCCGGGACTCCGGCCGCGTGCAGCACGCCGTGCAGCGCGCCGAAGCGCCCGGTCGCCGCCTCGACGGCGCGGCGCACGTCCGCGGCGCTCGCGGCGTCGCCGGTGACGACCTCGACCTCCGCCCCCAGCGCGATCAGCTCGCTGACCCGCCGTACCCTGTCCCGCGTGACGTCGTCGGCGGCGCGTGCGCCGGACAGGACGGCGGGCCAGTCGGCGCGCGGCGGCAGGCCGCGCCTGGCCAGCAGGACCAGCTTGGCCCGGTAGTCGCGGGCCAGGTGCTCGGCCAGGCCGAGCGCGATGCCGCCCAGCCCGCCGGTGATCAGGTAGACGCCTTCCTGGCGCAGCCCGGTGGCGTCGGCGGCCGGGCCGTCCGGCAGCGGCGGGGCGGGCATCCTGGCGTAGCCGGGGACGTAGCGGCGGCCGTGGCGCAGCGCGACCGTCCGGTCGTCCCGCGCGCCGGCCAGCTCGGCGGCCAGGCTCCGCAGGTCGCGCGCGGACGGGCCCGCCGGCAGGTCGATCAGGCGGGTGTCCACGCCCGGGTACTCCAGCGGGATCACCAGCGACGGCCCGAGCAGCGTGGCCCCTGCCGGGTGCGCCACCTCCTCCCCGAGCACCTGCTGGGTGCCGGAGACGACGGCGTCGAGCGACCACTCGCCGATGCCGGACTCGCCGGCGGCGCGGGCCAGCGCGACGAGGGTGTGCAGGCCGCGGGCGACGGCGGTGTCGTGCGCGTCGGGGTCCAGGTTCCACAGGTGCACGACCCGCTCCAGCGGCCGTCCCGCCGCGCGCAGGTCGCGCAGCACGGCGAGCATGTCGGCGACGTCGCCCGGCCTGACCGTGTGGCCGTCCGCGCCGGCCGCGTACGCGTCGCCGGGGCGCACCGCCGTGACGGCGGCGCCGGTCCTCGCGGCGGCGCCGCGCAGGGCCGCCAGCACCTCGTCGGCCAGCCCCTCGCGGGTGAAGACCAGCCACGAGCCGGGTGACCGCTCCGCCGCGCCGGTCGGCGCCGTCTGCTGCCACACGGGCAGGTAGAGCCACTCGTCCTCGGGCAGCTTGGGCAGGCTCGTGATGGCCTCGAACAGGTCCTCGGGCTCGGCCGGGACCTGGCGGCCGGCCTCGGGCCGGGCGGGCGGGTCGATCCAGTAGCGCTGCCGCTGGAACGGATAGGTGGGCAGCGGGATCCGGCCGGGCAGCTCCGCGGGGTCGGCGTCCTCGGCGCGCCCGTGGTAGGCGTCCCAGTCGACGGTGACGCCGCAGAGCCAGAGCCGGGCGAGGCAGTCCGCCAGCACCTCGTCCCCCGGCCTGGGGTCGCTCGCGGCGGGCTGCGTGTGGGTGATCAGCGACCAGCGCTCGGCCGGACAGCCGGCTCCGCGCACCAGCGCGCCCAGCGACTGGCCGGGGCCGATCTCGACCAGGGCCAGCTCCGGCTCGGCCAGCAGGGTCTCGGCCCCGGCCTGGAAGAGCACGGTCCCGCACATGTGCCTGGCCCAGTAGCCGGGGTCGCACACGAGCTCGGCGTCGGCGATCGCGCCGGTCACGTTCGAGATGTACGGCAGCGCCGGCGGGTTGAGCGTGACCTCGGCCTTGATCCACTGGGTGAGCTCGTCGCTCACCGGCTCCAGCATGCGGGAGTGGAACGCGTGCGTGGTCTCCAGCGGCCGGCAGGCGATCCCGGCCAGGCGCAGGTCGGCGGCGAGCTCCTCGACCGCGTCCACCGGCCCGGCGACCACGACGGTCTCGGGGCCGTTGACGGCGGCGACGTCGAGCCCGCGCTCCCGCGGCGGGAAGCGCCGGCTCAGGACGTCCACGGGGAGCGAGACGGCCAGCATCGCGCCCGGCGGCAGCGCGGCGATCAGTCTGGCCCGGTGCGCGACCAGGGCGATGGCGTCGGGCAGCGACAGCACCCCGGCCAGGCAGGCGGCGACGTACTCGCCGAGGCTGTAGCCGAGCATGATCGCCGGCTGGAGGCCCCAGGACATCAGGGTGCGGGCGAGCGCGTACTCGACGGCGAACAGCGCGGGCTGGACCACCTCGGTGCGCTGCAGCGCCGCGTTCCGCCCGGGCGCGCCGTCGGCGCCTCCCCCGCCGGCTGGCGAACGGCCCAGCAGGGCGGCCAGGCCGGCGCCCGGCTCCCGCTCGCCGGTCAGCAGGCCGGCGACGTCGGCGTCGCCGAGGTGGTTCCCCAGCAGGTCCAGGCACTCGTCCAGGGCCGAGCGGAAGGCGGGCTCGTGCCGGTAGAGGTCGCCGGCCAGGCCCGGGTACTGCTCGCCGACTCCTGTCAGCAGGAAACCCGTCCGGCGGTCCCGTACGGTGTCCACCCGGCCCAGCAGTCCCTCCCGGCGCGAGCCGGTGAACGCGGCCGCGGCGGCCTGCCCGTCGGCGGCGACCAGCGCCCGCCGGTGCTCGAACGTCTTGCGGCCGACCTGCAGCGTGTAGGCCACGTCGGCGAGCCGCCCGCCGGGCTCGGCGGCCAGGTGCTCGCCCAGCCGCCGCACCGCGGCGTCGGCCGCGGGGGCGTTCCGCGCCGAGACGGGCAGCACCTGGTAGCGGCGGGCCGGCGGCCGGGGGTCGGGCCGGTGGGGCGGTTCCTCGATGACCATGTGCACGTTGGTCCCTCCCATGCCCAGGGAGTTGAGGCCCGCGATGCGCGGGCGGCCGTCGCGGGTGCGCCAGGGGGACAGCTCGGCGTTGACGTAGAACGGGCTGTCGTCGAAGTCGATCTCCGGGTTGGGGCTGGTGTAGTGCAGGCTGGGCGGGATCACGCCCTCCCTGGCCGCCAGCGACGTCTTGATCAGGCCGCTCGCGCCGGCGGCCCTGTCCAGGTGGCCGACGTTGGTCTTCACCGACCCGATCGGGCAGTACTTCTTGTCCCTGGTGGGGCCGAACGCGCGGGTCAGCGCGGCCACCTCGATCGGGTCGCCCAGCTCGGTGGCGGTGCCGTGCGCCTCGACGTAGCTGATGTCCTCGCCGGTGACGCCCGCGTCGGCCATCGCGTCGGCGATCACCCTGGCCTGGCCGACGACGCTGGGCGCCGTGTAGCCGACCTTGAGCGCGCCGTCGTTGTTCATGGCGGAGCCGCGGATCACCGCCCAGATGTGGTCTCCGTCGCGCACGGCGTCGGGCAGCCGCTTGAGCAGCACCGCGGCCGCGCCGTCGCCGAACATGCTGCCCTTGGCCCGGGCGTCGAAGGCGCGCACGTGCCCGTCCGGCGACTCCTGCCCTCCCGGCCCGAACAGGTGGCCCACCCGGTCGGGCACCCGGATCGAGACGCCACCCGCCAGCGCCAGCTCGCACTCGCCGGCCCGCAGGCTGCGCACCGCCAGGTGGGCGGCGACCAGCGAGGTGGAGCAGAAGGTCTGCACGGCCACGCTCGGCCCGTACAGGTCGAGCAGGTACGAGACGGTCGTGGTCAGGGCGTCCTTGTCGTTGCCCATGATGACCTCGAAGTCGCTGAACTCCTGCTGCCCGCCGCCGAGCAGGTGGTCGGTCATCCGCAGCAGGTACGTGCTGATGTTGGCGCCGCCGAACACGCCGACCCGGCCTCGGTGCTCGGGCGCCGCGTACCCGGCCTGCTCCAGCGCCTCCCAGCACACCTCCAGGAAGGCCCGCTGCTGCGGATCGTTGATCGCGGCCATCCGGGGGCTCATGCCGAAGAAGGCGGCGTCGAAGCCGCTGATGTCGTCCAGCACCGGCCGGGCGGGAACGTACGCGGGGTCCTTGATCTGCTGGGGGTCGGCCCCGGCCGCCAGCAGCTCCTCATCGGAGAAGAAGGTGATGGACTCGACGCCTTCGCGCAGGTTGCGCCAGAACGTGCCGACGTCGCCCGCGCCGGGGAAGCGCCCGGCCATGCCGACGACGGCGATCCGCCGGTCGTCCTGGTCGGCGTGATCGGACCGGACCGGCTCTCCGGCGTCGCGTCGCGGCGCCTCGGCGACCCGGAGCGCGGGGGTCCGGGGGGAGACGCGCTCGGCGACGACGGCCGCCAGGGTGGCGACCGTCGGCGCCTCGAACAGCGTCACGGTCGGCACCGCGACGCCGAACCGCTGCTTCACCAGCGCGAGCATCTGGAGCGCGACCAGTGAGTTGCCGCCGAGGTCGAAGAAGTTGTCCCGGGTGCCCACCGGTTCGATGCCCAGCACCTCCGACCAGAGATCGGCCAGGTCCCGTTCCGCCGCCGACAGCGGCGGCGTGTAGGGCTGCGGCAGCTCCGGGCGCGGAAACCGGTCGCCGGCCGCGACGGCCGTGGCGGGACCGGCGGCGGGCAGGGCGTGCGGCAGCCGGTCGTCCAGACCGCCGGCGGCCACGACGAGGCTGGGCCGGGAGACGGCCAGCAGTTCGTCGAAGGCGGCCAGCGCCTGCTCGGAGCTCATGGAGTGGGCGGCCATCGCCGCGCCCATCCCGCCTTCGATCCGGCCGAGGGTGACCGCCCAGGTGTCCCAGGCGGCGCTCAGCCACCGGGTGGGACCGCGGCGGGCGTCGTTGCGCCGGCCGATCGTGGTCAGCGCGGCGTTGGCCGCCGCGTACCCGGCGAACGCGATGCCGCCCAGCACGGCGGAGGTGGACGAGAACAGCAGGCAGAAGTCGGGCGCGCGGTCGGCGGGCAGCTCGTCCAGCAGCCGTTCCAGCACCAGCGCGCCGCCGACCTTGGCGGCGTAGTTCTTCTCCACGGCGGCGTCGTCGAGGTCGCGCAGCGGGTGGAAGGTGTCCTGTCCGGTGTCGGCGGCGGCATGCACGACCCCGTCCAGCCGCGCCCCCTCCCGGAGCGCCCGGCCGGCCGGGGCGTGGAGCACGTCGTCGAGCATCGCGCGCATGGCGGCTGCGTCGGTGACGTCGACCCGGGGCGTGAGCACCTCGGCGCCGAGCTCGCGCAACCGGCGCACGCCCTCGCGGCGGGGGTCGCCGTCGTCCTCGGGCACGCCCCGGCGGCTGGTGAGGATCAGGCGCCGGGCGCCCCCACGGGCCAGGTGACCGGCGACGAGCAGCCCGACGTCCCCGAGGCCGCCGGTGATCAGGTACGTTCCGCCCTGCCGGATCGCGCACCCGGCGCCACCGCCCTCGCCCGGCTCCTCATGGGGCTCGGTGGAGTCCTGGGGGGTGAAGACGCGGACCAGGCGGCGGCCTTCTCTGCAGGCGGTGAACACCTCGCCGGAGGGTCGGCGGATCTCCGCGGCCAGCGCCTCGGCGACCGCCGCGGGACCCGCCTCGGGGTCCAGGTCCACGGTGGCGCAGTCCAGGTTCAGGTACTCCTGGTTGGCGACCATCGGCAGGGTGGCGGCGGCGGCCTGCCCCGGGTGGGGGACCTCGCCGGCTGTCACCGCCTGCCCGCCCGAGGTGGCCAGGAGGACGCGCACCCCGGTGCCGGACTCGCCCCAGGCGTCGAACAGGCGCGCCAGGGGCGGCAACCAGGCGCGGCCGTCGGAGCTCGGTTCTCTCTCGCCGAGCAGTCTCAGGTCCACCAGCACGGTGGGGACGCCGCCCGCCGGCTCGCCCGTCCGGCCGTCCAGGGGCCTTTCCGCCAGCCGTGCCACCAGCTCGGCGTGGGAGGCCGCTGACGCGGGGTCGATGGCGTAACCGTCCGGGGTCTCCGCGAAGGCGTCCGACGAGGTGACGGTCACCACCTCGATCCCGTCGGCGCGGAGCGTGCGGGTCAAGGCTTCGGCCGCCTCGGCGGGGCCGGTCAGCAGGACGCAGCGGGCGACCGGCACCGCCGGCTGCGGCGGCTCGGGGGCTGTCGTCCACCGTGTGGCCATCAGCCGTACGTGCGGCTCCGCCCGTCCCGCAGTGGCGCCGAGCACGTCCTCGGGCCCGGCCTCGGCCTCGGGCACGGCAGCCGGAACAGGGCTGGAGGGGCGGGCGGCCGGGGGGTCCACCCAGTAGCGCTCGCGCTGGAAGGGGTAGGTGGGCAGGCCGACCTTGGCGACCGGCCGGTCCTGGCGGTAGCCGGGCCAGTCGACCGGCACGCCCGCCAGCCAGAGCCGCCCGGCGGCCTCGGCCAGCACGGCGGTGGCCGGGCGGGGGTCCTGCGCGCCCGGCAGCGTGGCCACGACCAGCGGCCAGCGCTCGCGGGCGCAGTCGCGGTGCCCGCGCGCCATCGCGCCGAGCGACTGGCCGGGGCCGATCTCCAGCAGCGCCGCCTCGCCCTCCTGCCGCAGCAGCGTGGCCAGGACGGCGTCGAACTGGACGGGCGCGCACATGTGCTCGGCCCAGTAGGCGGGGTCGGTCACCTGTTCGGCGGTGGCCAGGGCGCCGGTCACGTTGGACACGTACGGCACGCGCGGCGCGTTCAGGGTCACGTTCTCCGCGATCCACGCCGTGAGCTCCTCGCGGATCGGCTCCATCATGGCCGAGTGGAAGGCGTGCGTGGTGGCCAGCGGGCGGCACGGCACCGCGTCGGCCTCCAGCAGGGCGCGCGCCGCCGCCATGGCGTGCGGCTCTCCCGCCAGCACGGTCAGCTCGGGGCCGCTCACGGCGGCGACGTCCACTCCCGTGATCCCGGCCCGTGCCAGGCGTTCGCGCGCCTCGGCGGCTGGCAGCGGGACGGCGCTCATCGCGCCCTCGGGCAGCGCGTCGATGAGCCGCGCGCGGTGCGCCACCAGGGCCAGCGCCGACTCCGGTGACAGGACTCCGGCCAGGCAGGCGGCGACGTACTCGCCCAGGCTGTAGCCGGCCAGGACGGCGGGACGCACGCCCCACGAGCAGACCAGGGTGGCGAGTGCGTACTCGACCGCGAACAGCGCGGGCTGGAGCACGCCGGTCGGGGTCGCGGCGGTGGCCGGGGCGCGGCCGAGCAGGGCGCTGAGGTCACCGGCCGCGGCGCGCGGGGCCAGCATCTCGGCGAGCGGGTCGGCGCCGCCCATCCGGCCGCGCAGCACGGTGCGGCATTCGTCGAGCGTCTGCCGGAAGACGGGCTCGGTGCGGTACAGCTCGGCCGCCATGCCCGGGTACTGCTCGCCGGTCCCGGCGATGAGGAAGGCGACCGGCCGGTCGGCGCGGCTCTCGGCGCGGCTCAGCACCGCCCCGTCGCGGAGGGCGGCGGCGGCCTCGGCGGTGGACGAGGCCATCAGCATCCTGCGGTGGCCGAAGACCTGCCGGCCGTTCTGCAGGGTGTGGGCCACGTCGGCGAGGCGCGTCCCGCTCCCGGGCCCGGCCAGGTGCGCGGCCAGACGCCCGGTCATCTCGTCGGCGGCGGCGGCCGTGCGGGCCGACCACACCAGCGGCTCGGGGCGCGGCTCCTCCTCCGTCCTGGGGACCAGCGGCGCTTCCTCCAGCACGACGTGGGCGTTGGTGCCGCCGATCCCGAACGCGCTCACTCCCGCCCGGCGGACGTGCCCGGTCCTTCGGGGCCAGGCTCGCCGCCGGGTCACCACTTCCAGCCGGGCGTCGCCCGCGCCGAGCTGCGGGTTGGGCTCGCTGAGGTTGAGCGTCGGGGGGATCTCGTCGTCCCGCAGCGCGAGCGCCGCCTTGATCAGGTTGGTGACCCCGGCCGCCCGGTCGAGGTGGCCGAGGTTGGTCTTGACCGAGCCGATCAGCAGCGACTGCCCGCGGAACACCTGCTGGAGCGCGGCCAGCTCGGCGGCGTCACCGAGCGCGGTGCCGGTGCCGTGCGCCTCCACGTAGTCGATGTCGGCGGCCGTCAGGTCGGCGCTGGCCAGGGCCTCGGCCATCACCGCCGCCTGGCCCTGCACGCCCGGCGCGGTGAAGCCGACCTTGCGACCGGCGTCGTTGTTGACCGCCCAGCCGCGCATGACGGCGTAGATCTGGTCGCCGTCGGCGAGCGCGTCCTCCAGCCGGCGCAGCGCGACCACGCCGACGCCGCTGCCGAGCGGGGCGCCGAGGCCGGTCGCGTCGAAGGCGCGGCACTCGCCGTCCGGCGGGGAGATGCCGCCCTGCTGGTAGAGGTAGCCGACGCGGTGCGGCACGCTGACCGCGACGCCTCCGGCCAGGGCCAGGTCGCACTCGAAGCCGGCCAGGCTGGTCGCCGCGGCGCAGATCGCGACCAGCGACGTCGAGCAGTAGCTCTGGACGCCGTACGACGGGCCGGTCAGCCCCAGGGTGTGCGCCACCCGGGTGGTCAGCGAGTCCTTGTCGTTGGCCAGCCCGAGCGCGAGGTCGCCCATCACCGCGCCGATGCCGCTGGGCAGCAGGTTGTTCTGCATGTACGAGCTGTGCGCGCAGCCGCCGAACACCCCGATGGAGCCGTCGAAGCGCCGGGGGTCGCAGCCCGCGTCCTCCAGGGCCGCGTGGCTGTGCTCCAGGAACAGCCGGTGCTGCGGGTCGAGGATCTGCGCCTCCTTCGGGCTGAACCCGAAGAAGGCCGCGTCGAACAGCTCGACGCCCTCGATCACCGGCGCGGCCTTGACGTACGCGGGATCGGCCAGCACGTCCTCGGGGACGCCGGCGGCGCGCAGCTCGTCGTCGGAGAACCGGGTGATCCCGGACGCTCCGGCCCGGACGGCGGACCACAGCTCGGCGACGTCGGACGCCCCCGGGAAACGGCCCGACATGCCGACGATGGCGATGTCGGTGCCGGAGTTCTCGGTCTCGATGTCGTCGATCACGTCTTCCGACCTCATTTCCGGTTACTGGAACGGGCCCGGCGCCGCCGTTGCCCCCGTGCCGAACTGGTGGTGAGCGAATCCCGGTCTCCCCCGCCGTCCGCGTCGTCCGCGTCGTCGAGCGCGGCGGCGAACTCCGCCACGGTCGGGTGCTCGAACAGCAGCGCGGGCGGGACCGGGCGGCCCCGCCTCTGCTCGATCGCGAGCATCATGGCCATGCCGACCAGCGAGTTGCCGCCTAGGTCGAAGAACGGGTCGTGCACGCCGACCTGGTCGATGCCGAGGTAGGCGCCCCACAGCTCGGCCATCTCGGACTCCGCCTCGGTACGCGGCGCGGCGAAGTCGGTGCGCAGCCTCGGGCGCGGGAATCTCTCGCCCACGGGCACCGCGGAAGCGGATCCGACGAGGTCGTCCAGGTCGAGCATGCTCGTCCAGGCGTCCAGCACCTCGTGCAGCGGCTGCCGCACCGCCATCACGCTGCCGTGGCCGCCGGCCACGATCCGGTCCAGCAGGGCGCAGCCCGCCTCGTCGGCGAAGCCGTACCGGGCGCGGTAGGCGGCCACCCGGTCGGCCAGTCCGCCTGCCGACTTGAGGTTCCGCGACTGCCAGACGTCGTGCTGCCAGGGGCCCCAGGCGACCGACACGACCCTGGTCGAAGGGGCGGTGGCGGCGAGCGCGTCACCGTACGCGTCCAGGACGGTGTTGGCGGCGCAGTAGTCGCCTTCGCCGATGCCGCCGAACGCGGTGACCGCGGAGGAGTACAGCACGAGCAGTTCCGGCCGTCCGGCGGCCGGGGTGGCGGGCCCGACCAGCTCGGCCAGCGGTCCCATGGCCGCGACCTTCGGCGCGAGCACCCGGGCGGTCTCGGCGACGGTGCGCCGCCTCAGCAGGCCGGCGGCCGGCAGTCCGGCGGCGTGGATCACGCCCGTCAGCGAGCCGAAGTGCTCCCTGCCGCGCCGCAACGCCTCCCTGAGCTGGTCGGGCACCCCGGTGTCGGCGGTGAGCAGCAGCACGTCCGCGCCGCTCGCCGAGAGTTCGGCGACGTCGCGCAGGGTGCGCTCGGCCGCTTCCGTCAGCCCGCCGGAGCCCGCCTCGCGGTCCAACGGGGTGCGGCCGACCAGGGCGAGCCGCCGTACGCCCGCGCGGACGAGGTGCTTGGCGAGCGCCATGCCGAGCCCGCGCGTCCCGCCTGTGATCAGGTACGAGCCGTCGGAGCGCCAGACGGGGGACTGCGGCGGCGCGGTGGCGACCGGGGCCCAGGCGCGCACCCAGCGGCGCCCGCGCCGCCATCCGGCCAGCGGGTCGTCGCCGCCGGAGTGGTCCTGGGCGCGGAGGAGTTCGCGGGCGAGCTGACCGGCGGCGGACGCGGGCGCGGCGCCCGGTTCCGGGTCCAGGTCGGCGCCCTGCCAGGTCAGGCCGGGGTACTCGTGCCTGGCGGCCCGGCCGAGCCCGTGCGCCAGGGCCTGCCAGGGGGCGGGGAGGTCGCCGCCGAGGATCTCGGCCGCGCCCCTGGTCACCGTGAGCAGCCGGGCCTCCGGCCGGCCCGTCAGGTCGCCGAGCGCCTGGACGGCCAGCATGAGGCTGTCGAAACCGAGCGCCACGGCCCTCCGCAGGCCGTCGTCGCCGGGGAGATCACCGGGGAGACCGCCTGTTTGGGCGTCGAGGCTCCACAGGTGCGCGACGTGCACCGGCCCGTCGGACGGGGGCAGGTCGGCGAAGGCGAGCGCGTAGTGCTCGGGGACGGCGGGGTCGAAGGTCAGGCGGCGGCCCTCGCGGCGCGGCGCTCCCTGGCCCGCGACCACTTCGAGCACGGGGGTGCCGGAGGCGGCGGCCAGGTCGGCGAGCGCGGCGCCCACGCCGCCGGAGTCGGCGAAGACCACGAGGGGGCCGGGCAGGCTCAGGCCGGCTTCGGGGACGTCCCGGTCCGGGTCCCGCCGCCAGGTGTGGGCGAAGGTGAAGTCGCCGGGTTCGGCGTCCCCGGCGACGTCGGGTCCGGCGGACGCGGTCAGGGCGCTCCAGGTGGCGTCGGGCGCGGTCTGCTCGGGCCAGAAGCGGGTGCGCTGGAAGGGGTAGGCGGGCAGGCTGAGCACCCGGCCGCCGCCTTCGCGCGTGCGCTCCCAGTTCACCTCGGCGCCGAGCTCCCACAGCCGGGCGCACGTCCTGAGCAGTTCCTCGTGCGCGTCGCGGGGCGCTCCGCCGGTCCAGCGGGGCGGCAGGGTGCCGAGCACGGCGATGGTGGAGCCACCGGCCAGGTTCTGCCTGACCAGCCCGCCGAGCGTCTGACCGGGACCCAGCTCGACGAACGCGTCCACGTCCTGGCTCAGGCAGTGGCGCACGCCGTCGGCGAAGCGGACCGTGCTGACGAGCTGGTCCGCCCAGTAGGAGGTGCCGGTGGCCTGTTCGGCGGTGAGCGGAAGGCCGGTGAGGTTGGAGACGACGGGGACGGCCGGGACCTGTCGCGGCACGGTGTCGAGCACGGCGGCGAGCTTCTCCCTGGCGGGCTGCAGCAGCCGGGAGTGGAAGGCGTGGGCGGAGCGCAGCGTCCTGCGGGCGATGCCCTCCGCCGCCAGGGCGTCCGCCGCCGCCTCGATCTCGGCGGGGGACCCGCTCAGCACGGTCATCGAAGGGCCGTTGCCGGCGGCGATGTCCACGTCGACCCCGGCGGCTCCGAGCACGGCGGCGATGTGGTCCTCGGGCGCCGCGACCGCGAGCATCCGCCCGGCGGGCACCGCGTTGATCAGGTGGGCCCGTTCGACGATGACGTGCAGCGCGTCGTCCAGGGTGAAGACCCCGGCCAGGCAGGCGGCTACGTACTCGCCGAGGCTGTAGCCGATGAGCAGGTCCGGGGTGACGCCCCAGTGGCCGAGCAGCCTCGCCAGCGCGTACTCGGCGGTGAAGAGGAAGGGGTGGGCCACCTCGGCGTGATCCAGCGGGCCGGGCGCGGCGGACGCCTCGCCGGTACGGCCGAGCAGGGCGGCCAGGTCGCCGGGGCCGGCGGCGGTCTCCTCCTGAGGGAAGAACAGGGGCCGCAGGTCCGTGCCCGAGCGGCGCAGGACCAGCTCGGCGCAGGTGTCCACCGCCTCGGCGTACACCGGTTCCCTGGCGTACAGCTCCCTGCCCAGCCCTTCGTACTGGTCGCCGACGCCGGGGAGCAGGAACGCGACGCGGGGCCGGCCCTTCACCCGGTGGCCCTCTCCGCTCTCGGCGGCGACGGCGCGCAGTTCCCGTACGGTGTCGTCAGGGCCGGTGCAGAGCAGGACGCGGCGGTGGTCGAGTTCGGCCCGGCCGGTCTGCAGCGTGTGGGCGAGGTCGGTCACGGCCGCGCCGGGGTGGGCGTTCACCCAGCCGGCGAGCCGGGTGGCCTGCTCGCGTAACGCGGCGGCGCTGCCGGCCGACAGCGGCAGGAGCTGGACGGTGTCCCGTACGGGCGTCTCACGCGGGCCGGGCGGGGGCGCCTTCTCCAGGATGACGTGGGCGTTCGTGCCGGACAGTCCGAACGAGCTGACTCCGGCCAGGCCGGGACCGTCGTGCTCCGGTGGCAGCGGTTCCAGGCCGGTGACGGGGCGGATGGCGCCGTTCTCGGGGAACGCGGTCGCCGGGGTGGTCAGGTGCAGGCTGGGCGGGATACGCCCATTTTTCAGGATTAACACTGATTTGATCAGCCCGGCGACTCCGGCCGCGGCCTGCGTGTGCCCGATGTTGGTCTTGATCGCGCCGACGCGGAGCGACCGGTCGGGCGAGCGACGGCCGAAGACGTCGTGCAGCGCCGACAGCTCGATGGCGTCCCCGAGATGCGTGCCGGAACCGTGCGCCTCCACGTACGCGACGTCGTCCGGGGAGACGCGGGCGGCGACGAGCGCGCGGCCGATCACATCGGCCTGCGCGCGCCGGCTCGGCGCGGTGAGCCCGTTGCTCCGCCCGTCCTGGTTGACCGCCGACCCGCGCAGCACGGCGTGGACGCGGCGGCCGTTGGCGAGGGCGCTGGACAGCCGTTCCAGCACGACCAGGCCGCCGCCCTCCCCCATGACGTAGCCGTCGGCGTTCTCGTCGAAGGTCTTGCACCGGCCGTCGGAGCACATCATCAGACCGGCGCACGCCTGGATGTAGAGGGACGGGTGCATGGTCAGCGAGACGCCCGCCGCGATGGCCAGCTCGCACTCGCCCCTGCGCAGGCTCTCCGAGGCCAGGTGGACGGCGATCAGCGAGGAGGAACAGGCGGTGTCGACCGTGATGGTGGGGCCGATCAGGTCGAACTGGTACGCGATGCGCCCGGCGGCGACGCTGGGCACCGCGCCCTGGCCCAGGTAGGGGTCGGCGAGGGCGTCCCTGCCCTGCCGCTCGATCTGCAGCCGGCCGTACTGGAGGGTGTCCATGAGCCCGACCATCACGCCGGTGCGGCTGCCGGCCAGCCGCGCGGGCGACAGCCCGGCGTTCTCCAGGCCCTCCCACACCAGCTCCAGCAGCAGGCGCTGGTGGGGGTCCATGCGCAGCGCCTCGCGCGGTGACAGGCCGAAGAACTCGGCGTCCCAGCCGGCGATGTCGTCCAGGAAGGTGCCGTACCTGGTGTAGATGCCGCCGGGGGTGCTCGGATCGGGGTGGTAGTAGGCGTCGTTGTCCCAGCGGGACGCCGGCACCTCGCGCACCGCGCTGCGGCCCTCGCTCAGCAGGTCCCAGAGCCCCTCGACCGTGTCGCCGCCGCCGGGATAGCGGCAGGCCATGCCCACGATCGCGATGGGCTCGTGGGCGCGCTCCTCCACCTCGGCGAGCCGGCCGCGCGCCTGGGCCAGTTCGACCGTGGCGCGCTTGAGGTAGGCGCGGAGCTTGTCCTCAGTCCCCATCGTTCGTGCCTTTCCGGTCGAGGCGGTCATGGGTTCACAGCTCGTTGTCGATGAGGGCGAAGATCTCCTCATCGGACGCGTCGTCGATCTTGTCCAGCACGCCGACGACGTCGTGCTGTCCATTGCCTCCGAGCCTGGAGAGCGCGCTCTGCAGGAGGGTGGTGAGCCGGTCCCGCATGGCCTCCGCCTCCCCGTTGGCCGCGGCCATCAGGTCGTCCACCCGTTCCAGGGCCGTGCGCAAGGTGTCCTCGGCCGAGGGCGGCGCGGGGACGAGCACCCCGGTCAGGTAGCCCGAGAGCGAGCGGACCGTGGGCTGGTCGAAGACGAGGGTCGCGGGCAGCCGCAGCCCGGTGTCGGCGTTGAGCCGGTTGCGCAGCTCGACGGCCGTCAGCGAGTCGAAGCCGAGCTGGTTGAACGCCTGGTCCACGTCGACCTGGTCGGGGTCGCCGTGCGCGAGCACGGCGGCGACGTGGTCGCGCACGGTCTCGGTGAGCAACCGCAACGCCTCGTCCCTGCCCAGCTCCGTCAGCCGGGCCACCAGCGAACCGGCGGCTCCGGCCCCGTTGCCCGCCGCCCGGCGAGGCGCGCGTACGAGTCCGCGCAGCATCCCCGGCAGCCCGTCGTCCTCCGCCCTGGCCCGCAGACCCGCCAGATCCCAGCGGGCGGCGACGACGGCGGGCTCCGCACCCGTCAAGGCCGCGTCGAACAACGCCAGCCCCTCCTCCACCCCCAGCGGGGCGATCCCCGCCCGCGCCAGCCGAGCCCGGTCGGCCGCGCCCAACGCGCCCGTCATCGCCGACTCCACATCCCACAACCCCCACGCCACCGACACCGCCGGAAGTCCTACGGCGTTCCGCGAAGCGGCCAGCCCGTCCAGGAACGCGTTCGCCGCCGCGTACGCCCCCTGACCCGCATTGCCCAGCACCCCCGCCAGCGAGGAGAACAACACGAAGAACCCCGGAGGAGAAGACACCGTCAGCTCATGCAGGAACCACGCCGCATCCGCCTTCGGCCCCAACACCCCCGCCACCCGCTCCGGCGTCAACCCCTCCACCAGACCGTCATCCAGCACACCGGCCGCATGCACCACCCCCGCCAGCGGACCCACCGACCCCACCAGGTCCGCCACCGCCGCCCGATCGGCCACATCACACGCCACCACCCGCACCCGAGCACCCGCCTGCTCCAGCCCCGCCACCAGAGCACCAGCACCCCCAGCCGCCAGGCCACGCCGCGACACCAGCACCAGATCCCGCACCCCATGCCGCTCCACCAACCGCCGCGCCACCAGCGCCCCCAGCCCACCCGTCCCGCCGGTCACCAGCACCGCACCCGACACCGGGCCGGCGACCGGGCCGGACACCGGGTCCGAGCCCGTACCGGACACCTGCGCGGCCGAGCCCTGGTCGACGGCGGTCGCACGACGGACCAGACGCGGCGCATACACCCGCCCATCCACCACCCGCACCTGCGACTCCCCCGAACCCACCACCACATCCCAACCGGCGAACCCCTCCGGCACCTCAGCCAGCACGAACCGCCCCGGCTGCTCACTCTGCGCCGACCGCACCAACCCCCACACCGCCGAAGCCGCCACATCCCCCGCCACCGTCGCGAACACCACCGGCGCAGAACCCGCCCCCGCCACCGCACCCAGCACCCGCGACGTCAACCCACGCACCACCGCCGGCACATCCCCCGCCCCACCCACACACCACACCACCACCGGCTCCTCGCCACCCCGCCCCGAAGCAGCCACCTCGACCCACTCCACCCCGTACAGGGGCAGGCCGGTGCGGGCGGACGGGCTGACGTCGGCGGGCCGGGTCCGGATGGCGCCGATGGACAGGACCGGCGCGCCGGCGGTGTCGGCGATCTCGACGACGGCGTCCTCGCCGGTCGTGGTGAGGCGCACGCGCAGCGCGGCGGTCTCGGAGGCGTGCAGCCGGACGTCGCCGAACGCGAACGGCAGACGGAGCTCGTCGTCTCCGGCGGCCAGCACGAGGGGGTGGAAGGACGCGTCCAGCAGGGCGGGGTGGAGGCCGAAGCCGGTCACGTCCACACCGTCCGGCGCCGCCACCTCGGCGAACAGCTCCTCACCACGACGCCACAACCGCCGCAGCCCCTGGAACGCCGGACCGTACTCGTAACCCAGACCCGCCAGCCGCTCATAACCCCCCTCCACATCCACCGCCACCGCGTCCACCGGCGGCCACACCCGCGCCCACTCGCACACCCCCGAACCCACGACGCCCCCCGCCAGCACCCCCGAGGCATGCCGGGTCCAGGCGTCGTCGGCGCCGGTGCGGGAGTGGATGGCGATGGCGCGCCGTCCTTCGTCCGGGGGGTCGACGGTGATCTGTAAGGTGACCGCGCCCTGGTCGGGCAGGAAGAGCGGGGTCTCGATGACCAGTTCGTCGAGCCGGGCGCAGCCCGCCTGGACCCCGGCTTCGACGGCCAGGTCGGCGAAGGCGGCGCCGGGGAGCAGCACGCGGCCCGCCACCGCGTGGCCGGCCAGCCAGGGAGCGCCGCGCAGCGAGATCCGTCCGGTGAGCACGTAGCCGTCTCCCGCGACCGGTACGACGGCGTCGAGCAGCGGGTGGCCGGAGCCGTCGATGCCCGCCCCGGACACGGGGCCGGTCTGGTCGCCGGTGAGCCAGAACCTGCGCCTGGCGAAGGCGTAGGTCGGGGGCTCCTGGCGGGGGCGCGGTGCGCTGGGCAGCGCGTCCCTCCAGGAGACGGGCGCGCCGAGCACCCACGCGTGGGCCAGCGCCGTGAGGAAACGGGCGCGGTCGCCCGCGTTTCTGCGCAGCGTGTGGCAGACGCCCGCGGGCGTGCCGGTGGCCTCGCAGATGGCCTCGATGTCGGGCCCGAGCAGCGGATGCGGGCTGACCTCGACGAACAGGGAGGTCTCGGATCCGGCAGTGCCGATCGCCTGCTCGAAACGTACGGGATTGCGCAGGTTGTCGTACCAGTAGCGGGTGGTCAGCTCGGCGGGGTCGATGAACCCGCCGGCGAGGGAGGAGCAGAAGCGGACGTCGGCGGCGCGCGGGAGCACGTCGCCCAGCACGGCCATCAGCTCGTCGTGGAGCGCCTCGACGTGCGGGGTGTGCGAGGCGTAGTCGACCGCGATGCGGCGCACCCGTACGGTGTCCCCGCACGCGGCCGCGAACTCCTCCAGCGCGTCGGCCTCGCCCGCCACCACCGAGCCGGTGGGGCTGCTGTGCACGGCCACCCACAACCGGTCCGCCCACGGTTCGATCCGCTCCTGGGCCCGCGCCGCGGGCAGCGCCACGGCGAGCATGCCGCCGGTGCCGCCGAGCCTGGTCAGCACCCGGCTGCGCAAGGCCACGATCTTGGCGGCGTCCTCCAGGGAGAGCGCTCCCGCCACGCACGCGGCGGCGATCTCGCCCTGGGAGTGGCCGAGCACCGCGGCGGGCTGGACGCCGAGCGAGCGCCACAGCTCGGCGAGCGCGACCATGACCGCGAACAGCACGGGCTGGATGACGTCGGTGCCGTCCAGGGGACGGGCGCCGGGCCCGCCGCGCAGCACGTCCTCGACCGACCAGCCGGTGTGCGGGCGCAGCGCCTCCTCGCAGCGGAGCAGGGCGGCCCGGAACGTCTCGTCGGTGTCCAGCAGGTCCACGGCCATGCCCGCCCACTGCGAACCCTGACCGGGGAACACGAACACCGGCCGGACTCCGGGAGCGGCGACCCCGCTCACCAGAGAAGCGCTCGACCGGCCCTCCGCCAGCGCCGACAGCCCTTCCATCAGCCCTGCGCGGTCCCCGGCCACCACCACCGCGCGATGCTCGAACCCGGCCCGCCGGCCCAGCACCGGACCCACACCCGCCAGATCCCGATCAGCGACCCCCTGGGCGAACGCCAGCAGCCGCCCCGCCTGCGCCCGCAGCGAGTCCGCCGACCTGGCCGACACCGGCCACACCAGCACCTCACCACCACCTGCGGGAGCCTCCACGGCGGGCTCCTCCGCCATCCCCTCCACGATCACATGCGCGTTCGTGCCGCTGACCCCGAACGACGACACCCCCGCCCGCAGCGGCCGCCCGCCCGGGACCTCCACCGGCTCCGTCAGCAACCGCACCCCGCCGGACGCCCAATCCACGTGCGGACTCGGCTCCACCACGTGCAACGTCGGCGGCAGCACCCGGCGCTCCAGCGCCTGCACCATCTTGATCACGCCGGCCACCCCGGCGGCCGCCTGCGTGTGACCGATGTTCGACTTCAGCGACCCCAGCCACACCGGCCGGTCGTCGGCACGCCCACGCCCGTACGTGGCCAGCAGCGCCTGCGCCTCGATCGGGTCGCCCAGCGTCGTCCCGGTGCCGTGCGCCTCCACCACGTCCACGTCCCACGTGTCCAGCAACGCGTCCGCCAGCGCCGCCCGGATCACCCGCTCCTGGGCCGGACCGCTCGGCGCGGTCAACCCGTTCGAGGCGCCGTCCTGGTTGACCGCCGAACCGCGCACCACGGCGAGGACGCGGTGGCCGTTGCGCCGCGCCTGCGACAGCCGCTCCAGCACCAGCACCCCGACGCCCTCGGCCCACGCCGCGCCGTCGGCGGTGGAGGAGAAGGACTTGCACCGGCCGTCCGGGGCCAGCGCGCGCTGGCGCGAGAACTCGACGAACGGCACCGGCGTCGCCATCACCGACACGCCGCCGGCCAGCGCCAGCGAGCACTCGCCGCGCCGCAGGGCCTGCACCGCCAGGTGCACCGCGACCAGGGAGGAGGAGCAGGCGGTGTCGATGGTGAGCGCCGGGCCCTCCAGCCCGAAGGTGTACGAGACGCGACCGGCCAGGACGCTGGAGGCGCTGGAGGTGAACAGGGTGCCCTCGACCGACTCCGGCGCCTTGTGCAGGAATCGGGTGGAGTAGTGCTCGTACATGCTGCCCGCGTAGACGCCGGTGCGGCTGCCCCGCAGCTCACCCGGATCGATCCCGGCCCGCTCCAACGCCTCCCAGCACGACTCCAGGAACAACCGATGCTGCGGATCCGTCGCCAGAGCCGTACGCGGACTCATCCCGAAGAACCCAGCGTCGAACTCCCCCGCCTCGTACACGAACCCCCCATGCCGCGTGTACGACTTCCCCACAGCCTCAGGATCCGGATCGAACAACCCCTCCAGATCCCACCCCCGATCACCCGGGAACTCACCGATCGCATCCCCACCGGACGCCACCAGATCCCACAACTCCTCAGGACCCGACACCCCACCCGGAAAACGACACGCCATCCCCACGATCGCCACCGGCTCATGCCTGCGACCCTGATCCTCGGCCAACCGCTGACGCGTCTCCGCCAGCTCGACGGTCGCACGCCTCAGGTAATCGCGAAGCTTCTGCTCGTTCTCCATCGCTCCGGCCCTTCCAGTCACGGGAGTCATACGTCACAGGTCGTTGTCGATGAGGGCGAAGATCTCCTCATCGGACGCGTCGTCGATCTTGTCCACCACGGTGTCGGGCCGGCCGGAACCGTCCGGTTCGGTGCCGAAGCGAGCCAGTCCGCTCTTCAGCACGGCGACGAGCCGACCGCGGATGTTCTCGCCGTCGTCCTCGACGCCGACGAGCATCGACCCCACGCGCTCCAGGACTCCGCGCAGCATGTCCTCGGGCGAGGGCTGCGCGGGAGCCAGCGCCTCGAACAGGTGCTCCGCCAGCACCCGCACCGTCGGGTGGTCGAAGACGAGGGTCGCGGGCAGCCGCAGCCCGGTGTCGGCGTTGAGCCGGTTGCGCAGCTCGACGGCCGTCAGCGAGTCGAACCCGAGCTGGTTGAACGCCCGGTCGATGCCCACCTTGTCCGCGCTCCCATGGGCCAGCACGGCGGCGACGTGGTCGCGGACGGTGTCGGTGAGCAACCGCAACGCCTCGTCCCTGCCCAGCTCCGTCAGCCGGGCCACCAGCGAACCAGCCCCTGCGGCCCCGTTGCCCGCCGCCCGGCGAGGCGCGCGTACGAGTCCGCGCAACATCCCCGGCAGCCCGTCGTCCTCCGCCCTGGCCCGCAGACCCGCCAGATCCCAGCGCGCCGCCACCACCACCGGATCGACCCCACCGGCCAGAGCCGCGTCGAACAACGCCAGCCCTTCCTCCACCCCCAGCGGGGCGATCCCTGCCCTCGCGAGCCGCGCCCGGTCGGCCGCGCCCAACGCGCCCGTCATCGCCGACTCCACATCCCACAACCCCCACGCCACCGACACCGCCGGCAACCCAGAAGCCCGCCGCGAGACCGCCAGCCCGTCCAGGAACGCGTTCGCCGCCGCGTACGCCCCCTGACCCGCATTGCCCAGCACCCCCGCCAACGAGGAGAACAACACGAAAAAGCCCAGCCCCGTCGACGCGGTCAGCTCATGCAGGAACCACGCCGCATCCGCCTTCGGCCCCAACACCCCCGCCACCCGCTCCGGCGTCAACCCCTCCACCAGACCGTCATCCAGCACACCGGCCGCATGCACCACCCCGGCCAACGGACCCACCGACCCCACCAGATCCGCCACCGCCCCCCGATCGGCCACATCACACGCCACCACCCGCACCCGAGCACCCCCCTGCTCCAGCCCCGCCACCAGAGCACCAGCACCCCCAGCCGCCAGGCCACGCCGCGACACCAGCACCAGATCCCGCACCCCATGCCGCTCCACCAACCGCCGCGCCACCAGCGCCCCCAGCCCACCGGTCCCACCAGTCACCAGCACCGCACCCGACACCGTGGACGAGTCCGTACCTGGCGCCTGCGAGACGGAACCCTGGTCGACCGATGCCGCACGACGGACCAGACGCGGCGCATACACCCGCCCATCCACCACCCGCACCTGCGACTCCCCCGAACCCACCACCACATCCCAACCGGCGAACCCCTCCGGCACCTCAGCCAGCACGAACCGCCCCGGCTGCTCACTCTGCGCCGACCGCACCAACCCCCACACCGCCGAAGCCGCCACATCCCCCGCCACCGTCGCGAACACCACCGGCGCAGAACCCGCCCCCGCCACCGCACCCAGCACCCGCGACGTCAACCCACGCACCACCGCCGGCACATCCCCCGCCCCACCCACACACCACACCACCACCGGCTCCTCGCCACCCCGCCCCGAAGCAGCCACCTCGACCCACTCCACCCCGTACAGCGGCGTCCCCGACGCGGCCGGGGCGAGCGACTCGACCGGCACCGGGCGCGCCCGCAGGGAGTCCAGGCAGAACACCGGACGCCCCGACGGACCGGCCGCCTCGATGGCGCACCCGTCGGCGCCGGTCCTGGCCAGGCGGACCCGCAGCATGGTCGCTCCCGCCTCGTGCAGGCGCAGGCCGCGCAGTTCGAAGGGCAGGCGCAGCTCGTCGGCGGAGCCGGTGACGAGCAGCGGGTGGAACACGGCGTCGAACAGGGCGGGGTGCAGGCCGAAGCCGGTCACGTCCACACCGTCCGGTGCCGCCACCTCGGCGAACAGCTCCTCACCACGACGCCACAACCGCCGCAGCCCCTGGAACGCCGGACCGTACTCGTAACCCAGACCCGCCAGCCGCCCATAACCCCCCTCCACATCCACCGCCACCGCGTCCACCGGCGGCCACACCCGCGCCCACTCGCACACCCCCGAACCCACGACGCCCCCCGCCAGCACACCCGAGGCATGCCGGGTCCAGGCGTCGTCGGCGCCGGTCGGCCGCGAGTGCACGCGCACCGCCCTGGCGCCGGAGGGGTCCGGTGGGTCCACGACGACCTGGACGGTGATCGCGCCGTCCAGCGGAAGCACCAGCGGGGCTTCGAACATCAGCTCCTCGACCAGGTCGGCGCCGGTTCTCGCGGCGGCTTCCATGACGAGGTCGGCCAGGGCCGTGCCGGGCAGCAGCACCGTGCCCGCCACGACGTGGTCGGCCAGCCAGGGCATGGCGTGGACCGACAGGCCGCCGGTGAGCACGACCGGTCCGTCCCCGGCGACGTCGACCTCGGCTTCGAGCAGGGGGTGGGCGACCTCGCGCAGGCCGGCGGCGGACAGGTCGGCGACGCGGGCGGGCGGGCCGAGCCAGTAGCGCTCGCGTTCGAAGGCGTAGGTCGGCAGGTCCACCGGGTTCCCGCCGGGCAGCAGCGCCGGCCAGTCGACGGAGGCTCCGGCGGCCCACGCGCCGGCCAGGCAGGCGGCCAGCGCGTCCGGCTCGGCGCGGTCGCGCCGGTGCAGGGAGAGGATCGAGACGTCCTCTCCGGTGACGCAGTCGTGCGCCAGACCGGCGAGCACGGCCCGCGGCCCGACCTCCAGGAAGAGGCGGACCCCCTGCGCCTCCAGCCGGGCGATCATGGGCTGGAACATGACGGGCAGCCTGATCTGGCGCAGCCAGTACTCAGGGTCGGTCCACGGCGTGTCGAGGAGGCCGGTGAGGCCGGTCACACCCGCGATGCCGGGCTCGGCGAACGTCACCGACTCCAGTTCCGCGGCGAACTTGTCGATCACGGGTTCCATCAGCGGGGAGTGGAAGGCGTGGCTGACGGTCAGCCGCCGGACGCGCCGGCCGCGCTCACGCCAGTGGCCGGCGACCGTGAGGCAGGTCTGCTCGTCGCCGGAGATCACCACGCTGTCCGGGCCGTTGACGGCGGCGATGCCCGCCCGGTCGTCGAGCCCGGCCAGGGTGAGCCTGACCTCCTCCTGGGCGGCGGCGATCGCGATCATGGCGCCGGGTTCGCGGAGTCCCTGCATGAGCCGCCCCCGGGCGGCGATCAGGCGGGCGGCGTCCGGCAGCGACCAGATTCCGGCGACGTGCGCGGCGGCGAACTCGCCGACGGAGTGACCGGCGACGTACGCGGGACCGAGCCCGAGCGACTTCAGCAGCCGGAAGGCGGCGACCTGGAAGGCGAACAGGGCCGGCTGGGTGTAAGCGGTCTCGTCGAGCAGGGCGGCTTCCCGCGTGCCCGGCTCCGCCCACATCACCTCGCGCAGCGGCCGGTCGAGGTGGGGGTCGAGGGCGGCGAGCGCCTCGTCAAGTGCCGCCGCGAACACCGGTGAGGCGGCGGCCAGCTCCCGTCCCATGCCGGGCCGCTGCCCGCCCTGCCCGGTGAACAGGAAGGCCGTACGGGTGAGCTCGTCCGCCACGCCGGTGACCACCTCGTCCACGGGCTGCCCGCGCAGGTAGCCGCCGAGGTTGGCGACCAGGGTCTCGCGGTCGCGGCCGAGCACGACGGCGCGGTGCGGGTGCGTGGCCCGGGTGGCGATCAGGGAGTGGGCGACGTCGGCGGGGTCGGTGCGCTCCCGCGTCGTGACGTGCCGGTGCAGCCGTTCGGCCTGGGCGCGCACGCCCTGGGCGGTGTGGCCGCTGACGGCCCAGGCGAGCGGGCCGGTGAGGACGCGCTCGCGGTGGTCGCGCTCGGGCGAGGGCTCGGGCGCGGGCTCGGGGACGTACTCCTCGATGATGGCGTGCGCGTTGGTGCCGCTGATGCCGAAGGAGGAGACGCCCGCCCTGCGGGGGCACTCGCCGCGCGGCCAGTCGCGGGCCTCGGTGAGCAGCCGCACGCCGCCCGCTGACCAGTCGGCGTGCGGGGTGGGCTCCTCGACGTGGAGGGTACGGGGCATGGTGCCGTTCCGCAGGGCCTGCACCATCTTGATGACGCCGGCCACTCCCGCGGCCGCCTGCGTGTGGCCGATGTTCGACTTGAGCGACCCCAGCCAGACGGGCCGATCGGCGTCGCGTCCCCGCCCGTACGTGGCCAGCAGCGCCTGCGCCTCGATCGGGTCGCCCAGCGTCGTCCCGGTGCCGTGCGCCTCCACCACGTCCACGTCGCGGGTGTCCAGCGACGCGTCCGCCAGTGCCGCCCGGATCACCCGTTCCTGGGCCGGACCGCTCGGGGCCGTCTGCCCGTTCGAGGCGCCGTCCTGGTTGATGGCGGAGCCGCGCACCACGGCGAGGACGCGGCGGCCGTTGCGCCGCGCTTCCGACAGCCGTTCCAGCACGAGCACCCCGGCGCCCTCGGCCCACGCCGCGCCGTCGGCGGTGGAGGAGAACGGCTTGCACCGGCCGTCGGGGGACAGCGCGCGCTGGCGCGAGAACTCGACGAAGGCGTCGGGTGAGGCCAGCAGGGTGACCCCGCCCGCGAGGGCGATCCCGCACTCCCCCTGCCGCAGGGCCTGCACCGCCAGGTGCAGCGCGACGAGGGAGGAGGAGCAGGCGGTGTCCACCGTGATCGAGGGGCCCTCCAGCCCCAGGGTGTAGGAGACCCGCCCGGACAGCACGCTGGGGGTGCTCGCGGAGAGCAGCAGTCCTTCGAGTTCCGGGGGGACCGCGCCGTGCACGTAGCGGGAGGAGTAGTCGTTGAACATGTTGCCCGCGTAGACGCCGGTGCGGCTGCCCCGCAGCTCACCCGGATCGATCCCGGCCCGCTCCAACGCCTCCCAGCACGACTCCAGGAACAACCGATGCTGCGGATCCGTCGCCAGAGCCGTACGCGGACTCATCCCGAAGAACCCAGCGTCGAACTCCCCCGCCTCGTACACGAACCCCCCATGCCGCGTGTACGACTTCCCCACAGCCTCAGGATCCGGATCGAACAACCCCTCCAGATCCCACCCCCGATCACCCGGGAACTCACCGATCGCATCCCCACCGGACGCCACCAGATCCCACAACTCCTCAGGACCCGACACCCCACCCGGAAAACGACACGCCATCCCCACGATCGCCACCGGCTCATGCCTGCGACCCTGATCCTCGGCCAACCGCTGACGCGTCTCCGCCAGCTCGACCGTGACCTTCTTCAGATACGCGCGGAGCTTGTCCTCATTCGCCATGGCCAGGCCCTTCCTGTGGCGACCTCAGCGGAGATGTCATCGTTCGGTTGTCGATCAAGGCGAAGATCTCCTCGTCGGAGGCGGAGACGATCTCCTCGGCGGCGCCGTTGGACCCGGCGGGCACGGCGGTCAGCGGGTCGTCCGAGCCGGCGCCGATCCTGGCGAGGGCGCTCTGCAGGATGGCCACGAGCCGGTCCCGCACGGTGTCGGCCTCGCCGTTGGCGGCCAGCATCATGGTTTCGGCCTGGTCCACCGCCGTCCGCAGGGCGTCCTCCGCGGAGGGCGTCTCGGGGGCCAGCGTGCGGAACAGGTACTCGGCGAGCGAACGGACCGTGGGATGGTCGAAGACCAGCGTGGACGGCAGCCGCAGCCCGGTGGCCGTGGTGAGCCGGTTGCGCAGCTCGACGGCCGTCAGGGAGTCGAAGCCGAGCTCGTTGAAAGCCCGGTCGACGTCGATCGAGTCCGCGCTGCCGTACGCGAGGACGGCGGCGACGTGCGAGCGGACCAGCTCGGTGAGGTGGGTGAGCGCGCCGGCCTGGCCCAGCGCGGCCAGGCGCTCGGTCAGCTCGGCGGGTCCGGCCGCCGCCCGGGCGCTCGCCTGACCGCTCGTGTCGGCGGCGCGGCGCGGCACCCGAACGAGTCCGCGCAGGACGCTCGGCAGCCCGTCGTCCTCCGCCCTCGCCCGCAGACCCGCCAGATCCCAGCGCGCCGCCACCACCACCGGATCGACCCCACCGGCCAGAGCCGCGTCGAACAACGCCAGCCCTTCCTCCACCCCCAGCGGGGCGATCCCTGCCCGCGCGAGCCGAGCCCGGTCGGCCGCGCCCAACGCGCCCGTCATCGCCGACTCCACATCCCACAACCCCCACGCCACCGACACCGCCGGCAACCCAGAAGCCCGCCGCGAGACCGCCAGCCCGTCCAGGAACGCGTTCGCCGCCGCGTACGCCCCCTGACCCGCATTGCCCAGCACCCCCGCCAGCGAGGAGAACAACACGAAGAACCCCGGAGGAGAAGACACCGTCAGCTCATGCAGGAACCACGCCGCATCCGCCTTCGGCCCCAACACCCCCGCCACCCGCTCCGGCGTCAACCCCTCCACCAGACCGTCATCCAGCACACCGGCCGCATGCACCACCCCCGCCAGCGGACCCACCGACCCGAGCAGGTCGGCCACCGCCGCCCGATCGGCCACATCACAGGCCACCACCCGCACCGAAGCACCCGCCGCCTCCAGCCCCGCCACCAGAGCACCAGCACCCCCAGCCGCCGGACCACGCCGCGACACCAGCACCAGATCCCGCACCCCATGCCGCTCCACCAACCGCCGCGCCACCAGCGCCCCCAGCCCACCCGTCCCGCCGGTCACCAGCACCGCACCCGGCGGAGCAGCGAGTGCCGCTTCCTCGACCTGGCGACGGGCCAGGCGCGGGACGAGCACGGCGCCGTCCCGTCCGGTGAGTTCGGTCTCACCGGCGGCCACGGCCGCGGCCAGCAGGTTCCAGCCGGAGAACCCCTCGGCCACCTCCGCCAGCACGAACCGGCCCGGCTGCTCGCTCTGCGCCGCCCGTACCAGGCCGCGCACCGCGGCGCTCGCCGGGTCGTCGCCCCGGGTGAGGCAGACCAGCCGCGAACCGGCGAACCGCTCGTCGCCGAGCCAGCCCTGCACGAGGTCGAGTGCCTGCCCCACCGCGTCGTGCGCGGAGTACGGCAGGTCGTCGGGGTCGGCGTGGCAGGGGGCGATGACCAGGTCGGGGACGCCGGCCGCGCTCATCTCGGCCAGTGAGGCGAGGTCGTAGTAGCGGGGCGGGTCGATCCCGGCCGCCGCCAGTTCGGCGCCGATCTCGTCGGTCAGCTCGTCGGAGCCGGCCAGCGCCCAGCGCGCCTCCGGTGTCCCGGCCACGGCCGGTTCCACCCACTCGACGACGTGGGCGGCGAGACCGGTGGGATCTGCGGCGCGGGCGTTCCTGGGCATCCGGCGCAGGACCAGCGTGTCCGTGCCGCCGATCCACTGGCCGGCGCCGTCGAAGATCGTCAGCGAGACGCGGTCGTCGCCCGAGTCGCCGATCCGCACCCGCAGAGTCCGCGCGCCGGTCGCCGTCACCCGGACCCCGTTCCAGGAGAACGGCAGCAGCAGCCCGGGATCGCCCGCCGCGTCCAGCACGACGCTGTCCAGCACGATGAGGTGCAGCGCGGCGTCCAGCAGCGCGGGGTGCAGGGTGAAGCGTCCGGCGTCGCCGTTCACCGGCTCGGGCAGGGTCACCTCGGCGAACGCGTGACCGTCCGCGCGCCAGGCGGCCGTCAGCCCCTGGAACGCGGGGCCGTAATCGTAGCCGCGCTCGGCCAGCCGTCCGTACAGGTCCTCCAGGTCCACGGGTGCTGCGTCCGGCGGCCAGGCGATCGGCCCGGCGGAAGGCGCTGCGGCGCCGGGGCCGAGCAGGCCGGTCGCGTGCCGGGTCCAGCCGGCCTCGGCGTCGCCGGCCGCCCGGCTGTGGACGGCCACGGTGCGGCGGCCCTGCTCGTCCGGCCCGCCGACCGCGATCTGCACGTGCACGGCTCCCGTTCCCGGCAGGAACAGCGGGGCCTCCAGGGTCAGGTCCTCGACCTCGTCGCAGCCGGCCGTGGCCGCCGCCTCCAGCGCGAGCTCCACGAAGGCGGTGCCGGGCAGCAGGACCGCGCCGTCCACGGCGTGGTCGCCCAGCCATGGCGCGGTGGCCAGGGACAGCTGCCCGGCCAGCAGGAACCCGTCGTCGGCGGCGAGCGGCACGCTGGCGCCGAGCAGCGGGTGGTGAGAGGGGGCCAGCCCGCCGCCGGCGGCGACCGGCTCGGCGTCCAACCAGTGCCTGGTCTTCTCGAAGGGGTAGGTCGGGAGCCCGTCGTAGTGGCTCGTCGCCGGGCCGAGCGCCGCCGGCCAGTCCACGTCCGCGCCGAGCGTCCAGGCCTGGGCGGCGGACCTCAGCAGGCGTTCCGCGCCGCCGTCGCCCCGCCGCAGCGTGCCCGTCGCCCCACCGGCGGCAGGCCCCTGAGAGCCCGTGACGGCGGCGAGGGTGTCCTCGACGTGCCCGGTCAGCACCGGGTGCGGGCTGACCTCGACGAACACCGGGGTGCCCGAGCCGGCCAGTGACTCCACCGCCTGCCGGAACAGCACCGGTCGCCGCAGGCTCGTGAACCAGTAGTCGGCGGTCAGCCTGGCCGGGTCGATCGTGCCGCCCTCCAGCGACGAGCAGAACGCGACCTCGGCCTGCCGGGGTCGGATGCCGTCGAGCGTCTTCAGCAGCTCCTCGCGCAGGTCGTCGATGTGCGGGGTGTGGGCGGCGTAGCCGATCGCGACCCTGCGGATCCGTACGGCGTCGCCGTGAGCGGCGGTGAACTCCTCCAGCGCGTCGGCGTCGCCCGCCACGACCGAGCTGTCGGGCCCGCTGTGGATGGCGAGCCAGAGCCTGCCGGTCCACGGCTCCAGCATCCGCGCCGCCTGCTCCGCGTCGACGGGCAGGGCGAGCATGCCGCCGCGGTCGCCGAGCCGGGTCAGCGCCCGGCTGCGCAGGACCACGATCCTGGCCGCGTCCTCCAGGGAGAGCGCTCCCGCCACGCACGCGGCCGTGATCTCGCCCTGGGAGTGGCCGAGCACCGCGGCCGGCCGGACGCCGAGCGAACGCCAGACCTCCGCCAGGGACACCATGACCGCGAACAGGGCGGGCTGGATCACGTCCGACCCCTCCAGCGCGGGCGCGCCGTCGGCGCCGCGCAGCACGTCCTCGACCGACCAGCCGGTGTGCGGGCGCAGCGCCTCCTCGCAGCGCAGCAGGGCGGCCCGGAACCTCTCGTCGGCGTCCAGCAGGTCCACGGCCATGCCCGCCCACTGCGAACCCTGACCGGGGAACACGAACACCGGCCGGACCCCGGGAGCGGCGACCCCGCTCACCACCGAGGCGCTGGACCCGCCTTCCGCCAGCGCGGCCAGCCCCGCCAGCAGCTCCCGCCGGTCCCCCGCCACCACCACGGCGCGATGCCCGAAGCTCGCGCGCCGGGCCAACGTCCGTCCCGCGCCCGCCAGGTCCTGATCGGCGACGCCTTCCGCGTACGCGAGCAACCGCGCCGCCTGCGCCCGCAGCGACTCCGCCGACCTGGCCGACACCGGCCACACCAGCGGACCGTCACCGGCTGCCGACACGGGCTCCGGCGGGCCATCACTGACGTCCGGCACCCGTACCAGCGGACTGCCGGCCGGCGTCGCCGGCGCGCCCTCCAGGATCACGTGCGCGTTCGTCCCGCTGACCCCGAAGGAGGAGACCCCGGCGCGCAGCGGACGCTCACCCGGCAGTTCCACCGCCCCGGTCAGCAGCCGCACGCCGCCGGACTCCCAGTCCACGTGCGGCGTCGGCTCGTCGGCGTGCAGGGTCGGCGGGAGCGTGCGCAGCTCCAGCGCCTTGACCATCTTGATCACACCGGCCACCCCGGCGGCCGCCTGCGTGTGACCGATGTTCGACTTCAGCGACCCCAGCCACACCGGCCGGTCGTCGGCACGCCCACGCCCGTACGTCGCCAGCAACGCCTGCGCCTCGATCGGGTCGCCCAGCGTCGTCCCGGTGCCGTGCGCCTCCACCACGTCCACGTCGCGGGCGTCGAGCCTCGCGTCGGCCAGTGCCGCCCGGATCACCCGCTCCTGGGCCGGACCGCTCGGCGCGGTCAGCCCGTTGGAGGCGCCGTCCTGGTTCACGGCGCCGCCGCGGATCAGGGCGCGGACCGGGTGGCCCAGCCGGCGCGCGTCGGAGAGCCGCTCCAGCAGCAGCACCCCCGCGCCCTCCGCCCAGCCGGTGCCGTCGGCCGCGGCCGAGAACGCCTTGCAGCGCCCGTCGGCGGCCAGCCCGCCCTGCCTGCTGAACTCCACGAACATCCCGGGGCTGGACATCACGGTCGCGCCGCCGGCCAGCGCCAGCGAGCACTCGCCGCGCCGCAGCGCCTGCACCGCCAGCACGATGGAGACCAGCGAGGACGAGCAGGCGGTGTCGGTGGTGAGCGCCGGGCCCTCCAGCCCGAAGGTGTAGGAGACGCGCCCGGAGACGACGCTGAGCGCGGTGCCCGTCAGCAGGTGGCCGTCGGCCAGGCCGGCGGTCCGGTGCAGTCGGGGGCCGTACTCGGGAGCCATCGCGCCCATGAACACGCCGGTGCCGGAGCCGCGCAGGCCGGCCGGGTCGATCCCGGCCCGTTCCAGCGCCTCCCAGCAGATCTCCAGCAGCAGCCGCTGCTGCGGGTCCATGGCCGCCGCCTCGCGCGGGCTGATGCCGAAGAACGCCGCGTCGAACCGGTCCGCGTCGTACAGGAAGCCGCCGTACCGGGTGTCGCTGGTGCCCGAACGGTCGGGGCCGGCGGCGAAGAGCGCGTCCAGGTCCCAGCCCCGGTTGGCGGGGAACTCCCCGATCGCGTCGGCGCCTCCGGCGGCGAGCCGCCACAGGTCCTCCGGCGAGGCCACCCCGCCGGGGTACCGGCAGCCCATCCCGATCACCGCGATCGGGTCGTCCTGCTCCGCCCGCGCGGGTCGCGGCGCGACCGAGGCTGACGGGTTGCTCTCCGAGGCGGTGAGCAGGGCGTACAGGTGATCGGCGAGGCGGGCGGGCGTCGGCTGGGCGAACAGCAGCCCGGTCGGGAGCTTGAGCCCGGTCGCCGCGCGGAGCCGGTCGCGCAGTTCGAGGGAGGTCGCCGACTCGAAGCCGAGGTCCTTGAAGGTGCGGGCGGGCTCGATGGCGGTGGCGTCCTCGTGGCCGAGCAGCCGGGCGGCGGTGCCCAACACCAGTTCCCGCACCTCGTCGAGGGTCCGCGTCTGCCGGAGGCCGTCCGGGTCCGGCGCGTCCCCGGAAGCGGACGGGGTGGCCTCCGTCCCGGTCGGGAAGGGCCGAGCCGCGTGCGGGACGGCGGGCGTGGGCGGGTACGGCCGCCGCTGGAAGGGGTACGTCGGCAGGTCCGCCATGCGGGCCCGCGGGATCTCGCGGACGGCCGGCCACTCGACCGGGGCGCCGGCGGCGTACGCGCGGGCCAGCGAGCGCAGCACCCTGTCGGGCCCGCCCTCGCCGCGGCGCAGCGTGCCGACCACCGCGACCTCGTGCCCGGCCTCCTCGCCGGTCTCCTCGACGGCCGCGGCCAGGACCGGGTGCGGGCTGCACTCCACGAACAGGTCGCAGCCCGTCCCGATCGCCGCCCGGATCGCCTGCGCGAACCGGACCGGCCTGCGCAGGCTGCGGTACCAGTAGTCGGCGTCGAGCCCGGCGGTGTCCATCGGCTCGCCGGTGAGCGTGGAGACGAACACGGTCGCGGCGCTCACCGGGCGGATCGGGGCCAGCGCGGCGAGCACCTCGTCGCGTACCTGCTCGACCTCGGCGGTGTGGGAGGCGTAGTCGACCTGGATGAGTTTGGCGCGGTGACCGGTCAGCCGCCCGGCCAGCTCCGTCAGCGGCTCGCGCGGCCCGGCGACCACGACCGAGCCCGGCCCGTTGACCGCCGCCACCGACAGCTGCTCCGCCAGCGGGCCGATCGCCCGCTCGACCACGTCCAGAGGCGCCGCCACCGACAGCATGCCGCCCCGGCCCGCCATGCCGGCGATGGCGCGGCTGCGCAGCGCCACGACCCGGGCCGCGTCGGACAGGGTGAGCGCGCCGATGACGGTCGCTGCGGCGATCTCGCCCTGGGAGTGGCCGACGACCAGGTCGGGCTCGACGCCGTGGGAGCGCCACACCTCGGCGAGCGCGACCATGACCGCCCAGAGCGCGGGCTGGACCACGTCCACCCGGTCGAGGCCGGGCGCGCCGGGCCGCTCACCGAGCACGTCGATCAGGGAGTAGCCGGTGTGCGGCGCGAGGGCGTCCGCGCACTCGGCGGCGCGGGCGGCGAACACCGGCGACGAGGCCAGCAGTTCGCGGGCCATCCCCGGCCACTGCGACCCCTGACCGGGGAAGACGAACCCGCGCCGCCCGCCGGTGGCCTGTCCGAGGACGACGTCGTCGTGCGGCCGGCCGCCGGCCAGCGCCCGCAGCCCGGACAGCCTGGCCGCCACGTCCGCGCCCAGCACCACCGCGCGATGCTCGAAGGCCGCCCGGCTCCGCAGCAGGCCGGCCGCGATGCCGGCCGGTTCCGCTCCCGGTTCCGCCGCGACGTCCGCGAGCCGGGCCGCCATCTCGCGCAGCGCCTCCGGGCTCCGCGCGGAGACCACCCAAGGCTGGTCCTCCAGGCCCGGAGCGTCCGCGGCGTACGGGTCCGCGGCGGGCCGCCCGGTCACGGGAAGCTCGGCGAGCAGGAGGTGGCAGTTGGTGCCGCCCATGCCGAACGAGCTCACTCCCGCCACGAGCCGCTCGGCCGCGGCCCAGGGGGCGGTCTCCCGTACCACGCGCAGGCGCAGATCCGTCAGCGGGATCTCCGGCGGCGGCGACGCGAAGTGCAGGCTGGCGGGCAGCTCGCGGTGCTTGATGGCGAGCACCACCTTCAGCAGCCCGGCGATGCCGGCCGCGCCCTCCAGATGGCCGATGTTGGTCTTGACGGAGCCGACCGGCAGCGGGTCGCCGTCCGGCCTGGCCGTTCCGTACGCCGCCCCGAGCGCGGCGGCCTCCACCGGATCGCCCACCCTGGTGCCGGTGCCGTGCAGTTCGACGTAGCCCACGTCGCCCGGCGCCACGCCGGCGTGCGCGCAGGCCAGCCTGATGGCCTCCTCCTGCGCCCGCCCGCTGGGCACGGTCAGCCCTTCGCCGCCGCCGTCGTTGTTGACGGCGCCGCCGAGGATCACGGCATGGACGGTGTCGCCCTCGGCCAGGGCGTCCGCGAGCCGCTTCAGCACGACCACGGCCCCGCCCTCGCCGCGCACGTACCCGTTGGCGCGGCTGTCGAAGACGTGACAGCGGCCGTCGGGTGACAGGGCGCCGAAGCTGCCGATGGCGTCGGTGGTCTCGCCGCTCAGGTTGAGGTTCACGCCCCCGGCCAGCGCCAGCGCGGTCTCGCCCCGGCGCAGGCTCTCGCACGCCAGATGCACCGCGACGAGCGAGGACGACTGTCCCGCGTCGAGGGTGAGGCTGGGGCCGCGCAGGCCGAGGAAGTAGGAGACCCGGTTGGCGATCATGGCCCGGTTCGTGCCGGTGTAGGTGTGCCTGCCGGGTTCGGCGCCGGCCCGCGCGAGCAGCGCGGAGTGGTCGTTCGAGATCGCGCCCAGGAACACGCCGGCCGAGCCGCCGCGCAGCCCGTCGGGGGCGGTGCGGGAGCTCTCCAGCGACTCCCAGGCGAGTTCGAGCACCAGCCGCTGGTGCGGGTCCATCGCCGCGGCCTCGTTGGGCGAGATGCCGAAGAAGGCCGCGTCGAACCCGTGGACGTCCTGGAGGAAGCCGCCCCGGCGGTACTCCGTCGCCTCGGGCCACCGGTCCTGCGGCGCCTCGGTGACCGCGTCCACGCCCTCGCGGAGCAGTCGCCAGAACGCCCCGGGATCGGCTGCTCCGGGCAGGCGGCAGGCCATGCCGACGACGGCGATCGCGTCCGGACCGCCGGAGGCCACCGGCCCCATCGACTCGTCACCCATCAATTCGCCACCCCAAGCCTCTGGCATCCGAAAGCCGCCGCTCGATCCGGAAAGACCGTGCATGACCACCCGCCGGCCGACGATTTTTCGTTTGTCCGAATGCGGGCGTCGCTTAGTTATGCCGACTTTAAGGCGGGACTTCTCGTCCGGCCCATGGCTTGTTGCTGGCACATTGTTGCCGCCCATACTTGCCATCGGGCCCGGCCTTTCCGGCCTTGACCCGGACGCTTCCCGTCCGCGATGAATAACAGGCGGAGAAAGCCGGTTCGAGGAGACCCACATGTCGGCCGAGGAGCCCCTGAGTCATGGCCAGCTCTTCAGCTGGCGCGAGATCGAACGTTATCCACCGGGCTGGGGTCACGAGGCGAACCTGGCGTCAACCTGGGACCTGCGCGGCCTGTCCGAGGCGCGGGTCGACCAGGCGCTGGAGCGGCTCGTCCAGCTGCACGAGACGCTGCGCACCACGTACGGGACGCGTGACGGCGTGCCGTTCCAGCGCGTCCACGAGGAGGTGCGGCTGCCCGTCGAGCGGGCGGACCGCCAGGTCGCCGACCCCACCGAGCACGAACGGGTCAAACGGGAGCGGCTGACGATCCCGTTCCCGATGACCGACGACCTGAACTGGCGGGCCCTGCTGGTCACCTACAGGGGCGCGCCCATGTACCTGAGCCTGACCTTCTCGCACCTGATCGTGGACGTGTGGTCCATCCATCACCTCCAGGACCAGTTCAAGGCTCTGGTGGCGGGCCAGGGCGCCGCGATCGAGACCGGCTTCACCCCGCGCGAGCTGGCGCGGCGGCAGCGGGCCGAGTCCTGGCAGCCCAGGCAGGCGGCGTCCGAGCGCTACTGGCGCGACGTGCTCGCCGGCGGCCTCATGGACCGGCTGCCGACGCTGCCCGCGCACGCAGAGAAGGAACGGCTGGAGCTGACACTGACCTCGCGCCGCCTGGGCGGCCTGGCGGCGCTCGCCGGCCAGGCGCACGGCGTCACCCCGCCGGCCGTGATCATGGCGTTCGTCGCCGCCGGCCTGGCCCGGCGCCTGGACACCGGCCGGGTCACGATGAGCCTGATGTCGTCCAACCGGTTCGCCCAGGAGGACCAGCACAACATCGGCACGATGAATCAGCTCATCCCCTTCGTCACCGCCGTGGACCCCGGCGCCACGCTCGCCGAGCACATCAAGCGCCTGCACTGGGCGGGCGCCAAGGCCTACCGCCACTCCTGCTACGACCTCGACCGGGTCGCCGTGACGGCCGCGCTGGCCGGTGAGGACCCCGGGCACGACTGCTGGGTCAACCACCTGTTCCGGGCCTGGTTCAACTACGTACGGGTGGACCGGCGCCCCGCCGACCCGGCCGACCAGACCCCGGCGACGCTGGCGTGGACGCCGCTGGCCCAGAGCTACGGGCAGGCCTTCCGGGTGCGCGTGGAGGTGGACGACGGCGAGACCCGGGTGCTGATGCTGGCCGACCCCGACGTCCTGCCGCCCGAGGCGATGATCGACATCATGCGGACGCTGGCGCTCGGCCTGCAGCTCGCGGTCACCGACCCCCAGCGGGTGCTGAAGGACCTGTGGAACGGGCACGTCCGGGACCTCCCGGAGGCGCTGTTCCCCCGCGAGCTGCCCGAGCGTACGGTGCGCGCGAGCTGAACCGACGATCGGAGAGACCCGTGGCACGCACCCTCCACCAGTGGTTCGCCGACTCCGCCGCCCGGTACGGCGACCGGATCGCGCTCGAGGCCGGCGGCGACCGCCTCACCTACGCCGAGCTGGACTCGCTGTCCGCGCGCCTGGCGGCGGAGCTGGCCCGCGCCTGCGGCGGTCCCCCCGCCAGGGCGGGCCTGTACGCGGCGCGCGGCCCGCTGGCGTTCGCCGGCTACCTGGCGATCCAACGGCTCGGCGCGACCGCGGTGCCGCTGAACCCGGCCGTGCCGGACGCCCGCAACCTCGCCGTCGCCACCGCCGCGGGTCTCGACGTGGTGCTGGCCGACGCGTCCCTCCGCCCGCCGCCCGGCCTGCCGGCCCCGGTGCTGGCCGTGGACGCCGGCCACGCCTCCGGTTCCGTGCCCCCGGCCGGGGGCGATCCGGACGATCCGGCGTACGTGCTGTTCACCTCGGGCTCGACCGGCGTCCCCAAGGGCGTGCCGGTACGGCACCGCAGCGTCGACGCCTACCTCGGCCATGTGATCCCCCGTTACGGCCTGGGCCCCGGCTGCCGGGTCTCCCAGACCTTCGACCTGACCTTCGACCTGTCGGTCTTCGACATGTTCGCCACCTGGGGAAGCGGCGCGACGCTGGTCGTGCCCGGCACGTACGACCTGCTCAAGCCGGTCGCGTTCGTGAACAGGGAGCGGCTGACCCACTGGTTCTCGGTGCCCTCGGTGGTCTCGCTGGCCATGCGGCTGCGCCGGCTGACGCCGGACGCCATGCCGTCGCTGCGCTGGAGCCTGTTCTGCGGGGAGCCGCTGTCACTGCGCCAGGCCGCCGCCTGGCGGACCGCCGCGCCGGGAAGCGTGCTGGAGAACCTGTACGGCCCGACCGAGGTCACCATCAGCTGCACGCAGTACCGGTTGCCCGCCGACCCGGCCGACTGGCCGCGCACGGCCAACGGCACCGTGCCCATCGGCCTGCCGTACCCGGCCGTCGAGCACCTGGTGCTCGACGGCGAAGGGCGGCCCTCGGACGAGGGCGAGCTGTGCCTGCGCGGGGTGCAGCGCTTCCCCGGCTACGCCGACCCGGCCGACGACGCCGGCCGGTTCACCTCGTTCGACGGGGTACGGGCCCGCGACGGCGAGCCGGTGACCGCGGAGTCCTGGTACCGGACCGGCGACCGGGTCGCCTGGCGGGACGGCCTGCTGGTGCACCTCGGCCGGCTGGACCAGCAGGTGAAGATCTCCGGCCACCGGGTGGAGCTCGGCGAGATCGAGGCGGCGCTGCGCGCCCAGCCGGGCGTGCACGAGGCGGTCGTCCTCGCTCTGCCGGGGCCGGACGGCGAGCCGGCGCTGGAGGCCGCCTGCACGGGGCACGGGCTTGAGGGGGTGGCCGTGGCCAAGGCGCTCACCGGCGTGCTGCCGGGATACATGGTGCCGCGGTCGGTCACGGTGCTGGAGGAGCTGCCGCTCAACGCCAACGGCAAGGTGGACCGGCGGGCGGTCGCGGGCACCCTGCGCGAGAAATGAACCGGGGGCCCGGCGACCGCGCATCACCGGCCGCGCGTCGTCAGCGGCGGGGCATCAGCGGTGACAGGGCCGCCCACAGCGAGGCCACGGTGGCGAACGTCTTCTCGTCGAGGATCTCGTCGGGCACCTGCACGCCGTAGGCGTCCTCCAGGTCCACGATCAGCCGGACCACGCCCATCGAGTCGAGACCGAGGCCGGCCAGGTCGTCCAGGGCCGACAGCACCCCGGAGTCCACGAACGGCAAATGCGACCGCAAAATATTCAGGAACTCGTGAGGTATTTCAAAACTCGTCATCCGGGACCTCACCAAGAAAGTCTGCTCACGATAATTCTCGGCGGCCCCGGCGGCCCCGGTCAAGGCGCCGCCCCCGCCCGCCACTGGCAGGTAGTGGCGGCCTGTTCCGGCCAGCGGGAACGGGTTGTCATCGGCGTCGCGGCGGCCAATTCTCAATCTTGTCGGCCTGTCCTCATTTACGCGGCGGTGGAGGCCCCAATTGTCCGCTGTGAAGTCCGCGAACCTCTGCTGGGGGCATCGCTACATGTGGCTGAGGATCCACCAGCTGCCGCCCCGGCACCAGCACGAGTCGCACATCCTGATGCGCTTCCCCATGCCCGCCGGCCTCACGGTCGCAGGCTGCCGCGCGATCCTCATCTCGCTGACCCGCCGCCACGAGGCGCTGCGTACGACCTTCCCCGCCGACGGCGGTCCGCGGCAGCGGGTGCACGCCCCCGGCCCCTGGCCGATCGCCCAGGCGAGCGTGGAGCGGGACGGCACCCCGAGCCCCGCCGAGGTGGTCGAGGAGCTGAGCGCCAGGCCGTTCGACCTGGCCGCCGAGTGGCCGATCCGCGCCTGCGTCATCACCTCGGGCGGCGTCCCGAAGCAGGTCGTCCTGGTCTTCAACCATCTGGCCGTCGACATGTGGACGCTGGAGCGGATCGAACAGGAGCTGTGGACGCAGGCGGAGGGCGTCGCCTCCCGCCGGCCCGCCTCGCTGGGGCCGGTGCGGCACCAGCCCGCCGACCTGGCCCGCTGGGAGGCGACCGCGGAGGCCGCCGGGCTGGCCGCCGACGCGCTGGCGTACTGGGAGAAGCAGATCGCGCTGCTGCCCGCCGACCCGTTCGCCGCCCGGCGGCGGGCGGCGCCGCCCGAGGAGGCCAGGCACGCGACGCTGACCTCGCCGTCGCTGCTGGACGCCGGTCGGCGGATCGCCGCCAGGCTCAAGGTGTGGCCTTCGGCGGTGCACCTGGCCGCCCACACCGCCCTGCTGGCCGCCTACACCGGCCAGGGCGCGGTCGGTCAGCTCGCGTTCGCCGGCAACCGCGGGTCGCACCCCTTCCAGGACGTGCTCACCTGCATGTTCTCCCCGATGCTGATGCGGGTCGGCTGCTCCGACGATCCGCCGTTCAGCGAGCTGGTACGGCGGGTGGCCGACGAGAACGAGCAGGCCGCCCGGCACGCGTACGTGCCCTACGACGAGGTCGTGGAGCTGGTGGCCCGCGAGGGCTCCCGGCGGGGGGAGCCGGTGCGGCTGGGCTCGGAGGTCAACTTCCTCAACCAGCGCACCCTGGCCTGCGGGGGCAGGCGCACCACGTTCGCCTGGAACCGGGCGCCGGAGGCGTGGGCGCACTACGGCGCCGACACCTACCTGCGGATCGACGAGTGGCGGGACGCGGTCGTGCTCGGGCTCCAGGCGGCCTCCTCCGTCATGGACGCCGCCGCCATGGAGGCGTTCCTGCGCGGCCACGAGGCGCTGCTGCTGGCGCATGACGACCCGGCCGCCGACCTGCGGGTCAGCCAGGTGGCGGAGCTGGCCGGCTTCGATCCCGCGGGCACGCCCGCGGCGGGTCCGGCCGTCCCCGCCGCGGCGGCCGGACCCGCCGTACAGGCGCTGACCGGGGCGGTGTGCCAGGTGCACGGTCTCGCCGGGGTCGACCCGTCGGACGGTTACGTCCTCGCGGGCGGCCGTGTCCTGCGCGCCCCCGAGGTGCTGGCCCGCCTCCGCGAACGCGGCTGGGAGGGCCTGACGCCGCGCGCGCTGGCCGAGCCCACGCCGCTGGCCGTCCTGGCCGGCCTGCTGGCCCCGGTACGCCCCAGTGCCGCCGACCCCGAATCATGATCCACCAGGAACTCGGAGTGTAGAAACCATGGGTAACGTTCTCAGCGACCGGGTGACCAAGACTCACCGGCTCGTGGCATCAGAGCAGGAGCTCCGCGAGACGATCAGCCGGGAACTGGCCGCGGCGGACCTCGGCGAGCCCGTCATCATGGGCGGCCACTTCATGCTCTTCGAGGACGACGCCACGGGCCGCCTCGTGCCCGGCGTCATCGAGGAGCAGCATGACGAGACCATGCGCCGGCGCGTCACCGGCCGCGTGGGGATCTTCCCCCGTTACACCTGGCGCCTGTCGCTGGACCTGGCCAGGCCGTACGTGGAGTCGGGCGTGGGAGCCCGGCTGCTGCTGCTGATCAACGACTGGCAGTACGTGCCGAGGACCGGCCGGCCGGCGAGCGAGCTGCGCGCGGAGTTCTTCGAAGGGCTCACCGAGCTGCCGGCCGCGTACCGGGACGACCTGGCGGAGGCGGGCCTGTCCGCGGACCTCGTGCTGCCGAGCCGCAAGCATCCGCTCGCCTTCCCCGAGACCTGGCTGAAGTACCGGTTCCAGAAGGCGGCCGACAAGTTCGTCAAGCAGGGCCTGCTGGAGAAGCGGTTCCTCGGCGCCGACGAGCCCGCCGGGCCCGACCAGCCGGGCCGGGACACCGAGGTGGCCTTCCTCGACGCCGACGGCAACTACCGCACGCTGATCAGCTGCGGCGTCACCGGCTGCGCCGGCGAGATCACCGAGATGATCGCCGAGGTGCACCGGGCGGGCCACCGCACGATCCTGATCTTCGCGCCGGGAGAGTGCCTGATGCCGGTCCGGACCGGGGTGGAGATCGCGCTGAGCCTGTACGGCCTGCGCGGCATGCGGGTGGTCATCGCCGACCCGGGCGGCAGCGGCGAGATGACCGAGGACGAGATCTACGGCAACCTCGTCTCGGTCCACACGTTCAGGAGCTGATCACCGTGAAGATCATCTACTTGGACAACTGCGCCACGACCCGCGTCGACGACGAGGTGGTCGACGCGATGCTGCCCTTCCTGCGGGAGGACTTCGGCAACCCGTCCTCCCCGCACCTGCTGGGCAAGCGCGCCCGCAGGGCGGTGGACGCCGCCACCGAGTCGGTGGCCCGGCTGATCGGCGCGGACCCCGAGGACCTCGTGTTCACCTCCGGCGCGACCGAGAGCAACAACCTCGCGCTGCTCGGCATGTTCGGCCACGAGGAGCGGGCCCCCGTCAACGCCGCGATCTGCCCCACCGACCACAAGTCCTCGCTGTCGATCGGCCGCGCGCTGGCCGGTCGCGGCCTGGCCGTCAGGGCGATGCGGGTGGGCCGGGACGGCCGGATCGACCTCGCTCACCTGGCCGGGCTGCTCGACCCGTTCTCCCGGGTGGCCACCGCCTGCTGGGTCAACAGCGAGATCGGCACGATCCAGCCCGTCCGGCGGATGGCCGCGCTCTGCCACGACGCCGGCGCCCTGTTGCACGTGGACGGCGCCCAGGCGGCCGGCCGGATCCCGATCGACGTGCGGGAGGCCGGGGTCGACACCATGGCGATGTCGGGGCACAAGCTCCGCGGCCCCAAGGGCGTCGGCGCGCTGTACGTCCGGCCGGAGATCCGGCGCAGGCTGCGGCCCGTGCTGTTCGGCGGCGGGCAGTACGCGCTGCGCAGCGGGACGATCCCGACCCATCTCGTGGTGGGCATGGGCAAGGCGTGCGAGCTGGCGGCGGCCGGGATGGCCGACGCCTGGCGGCGGGTGCGCGAGCTGCGCGCGACGGCGCTGGACCTGCTCATGACCGGCTTCCCCGGTGTCCGCGTGAACGGCGCCCCGGACGGCGGTCCGGACGGTGACCTGAACGGCGGTCCCGACGGCGGGCCGGACGGCCGCGTGCCGCACGTGCTGAACGTCGTGCTGCCCGGCGTGCGCGGCGAGAGCCTGGTGTCGAGCCTGCGCTCGGTGGCGCTGTCGACCGGCTCGGCGTGCAACTCCGGCTCCCAGGAGCCCTCCCACGTCCTGACGGCCATCGGCCTGGACGCCGAGGACGCCAACAGCTCCGTACGGATCTGCCTCGACTCCCGGATGCCCGCCGAGGACCTCGTCCTGGGCCTCGAACTCGTCCTGGAGCGGGCCCGCGCCCTCGCCGGCGTGGTCATGACGGCGAGCGGGCCCCGCGGGTAGCGACGCGCCCGCTCGCCGCGTCCCGGCACGGGAACGCGGCGGGCGGGACGTCACCCGGCGGCGCCGAGATACCGCCGGGCGGCCTGCACGCCGGCCTGGAACCTGCTGGTCGCGTCCAGGTCCCGCATGAGCGTGGCGATGTGCCGGCGGCAGCTCCGCACCGACATGCCGAGCTTCCTGGCCACGACCTCGTCGGTGTAGCCCTTGGCCATCAGCGCGGCGATGGCCTGCTGGAGGTCGTCGGCCACGTTGGCGTAGCCGACCTCGACGCCCTCCAGCGGGGTGGCGGTCTCCCACAGGTGGTTGAAGAGGTCCAGCAGGAACTGGGCGATGCCGTGGTTGCGCACGCGGGCCACGCTGGCCTCGCCGTCGCCGTCCACGCCGAACATGACGACCAGCGCCCGGTCGAACACGACCGCCGACCTGGGGACGTGGCTGACGGTGAAGACGGCGGCCCCGGCGTCCGTCAGCCGCTTGAGCAGCATCCGGGTGGAGACGTCGGCTCGGTTGCGGTGCTGGCAGATGATGCGCACCGTCACCCCTCTGGCCAGGAGCGCCAGGTACGTCTGCGACATGTCCTCGACGTCGCCGCACCCGGCCTGCATCGCCAGCACCTCGTCGCGGCAGGCGTCGCCGGCCGTCTTCAGGAAGCCGCGCACCTCCATGGCCCCCACCAGATACTCCACGGCGCTGGCCGCCGAGCCGTGGCCGGCGCCGGCGTACTCCGACCGGAACACCCCCATGCGCTCGCGGATCTGGTCGATCAGCTCGCGGCGCAGGTAGATCTCCCGTTCCACCGAGGACACGAGGGAGGCGGCGGCCAGTTCCGGGTCGACCGGCACGAACCGGCGGCCCTCGCTGTCGTCGACCCTGAGCAGGCGGCTCTCCACGAGGCTCGCCACGGCGTCGCGCACCTCGCGGACGCTCAGCCCGAGATCGGCCGCGGCCGGCTCGACGGCCTCGATCGCGCCCTTGCGGGCCGCATAGCGGTACACTCCTGTCACCACGCCGCCGTCGGCGGGGGATCTGTCCGGGAACAACGTCGTCACACTCATCGATCGGTCTCCCTCTCACTGTCCATGAACCGCTCGGCCACCGAGATGACGTACCGGCCGTAGCTCGACTTCTCCAGTTCGACGCCGAGCCGGTGGCAGGCCTCGGCGTCGATGTAGCCCATGCGGAGCGCTATCTCCTCAAGGCACGCGATGCGGACTCCCTGCCGGCGTTCCAGCAGCTGGACGTACTGGCCGGCCCGGAGCAACGTGGCGGGGGTGCCGGCGTCGAGCCAGGCGGAGCCGTGGCCGAGGTCGACCAGCTTCGCCTTCCCCCGTTCCAGGTAGGCGCGGTTGACGTCGGTGATCTCCAGCTCGCCGCGCGCCGACGGCGTGACGTTCTTGGCGATGTCGACGGCGTCGCCGTCGTAGAGGTACAGGCCGACGACGGCCCGGTCGGACCGGGGCTCGGCGGGTTTCTCCTCGATGCCGATCAGCCGGCCGGCGGCGTCGGTCTCGGCGATCCCGTACCTGCCCGGGTCGGGCACGGGGTGGCCGAACAGGACGCAGCCGTCGACGGCGCGGCACTCCGCGCGCAGCACCTCCTGGAAGCCGGGGCCGTGGAAGACGTTGTCGCCCAGGATGAGCGCGACGGGGCCGCCGGCGGCGTGGTCGGCGCCGAGCAGGAGGGCCTCGGCGATCCCGTTCGGCTCGGCCTGCTCGGTGTACGTCAGGCGCAGGCCCAGCCGGGAGCCGTCGCCGAAGAGCCGGCGGATCTGCGGCAGGTCCTCCGGCGTGGAGATCAGCAGGATGTCCCGGATCCCGGCCAGCATGAGCACCGACAGCGGGAAGTAGATCAGCGGCCTGTCGTTGACGGGCAGCAGCTGCTTGGAGACGGCCAGCGTCGCCGGGAGGAGCCGCGTGCCGCGCCCTCCTGCCAGCAGGATCCCCTTCATGTGACCATCCCTCTCCCCCGCTCAGGTGATCCGGGTGCGCCGGTCGAACACGATCAGGGAGCCGCCCAGGAGCAGGACGGCCATCCCGGTGAGCACGGCCACCTCGGGCAGGATCGCGCCGAGGCCCGTGCCGGGCCGGGCCAGCGCGAGCAGCGCGTCCATGCCCCAGGCGTGCGGGAAGGCGTGCCCGATGGCGTTGATGACCTCGCCGGACGCCTCGCGCGGCCACAGGCACCCGCCCAGCATGCCCAGCACCACGCCGAGCGGCGGGCCGATCGCGGGCGCCTGGTCGGGCGAGCGCAGCAGCGTGCCGACCAGGATCGCGGCGCCGGTGGCGACCAGCGCGAACACGCCCACGACGACGGCCACCGCGAACGGGTCGCCCCACGACACGCCGAAGGCCAGCGAGCTCACCACCATGATCAGCACAGCCTGGGCGGCGGCGACCAGGAACCTGCTGACCACCTCGCCGAACAGCACCGACCGCCGGGGTACGGGAGCGGTGAGCGCGCGCTGCAGCATGCCCAGCCGGCGGCTCTCCACGAGGGCGGCGGCGACCGCCATGGAGTTGATGAAGGTGAACAGCAGCAGGTTGGCCGGGGCGGTGTAGGCGAAGCCGCCCGGGTCGCCGCCGCCGGTGGCGACGTCGGTCACCGCGACCCGGCCCCCCTCGGCCTGGGCCTGCCGCACGTACTCCGCGGCCTGCGCCTCGCCGGCGCCCGCGGCCCTGGCCGCCCGGGTGGCCTCCAGCACCGCGGCGACCCGGCCCACCGAGACGTCCACGGCACCGCGGGCGGCCATCCCGCTGCCGTTGGCCTGGGCCAGGACGAGCTCCAGCCTGGTCGAGCCGTACGGGATGACCAGGCCCGCCGCCAGGCTCCCTTCGCGTACGCCGGAGCGCAGGCCGGCCGCGGTGTCCACGGGAACCACCTCCAGGTCCGGGTGGCCGCGCAGCTCGGCCAGCACGGCGGCGGCGACCGGGTCGTCGGCGTCGGCGACGACGCCGACGGGCAGCCCGGCCGAGCCGGTGGCGCCGCCGCCGACCGCCATGCCGACGAAGACGATGGACACGAACGGCATGACCACGATGAAGAACAGGCCGACCCGGTCGCGGGTGAGGCGCAGCAGGTTGGCGGCGACCAGCGCCGTCACCGGCCGGGGACGGCCGCGGGGGAACGGGTTCACAGCAGCAGTCCCTTCCTGAAGCCGGCGACGGCCAGCCCTCCGGCCGCCAGCGTGATCGCGCACAGCACGCCGATGGGCCCGGCCACCGCGGCGACGGAGCCGCTCGCGCCCGCTCCGGCCAGCTCGGTCAGCGCCGTGGAGGTCCAGCCGTTCGGGGTGAGCAGCGCCACCGTGCGCAGCGGCCCTGGCAGGTCGTAGAGCGGCACGAGGCTGCCGCCGAAGAACGCCGCCACGAACGAGACGACCATGATCGCGCCGTCGGCCTGGGCGTCGGTCCGGACCCGGCTGGCCACCAGCATGGTGATCGCGGCGGCGGCCAGCACGTGCGCGACCAGCACCGCGAACACCGCGACCGGATCGCCCCAGGTGGTCGAGAAGATCAGGGTGGAGGAGGCCCAGCAGACGCAGACGCTCACCACGCCCAGCCCGAACCCGACGGCGGCCTTGCCTGCGACCGGCACCCACGCGGCGACGGGGCCGGCCCTGATCCGGTCGAGGGTGCCCAGCTTGCGCTCGGTGAGGAGGCCGCGGAACGAGGCGCCCACCACGAAGAAGGCGAACAGCGCCGCCATGCCCGAGCCGTAGTAGACCGACAGGTCCACCTTGCCGCCGGAGAGCGGGTCCTCGGCCAGGGTGAGCGCGGGCCCCGCGGCCCCGTTGCGCTCCACCAGCTCCTTGACCTCGTCCCCGGGCACCCCCGCGCGCAGGACGGCGCGCGCGGCCAGGGTCCTGGCGTCCACCACCGCCGAGATGCGGTCCACCACGGCGCTCGCGACCACGCCGGCCAGCGGCGACTCGGGGGACGTCAGCACGGCGACGTCGCCGCCGCGCCCGGCCCCGACGCTCCGGCTGAACCCGGCGGGGAACACGATGGCCGAGCCGATCTCGCCCGCCTCCAGCGCCCGCCGCGCCTGCTCCTCGCCGGGCAGGTCGCGCAGCGTCACGGACCCCTTCAGCTCCTCCGAGGCGAGCACCTCGCGCCGCACCGAGGCGGGGAACTCGCCGCCGTCCAGGTCCACGAACCCCACGGTGGCGCGCAGCGGCGGGTCGTCGCCGCCGAGTGCCAGGCCGAACAGGGTGGCCAGCGTGACCGGGACGATCACCGCGATCACGATCGCGGTGCCGTCGCGCAGCCGGGTGCGCAGTTCGAGCGCGCTCACCGTGAGAATCGCCCGCCACATGGTCAGTCCCTCAGGGAGGCGCCGGTGAGGTGCAGGAAGGTCGCCTCCAGGTCGGGTTCGATGACCTGGGTGGCGGTGACCGTGGCGCTGTCCTCCACGGCGGTGATCAGCGCGGGCAGCAGGTACCTGCCGCCCTCGGCGATCAGTCGTATGGACCCGTCCCCGGTCCTGGCGGCCTCGACGACGCCCTCGACGGCGCGGAGCTTGGCGAAGGCCGCCGGCACGTCGCCGTCGAGCACCAGCTCGACCTTGTCCGCCGTGCCGACCATGGCGATCAGCTCGCGTCTGGTGCCCTCGGCGATGATCCGGCCGTGGTCGATGATCGCGACCCGGTCGCAGATCCGTTCGACCTCCTCCATGTAGTGCGAGGTGTACAGCAGGGACATGCCGTCCCGTACCAGGAGCTCCAGCCCGTCCAGGATCGCCTTGCGGCTCTGCGGGTCCACCCCGACGGTGGGCTCGTCCAGGATCAGCACGTCGGGGCGGTGCAGGAGGGCCGCGCCGATGTTGATCCGCCGCCGCATGCCTCCGGAGTACGTGTCGAGCCTGCCGTCGGCCCGGTCGGTCAGGCCGATCAGGTCGAGCACCTCCTCGATCCGGGCGGCCAGCCCGCGCCGGGGCAGGCCGAAGAGCCTGCCGAAGAAGCGCAGGTTCTCGCGGCCGGTCAGCTCCGGGTACAGGGCGATCTCCTGCGGGACGTAGCCGATCGCGGCCTTGGCGCGCCTGGGGTCGGCGGCCAGGTCCGTGCCGCCGACCAGGACGACCCCCGCGTCGGGACGGAGCAGGCCGACGAGGATGGAGATCGTCGTGGTCTTGCCGGCGCCGTTCGGGCCGAGCAGGCCGTACGCCTGGCCCGGCGCTATGGAGAAGCCGACGTCCTCGACCGCCGTCACGTCCCCGTACCTCTTGCGAAGGCCCTCGCAGGTCAGCGTCGCGGTCATCGCGGCCTCCAGCCGTCGGCGGCGGTGAGTCCTGGCGGGTCGCCCTTGTCGGCGACGTTGCCCGCGCACACCTGGCGCGCCAGGTCGGCGCCGAGCTGGTGGTCGAGCGGGCTGTTGCCGGTGATCCGGTTCCACAGCACGTGGTTGTCCAGGGCGTCGTCGCCGCCCCACTCCTTCGAGGAGCCGATGACGAACGCCGCGCCCATCACGGACTCCCCGCTGGGGTGGTTGTCGTGGATGCGGTTGTCGACGACGCTGACCCGGTGGGTGCCGATCAGGGCGAGGCCGACGCCGGAGATCGGCGGTCCGGCCGCGCCGAGCCCGTCGGGCTCGGCGCCCGCGGCCAGGTTGTTGGCGCGCAGGTCGTTCCCGATCACCAGGCAGTCGCGTACGCCGCCCTCAGGCTCGCCCTCGTAGACCTGGTTGAGCAGCAGCATCCCGATCGCGTTGCCGTGGCAGGAGTTGCGCACCACCCGCGCGCCCGAGGAGTTGTCGACGAAGACGCCGAACGCGTTGGCGAAGCTCTCGTTCCCGGTGATCAGCGCGTCGGAGCGGGGACAGAAGCTGAGGGCGACGCCCCCGTACCGGCTGCCGGAGGCGCGGCAGTCCCGCACCACGCAGCCGCTCGACTCGCGCAGGTAGACGCCCCAGACGGCGTTGTCCTCCGCGGCCACCTCGCGCACGGTCACGCCGCTGACGGTGTGGGCGTAGATTCCCGCCCCGGAGAAGCCGCGCACGGACAGGCTCTCCACGCGCACGTCGCCGACGCGCTCGCCGTGCACGGTGACGCCGCTGACCACGTCGGCGGCGGCGTCGTGCAGCGGGGGCACCTCAGCGGGGATCCCCGCGCCGGGCTCCAGCACGGTCCGGCCGGGGCCCGCCCCTGTCAGGGTCACGCCGGGGTGCCTGATCCACACGCTCTGCGGGTAGCGGCCCGCTTCCAGGCTGATCCGCGCCCCCGGCCCCGCCTCGTCCAGCGCGCGCTGGATCGACTCGCCGGGCCGGACCGTCATCTCCCGAGCCATCACACGCTCCCGTCCATGAACACGATCGCCAGCGATACGAACAGGCCGTCACCCGCGCCCCACCGGGCGGCGCCCGCCACGGTCCCCGGGTCGGTCCGGTCCGGTCCGGGGCGCAGCCGTCGCAGCGCCGCCCCGCGGCTCGCGCCGCGCACGAGGTACGCGGCCCCGCCGGTCAGCGGCAGCCCGGTCGAGGCGGCCAGTTCCCCGGCGGCCTCCTCCAGCAGGACGGCGCTCCAGCCCGACGGCGGCCGGGCCTCGGCCTCGAAGTCGTGCCAGCTGAACCCCGGCGGACGGCTGCCCACGGCCTTGATCAGACTCTCCTTGACGGAGAACGCCGCCGGTCCCGGCTCCCGGCCACGCTCGGCCGGAGTGGTCACCCGGCGGGCGAACACGTCACCGCCCCGGCGCGCCGCCCGGACGATCCGGTCCTCCTCGACGATGTCCACGCCCACCAGCACGGCGGCGTTCACGCCATCACCCCGGAGCGGCGGGCCACGAACAGCTCCAGCGCGGCCGTGTACTCCTCGGCGCGCTCGACCATCGGGATGTGGCCGCTGCCCTCCACGAGCAGCACCTCGGCGTCCGGGTAGGCGGGCAGCACCTCCAGCCAGGGTTCCGGAGGCGTCATCCGGTCGTGCCTGCCCCACACGTACAGGGCCGGGCAGGCGACCCGGTCCAGCGCGGCCTTGACCGGGTACCGGCGGGTGGCCTTGAGGCTGCGGGCCATGCTCACCATCGACTCGGGCCGGCGGAGCATGTCGCCGACCTCCGCGAGGCGCTCGCCGGAGAACAGGCTGCGCCCGCCGTGGAACAGCGCGGCCACCATGCGCTCGCCGAACTCGTCGCCGAACGGGCGTACGCTGCCCCGCCGGTCGAAGCTGAGCCCGACGTCGGGGTCGGCGGTGAGGCCGGGGGCGCCGCTGACCACGATGCCGAGCACCCGGTCGGGCCGGCGGCCCGCCAGGTCGATGGCGACCAGGCCGCCGAGGGAGTTCGCGCACAGGATGATCTCCCCGGCCCCCGCCTCGTCGCAGGCGTGGAGCAGCGCGTCGCCGAGTCGCTCGATCGAGCCGGCCGTCCGGCGGTCGAGCGCGCAGATCGCCTCGTTCGTCCGCAGCACGGACCGGCCGCGCCGCTCCAGCTGGCCGTACGGGTGGTCCCAGATCCAGCCGCCCGCGAACAGCGCGGACATGAACACCACGGCGGGCCCGGCGCTGTCGCCTAGCCGGTACTCGGCGGTGAAGTCCGTCATCGATGCTCCAGTCACTTGCGTCGTCACGTCACACGGGTCGGGGGTCACAGGGTGGCGGCTCGCTCCGGGGTCCAGCCGCAGGCGCACGCCGCGCCGTCCGCGACGACCGCGGCGCAGCCGGGGCAGCGGGCGTAGTCGCGGGCGGAGGCGGCGTACCAGACGCTGGTGTGGACGCGGGCGCACAGGCCGCTTCTGAAGAAGCGGCGCATGGCCCGCTGGTGGGGACGGGCGTGCACGGTCCTGAGCGACTCGGGCCGGTCGAAGGCGCTCAGCGTGAACTTGCGGTCGCCGGCGTCGAACGTCGTCGCGCCGAGGAAGCCGCGCGTGGCCCGCAGCGACTTGACGATCTCGACGCTGAGCAGGTCCACGTCGGCGGCCTCGGCGTCGTCGCGGATCTGCAGCCAGGTGAGCACCAGCGCGCCGGGGCGGTCGGTGCGGTCGGTGGGGACCCTGGCGCTCAGCCCGTACTCGCGGGTGTCGTCGGCGGCGGGCACGAACCGGGCCGCGTAGCCGAGCGACTCGGCGAGCGCCAGCCGGTCGTAGGTCCTGCGGACGTGCGCGCCGTCCTGGTCGAGGGTCACGAGGTCGGCGCCGGACACGGTGACGGCGCCGTTCGTCGCGGGCATGCCCAGGTAGGCGGCGCGGTGCCCGGCCCGGAGCGTCCAGGAGACGGTGGCCGCGCCGGCGCCGGCCGTCACCCGGTCGACCAGGAAGCGCGGGCCGGTGAAACAGGCGAGCATCCTGGCCGCGTGCGCGGCCAGCGCGTCCCCGGTCAGCACCCCGCCGGAGTCGGGGTCGGCGTAGGAGGCGGCGGTCGCCGCCACCGCCGCCGGATCGCCCGACTCCCAGGCCGCCAGATGCGCGTCCACGACCGCGCGCAGCTCCGTCTCACCCACGACCCGCCCCCCGCCCGCCGGCCCCGCCCGGGACAGGGATCGCCGGCCGCGCTTCCCACTCGCCACCTACAGTCAGGGCGTCGGGCCGGGCGTCCTCCGGGAGCGGGGCCGAGCAGAGGGCGACGGCCAGGGCGTGGGTGGCGGTGTGGCTGATGGAGACGCGGACGCGGTGCGGCCCGGCCCGGCGCGCCGGCTCACCGGTCAGCCGGACGGCGGGCGGATGGCCGTCCAGGCAGGCGGCGCCGGCCCGGCAGTCCGGGGCGGGCAGCGGCAGGATCTCGACCTGGCCGAGATGGTGAGCGAGCGGCGGCAGGCCGAGCAGCCGCACCACCGCCCGCTTGCCCGCCAGCCGCCCGGCCCAGTGCTCCAGCGTGCGGCCCGCCGCCGACCGCACGCGTTCGGCCGGCGTGTAGACGTCCTCCAGCCGCATTCCGCCGAGCAGTTCCCCCGGCCGGCTGAAACCGGCGTGACCGACGACCGCGCCGCCCCATCGCCTCACGCGGCCACCTCCCTGGCCAGGCGGCGCAGGGTGGCGGGGTCGGCCAGGCTCAGGCAACGGGCCCCCGCCCGGCGCGACAGCCCGGCCAGGACCTTGCTGTCGCCCACTTCGACACCGGGCGCGACCGCGTCGATCGCGCCCACCGTACGGGTCCACCGCACCCTGCCGGTGAGCTGGGCGACCAGCGCCTGGCGCAGCGTGCCGGGATCGGTGGTGGGCTCGCCGCTGACGTTCGGCACGACGGGGACGCGGGGCTCGCGCATCTCCGCCACCGCCACCGCCGCGGCCCAGGCGGGGACGGCGGCGGCCATGAGGGGCGAATGGTAGGCGTCCCCGACCTTGAGCGGCACGATCTTGGTGGCGTCGGCGGCGAGCCGCTCCAGCCGGTCCAGAGCCGCGACCGCGCCTGACACGACCACGTGACCCGGCGCGTTCTCCAGCGCGACCACGGCGGGCTCACCGGGCGCGGCCGCCGCCTCGGCCAGCTCCTCGACCCGCTCGACGGGCAGCCCCATCACCGCCCGCATGCCGCCCCGGACGGCCGGTCCCTCGCCGCGTCCCGCCTCGGCCATCAGGCGGGAGCGGGTCTCCACCAGGCGCACGGTCGCGGCCAGGGTCAGCGCGCCCGCCGCGTGCAGCGCGGTCAGCTCGCCCACGCTGTGGCCGGCCACGATCGCCGGCTCGTACCCCTCTTCCGTCAGCACGGCCAGGGCCGCGAGGTTGCAGGCGGTCACCGCCACCTGGGCGTGCTCGGTGGACACCAGCCGGTCGAGCGGGCCGCGCGCGCACAGCGGGGAGATCGGCCGCGACAGCATCGCGTCGATCTCGTCCAGGCGGTCGCGCGCCACCGGCCTGCGGCGCAGCCAGGCGCCCATGCCGACCCGTACGGTGCCCTGGCCGGGGAAGAGATAGCCCAACATGACATGAATCCCTTTCGCAGCAGCGGTGGGGTTCCGCTCACAGGCGGCGTCGCGGCCGGCGTTCCTCATGGGCGGGACGCTCGGTGCCGAGGAAGCCGAGCAGCAGCTTGTTCACCTGGTCGGGGGCGTCGAGAGGGAGCCAGTGCCCGGCGTCCTCGATCCGCTCGTAGCGCCACGGCCCCTTGACGAACTTGCCGGACCCGGCCATGCCCTCCTCCAGCAGAGCCTTGTCGCCCGCGCCCCAGATGCCCAGGGTCGGCGCGAGCACCGGCGGGAAGCGGCGGCCGGTCTCCAGCTCGGAGGCGGGCGAACGGTTGGCCCGGTACCAGTTGAGCCCGGCGGTCAGCGCGCCCGGCCTGGCCAGGTCGCGCAGGTAGCGGTCGTGGTCGCCGTCACGGCCCATGATCTCGCGGAACAGCCGCCAGCCGTTGCGGCGCAGCAGTTCCTCGCTCACGCCGGGGAACTGGTAGAAGAGCATGTACCACGAGGCCGCCCGCTGCTCGATCGACGGCGCGGCGAAGACGCCGGGATGCCCGACCGACAGGGCCACCAGATGGTCGAGCCTGCGCGGCATGAGGAAGGCGTACATCCAGGCGATGGCCGCGCCCCAGTCGTGACCGACGAGATGGGGCCGCTTGACCCCGAGGCTCATCGTCAGCGCCACGACGTCGTTGACGATCGTCTGCATCCCGTACGCCTCGACCTCCTGCGGCTTGCCGGAGTCGCCGAAGCCCCGCAGGTCGGGCGCGATGACCCGGAAGCCGCCCTCGACCAGCGCGGGGATCTGGTTACGCCACAGGTAGGAGGAATCGGGGAAGCCGTGCAGCAGCACGACAGGGGCGCCCTCGCCCTCGTCGACGTAGGCGAGGTCGACGCCGTTGACGTGGACCGTCTTCTTCTCCATCATGCCGTCTCCCTGAACAACCGCTCAGCGAAGAACTCGCTGAAGCCGAACTCGGGCACCTCTTCGGGGGCGACCATGTTGAGCAGTCCCGTGACCTGCGCGGCGAAGTTCCTGGCCATCAGCCTGCGCACGCGGCGCCTGCGTTCGACGGCCGCCGGGCCGAACTCGACGTGCAGCCTGCTGATGATGGAGGCGCCGAAGTCCAGCCGTTCCAGCCGGAACTCCCGCTCCTCGACGTACGGCGCGAACGCCGCGGGCGACCAGTCGGCGGAGGCGAGCAGGATGTCGCAGACCGTCCTGGAGTCGCGCAGCGCGCACGACAGCCCGGTGCCGAGCACGGTGTCCGCGTTGCCGGCCTCGTCGCCGATCAGCACCACGCCCTCGGTCAGCGGCGGCCCCTCGGGGACGCTGGACACCGACGGCCACACCGACAGCGGCCCGGCGGGCGTCGCCTCGGTCACCGCCTTGCCCCGGTCGGGCAGGCATGTCAGCTCGTACGCGGCCAGGAACCGGGCCACGCCGCCGGGGCCCCGGTAGCGGTGCTTGTTCACGGTGGGGAAGTTGAGATACAGGCGGGCCCGGCCGTCACCCTGCGGGAACACCATGAACATGACGTCGCCCTCGGTGCCCATGGCCTGCACGTCGGGCGGCCAGCCGGTCATGCCCTCGACCATCATGCCGCCGCCCCAGTGGTGCATGGAGTTGCGCATCGTGATGCCCACCTGCCGGCCGACCGTGCAGCCCCGGCCGGTCGCGCCGAGCACGATCCGGGGGCGCAGCTCGCGCGGGCCGCGAGAGGTGCCGAAGGCGACGACCGGGCGGGAGCCCGGCGTCACCGAGATCTTCGAGGCCGCCATCTCCAGGCGGGCGCCGCCGGCCACGGCCTGCTCCGTCATCAGCGCGCACACGGTGTGGTGCGGGAAGGACATCGGGCCGCCGAAGCCGGGGATGAAGCCGGTCATGTTCACGGCCTCGACCTCGTCGTCGGGGACGGCCTCGTCCCACGTCATCCATTCGCGGATCTCCCAGCCGCCGCCCGCCCAGAAGCAGTCCTCGACGCCGAGCCGGCGGGCCTCCCTGATGCCCCACGGCGCCAGCCATTCGCCGCGTACCAGGTCCCGGTAGGTCTCCTGCTTCTCCAGCAGCACCACGGACAGGCCGCCCGCGACCAGCTTGCAGGCCGCGGAGGCGCCCGCGATGCCGCCGCCCACGATGACGACGTCGGGGTCCTCGGACGCGTGTGTCAACTCCCCCACCTCTCCCAGTAGGTGCGTTCCTCCGCGCTGTAGCGGTCGGCCGGGCGAAAACCGGTTCCCACGGTGTAGGCGACCGGGATCATGCACACCTGCGTGACCCCCGACGGGATGCCGAGCAGCCGCCCGACCTCCCGCTCGTGCGGGACGTGCAGGCAGGTGATGGTGCTGCCGAGGCCGCGGCTGCGCAGGGCGAGCTGGAACGACCAGATGGCCGGGAAGATCGAGCCGTAGAAGATGCTGGCCCTGGTCTCGCCGTGCCGCACCAGGTGACCGGGGTCCTCCGGGACCTTGTCCGCCATCCGCTCCCGCCACGCCTGGTTGATCGCCGCGATGTCCGGCGGGCGGCCGAGCACGCACGGGATGACCAGCACCGGAACCGACTCGAGCGTCTCGGTGAGCGCCAGCGCCGAGGCGTAGGTGCGCTTGGCCGCGGCGTCGTTGCGGCGGCGGCCCGCGTTGGTCCAGATGTCGTTGCGGTGGAACGTCCAGGACGAGCGGATCATCTCGGCCAGCTTCACCTTGACCGCCGGTTCGGTGATCACCAGCCAGCGCCAGTTCTGGTGGTTGTTGGCCGTGGGCGCCTGCACGGCGACCTCCAGCGCCTCCCGTACGACCTCGGGCGGCACCGGCCGGTCCAGGTCGAGCCGGCGGCGCACGGAACGCGTGGTCGTCAGCAGCCGGTCGGTCTCGGCCACGTCGAAGGGCGGCACGTTCATACCGCCCCCAGCAGGACGGCGCCGGCCACGGAGCCCGGAGCGGCGGTGAGCGCGACCACCCGCTCCACCGGCCCAGGCGGCCCCTGTTCCGTCACATGGCTGGGCCCGCTGAGCGCAGGGACGAGGCCGTCGCGGACGGCCAGCGCGCCGAGGACGATGTTCATGGCCCCGGTGGCCGCCTGGCAGTCGCCCATCAGGGCGGCGGACGAGGTGAGCGTCCCGTTCGCCAGCGTCTCCAGCACGGCCGCCGCCTCCTCCCGGTCCTCCGGGAGGCCGGCCGCCGCGCAGACCACCACGCCGGGCGCCGCCTCCGGCAACCCGGCCAGGCTCCGGGCCACGGCTCCCGCGTGCGCGGTGACGGCCGCCGGCCTCGTGGACGGCACCGTCGACACGCCGCGGCCTGACACCGCCCGCTCGGTGAACCGGGCCTGTGCGGAGGCCGGGGCGCCTTCACCCGCCGTGTCCTCCTGGACCCGCGCGCTCGTCCCCGCTCGCCCGGGAACCGTCCCTGTGTCCCCGGTGACGTGGTGGGTGGCGTGGTGGGTGGCGTGGGACGTGCCGAGCACGCGCGCGTACGCTCGGCCGCCGCGCCCGGCGCAGTGGTCGGCCGACTCGACCACGAAGGCCACCGCCGCCGATCCCGGCACGTAAGTGACGGGCAGATCGCCGGACTCCCCGCCCGGCCCACCGGACCACCCACCGAGCCGCTCACCGGGCCGCTCATCTGACCGCTCGCCGGGCCGTTCGTCGGGCCGTTCGCCGGGCCGTTCGTCGGCCGCGACCACCAGGACCACCTCGGCCTTGCGCGTCCGGATCAGCTCGAGGGCGCAGTCGAGCGCGATCGAGGCCGACGCTCCGCCGTTGCAGATCGTGGTGGTCGGCCCGCGCAGGCCCAGGGTCTGGCAGACGGCTCCGCCAGTGGCGTTCAGCACCACGTTGGAGAAGCTGAGCACGGCGGGCTTGTTGGGGTTGAGGGCTATGCTCTCGTCGAAGCCGCCGGTGCTCTCGGCCGACCCCGCGCCGGTCGCGAAGATCAGCCCGACCTCGTCCAGCGCCTTCCTGGGCAGCTTCAGCCCGGCGTCCTCCCAGGCCAGCCGCGAGGCCGCGATGGCCATCCTGGAGAGCTGGTTCATGTGCCGCCACAGCGAGCGCGGCGCGTACGTCCGCCCGTCCAGCGACGGCGTGCGGCCCGCTCCCCGCCGCCCGGCCGTGATGGCGGCGCTCACCTCGGCGATGCCCGTGCCCGCGCCGGTGACCGGTCCCAGCCCGGTGATCACCGCTTCTCGCGGCGGCAGGTCCTCGTACGTGCGAGGGCCACCCGGGCGCGTCAGCACGAGGGACACGTTGTTGCCGCCGAAGGCGTAGTTGTTGGACACGACGGTCTCCATGGCCATGGGCCGGGCCGCGTTCGGCACGAAGTCCAGGCCCGGAGCCTCGCCGGTGCCGGTGCCGGTGTCGGTGCCGGTGCCGGTGTCGGTGCTGGTGCTGGTGCTGGTGCTGGTGTCGAAGCCGATCGTGGGCGGCGCCACGCCGTGCCGCAGCGCCAGCACCGCGGCCACCGCCTCCACCGCGCCCGCCGCCCCGAGCGTGTGGCCGAGGAACGACTTGATGCTGCTGGTGGGCACCTGTCCGGCGCGTTCGCCGAACACCAGCCGCATGACCTTGGCCTCCATGGCGTCGTTGGCCGGGGTCCCGGTGCCGTGGCCGCTGACGTAGTGCACGTCGTCCGGTGAGAGCCCGGCGTCGGCGAGCGCGCGGCGCATGGCGGCGGCCCCTCCCCTGCCCGTGGGGTCCGGCGCCGTCGCGTGGTAGGCGTCGGCCGACAGGCCGTAGCCCGCGACCTCGGCCAGCGGCGTCGCGCCCCGCGCCAGGGCCAGGTCCAGCGGCTCCAGCAGCAGGAAGGCGGCCCCTTCGCCCAGGTTGAGCCCGTCGGAATGGCTGTAGGGGCGGCACGGTCCGGTGCTGAGCGCCTGCAGCCCGGCGAATCCGGCGTAGGTGCCGAACAGCAGCGGGTCCACGCCTCCGGCCAGGACGGCGTCCGCCTCGCCGGTGAGGATCTTGTCCTTGGCGAGTCCGACCGCGTTCCCGCCGGCGGCGCACGCGGTGGAGACCAGGATGCGCGGCCCGCCCAGCCCCAGCCGCTCGGCCACCACGTCGCCGGTGCGGTGCATGGGCTGGTAGCGGCCCGCCGGTCCGGGCGTCGCCTGGCACTTGCCGAGGATGATCCCGAACCGCCCGGGGCTCGCGGCGACCCCGCCCGCCTGCCCGCCCGCCTGCCCGCCCGCCTGCTCGATCGCCTGGCGTGCGGCGACCAGCGCCAGCCTGGCGGTACGGTCGAGGTCCGCGTCGGCGGAGGGCGTCTGCTCGTCGATCCAGGCGTCGGGCACCTGGCCGGCGTGCCTGGCCTCGAAGACCGCGTACGCCTCGTCCCGCAGCTCGGTGAGGCCGCCGCTGCCGGTGCTGAGCCGCAGCCAGAACTCGGCGGGGTCGCGGCCGATCGCGCAGATGATGCCCAGACCGGTGACGACGACGGGCCGCAGCGCCATGCTTGTCTCCTTTGCGAGAAGCGGTCCGGCCGATCAGATGATCGGCACGCTCCAGCTCTTGGGCACGATGTAGGGGCTGGTCAGCGTGGTCGCCCCGACGCCGCCCACCGAGAGGCCGAGCCCGGCCGCGGCCAGGTCGCGGTCCACGCGGGCCAGGCCGAGCGTCGCGCCGAGCCCGACGCTGTGCACCGCGTGCACCACCTCGCCGACGACCTGATCACCGGCCATGAGCCGGGTGCCGGGGGTGGGCACGCCGGTCACGCAAGTGAAGCCGATGGTGGCCCGCCCGGCTCCCGACTCGAACGCCTCCAGCACGGCCTCGCGCCCCACGAAGTCCTCCTTGGTGATGTCGACCAGCCAGTTGGCGCCGATCTCGATCACCGAGGCGCCCGGGGACGCCTCGTGGCGCGGCATCGGCTGGCGGACCTCCAGCATCGCCAGTTCCAGGGCCTCCTGGCCGGACGGGCGGGCGTGTGCCAGGCACAGCTCCCACAGGCGGGCCGCCTCCTGCCGGGGCACGATCATCTGGTAGCCGTACTCGCCGGTGAAGCCCGTCCTGGCGAAGACGATGTCCGCGCCGTCCCAGGACGCCTCGGCCACGGACTCGAACGGCAGCGAGGCCAGTTCCCCGTCGATCAGCCGGCCGACGACGCCCCAGGCGTAGGGTCCCTCCAGCCCGATGAGCGTCAGGTCGGTGCGGTCGGTGATCTCGACGCCCTCGTCGTTCTGCTCGCGCAGGTGCCGCAGCAGCCGTGTCCCGGCGCCGCAGGAGCTCTCCAGGAGGATCCCGTCCTCCCGGCCGAAGGCGATCACCTGGTCCACGATCGACCCGTCGGCGTCCAGGACGAGGCTCATCATGCAGCGGTCCGAGGTGAGGTACTCCACGTCGCGGGCGAGCACCCGCTGCGCGAACGCGATCGCGTCGGGGCCGGTGATCTCGATGAGCCCGTGGCCGCCGAGGTCGAGCGCCGCGGCGCGCTCGCGGAGCGCCTTGTACTCCTCCGACAGCGCCTCGGGGGAACCCGAGAAGCGCAGCGGCACGGTCGTGTCGCCGACCTCGCCGTGAACGGTGCCCTCAGGATGCGTGGCCGCGAGGACGTTGACCATGGTTCACACCTTTCGCCCAGAACGTTGCGCCGCCGGATCGGCGATCGTGAGAATTCCTTCGGCGGCCACCTGGCCGGCCACCCGGGCCGACACGCGGAACTCCGCGAATCCACCGCCGCCCCCGGTCCGCTCGGCGGTCAGGGCGAGCTGGTCGCCAGGGAGCACCGGACGCCGGAAGCGCATGGACCGGACGCCCGCCAGATAGCTGATCTCGCTGGCCCCGGCCAGGGCGAAGACCACGCCCGCGAGCTGCGCCAGCGCCTCGACGATCACGACGCCCGGCAGCACCGACTCGGCCGGGAAGTGGCCCTGGAACCACAGCTCGGTCCCGGCGACGTTCTTGGTGGCCGTGCCCTTGACGCCCGGCTCCACCTTGCCGACCTTGTCGAGCAGCAGCATCGGCCATCGGTGCGGCAGGACCGCGCGGATCTGGTCGTGGGTGAGCCCGGACACCGCCGGCAGGGCGGCGGGTTCCGCCTGCGCGACCGTCATCGGCCGGCCCGGAGCGCGGGGTCGACCTCGTCCGCGAGGCGCGACACCGAGCCGAAGACGGCCATCTCGCTGTCGTAGAGCGCGACCCCGAACTCCGCCTCGATGGCGACGTACAGTTCGAGCACGTCCAGGCTGTCCAGCTCCAGGCCCCGGCCGAACAGCGGCTGGTCGTCGGTGATCCAGCCCGGCTCGATCTCCAGGTCGAGCCGGGAGACGATCATCTTCTTGATCTGGTCGCAGGTCTGCCGCCGTTCGGCGGCTTTCGCGCGCAGTTCGTCGACGGTCATGTGTTCTCCTATGCCTCGGGGCTTGCGGGGTCGGGGGTGGGACGGCTCACCCGAGGCCGCCGCCGTGGGCGACCACCACCGAGCCGGACATGTACGACGCCTTTTCGGAGGCGAGGAAGCTGACGATGGAGGCGATCTCCTCGGGCCGCCCCATCCGGCCGAGGCGGATGCGCGACTCGTACTGCTTCCGGATGGCGGTGGGGACCTTGCGGGTCATGTCGGTGGTGACGAATCCGGGGGCGACCACGTTGGCCCGCACCCCGTGCGGGGCGGCCTCGTTGGACAGCGCGTGCGTGAAGGCGATGATCGCGCCCTTGGACGCCACGTAGTTGGTCTGACCGGGGAAGCCGCCGTCCAGGCCGCTGGAGGAGGACAGGGTCACGATCGAGCCGCTGCGCCGGTGCCGCATCAGCTTCAGCGCCTCCCTGCAGGTCAGGAAGGTCCCGATGAGGTTGGTGTCGAGGGGGCCGCGGAACTGGTCCAGGCTCATCGTGATGAGGTAGCGGTCCTGGGTGATGCCGGCGCTGGTCACCAGCACGTCGAGCCGGCCGTGCTCGGCCCGGATCTGCCGGAACACGTGACGGACCGCCTCCTCGTCCGTGACGTCCGCCTGCACGCTCGTCGCGCTGCCGCCCTCCTCCTGGATCAGGGCCACGACCTCCTTGGCGTCCTGCTCCGACCTGGCGTAGTTGACGATGACGTGCGCGCCCTCCCGGGCCAGGTCGAGCGCGACGGCCCGGCCGATCCCGCGTGACCCCCCGGTGACCAGGGCCACGGACCCTTGGGTGAACAGCATCGGCGTCTCCAGCAATTCGGGAATCGCGGAATGACTTGCATTGATCTTCCTTACTTAAGCTACTAAAGCGGGATATCACGCCTGTATCATGCGGATATCCCTGCATTGACTGAGATAATCGATATATTCGATGCTGGCGCAATGAACCAGCTTGAGGTGGACGTATTGGTGGTCGGGGGCGGGCCGGTCGGATTGAGCGCGGCGATCGAGCTTTCCCGTCACGGGGTCGAAACCCTGCTGGTCGAAAAGCACACGGGAACGTCGATTTTCCCCAAGGCCCGGCTCATCACCACCCGGACCATGGAGATTTTCCGGTCCTGGGGTGTCCAGGACGAGGTGGAGAGCGCGGGGATGCCGCGCGAGGAGTTCCTCGCGGTGGGCGTCGGCAGCTCGCTCACGGCTGACGACTTCGTCCGGTCGGCGGCGGCGCTGCGGCGCGACGCCCCGCACAGCCCCACCTACACCTTCCTGTGCTCCCAGGACCTGCTGGAGGTCATCCTGCGCCGGGCCGCCGAGTCGGGGCCCGGGGCGGACGTCAGGTTCGGCACCGCCATGACCTCCATGTGCGAGGTCCCCGGCGGCGTCGAGGCCGTCGTGTCCGGACCGGCCGGCGAGACCCGGGTGCGCTGCCGGTACGTGGTCGCCGCCGACGGCAGCCGCGGCGGCGTGCGCGACTCGCTCGGCATCAAGACCGAGGGCCCGCCGGTGCTCGGCCACATGATCAGCATCATGTTCGAGGCCGACCTGGGCTTCCTCCCCCGCGAGCGGCGGGCCGCGCTGTCCTTCCTGCGCGACCCGCCGTGCGCGCTGGAGGCGGTCGATCACGAACGGCGGTGGATGGTGCAGACCGGGTACGAGCCGGAGCAGGGCGGAAGCCCCGCCGACTTCACCGAGGACGTGTGCCTGGCCGCGGTGCGCGCCGCCGTCGGCGTGCCCGGCCTGCCGGTCACCATCCTGGGCGTGATGCCGTGGCTGCAGCAGGCCAGGGTCGCCGACGACTTCCGGTCCGGCCGGGTCTTCCTGGCCGGCGACGCCGCGCACGTGGCGACGCCGCAGGGCGGATTCGGCATGAACTGCGGCATCCAGGACGCCCACAACCTGGCCTGGAAGCTGGCCGCCGTGCTGCGCGGCACCGCCGGTCCGGCGCTGCTGGACACCTACACGACCGAGCGGCGCCCGGTCGCCGTGCGGACCGTGGACGAGAGCCTGACCAACGCCCTGATCACCTTCCGCATGATGGAGGGCCGGCTGTCCATGGAGGAGGCCGTCGACCAGCAGGCGGGCCGGCGCAGCTGCGAAGGCCTGGTGCTCGGCCTCGCGTACGAGTCCGCCGCGGTGGTCGCGGACGGCACGGCCGCCCCCGCGCCCGGCGACCCCTACCGCACCTACGTCCCCACGGCCCGGCCCGGGCACCGCGCCCCGCACGTGTGGCTCACCGGGGACGGCGGTCCCGTGTCGACCCTCGACCTGCTCGGCCCCCGCTTCACCCTGATGACGGCGTCCCGCGCGTGGGCCCGCGCCGCCCACCGGACCGGCGGCGACCTGGCGGTGGCCGAGATCTCGCCGACCGGCGCGTACGGCTCCGCGACCTGGGCGGCGGAGTACGGCGTGGGCGAGGCGGGCGCCGTCCTGATCCGCCCGGACGGCCACGTCGGCTGGCGGACCACCAGCGGGCCCGGCACCCGGGGAGAGTCCCTGACCAGGGCCCTCGCCGGCATCCTCGCCCTCGGCTGAGACGTCCCGGGCGGCCTCGGGCACGAGCCGCGCGTCAGACGCGGGCCATGCGGGTGCGGAGCCGGGCCGCGCCGAGGCGGAGCGAGAGCGGGTTGCCGCACGAGGTGGCGACCAGGTCGGACACCGCCTCCGGGCCCAGCGTCGCGCCGGCCGCGCCGACGAGCAGGTCCGCCAGCTCGCGCGCCGCGTCCTCGGCCAGCGGCGCCAGGAACTCGCGGTGCGCCCCCTGCCTGGCGACCAGCTCGTCCAGCGGGTCGGCGCTGGTCACCACCACCCGGCAGCCCGCGCCGCCGGGCAGCAGCGACGCCACCTCGTCGCCGTCGCGGGCGTTGTCCAGCACCACCAGCATCCGGCGGCGGGCGGTCCGGCTGCGGTACAGGGCCAGTTTCTCGGCCCGGTCGGCGGGGATGTCGCGTTCGCCGAGCGCCCTCAGGAAGCGGTCCAGCACGGCGCCGATCTCGATCCCCGCCAGGTCCGCGAAGAGCTGGCCGTCGGGGAACCAGTCGATCCGCGTGTGCGCCCAGCGCAGCGTCAGCGTGGTCTTGCCGACGCCCAGCGGCCCGCTGACCACCATCGTGCCGGCGACGGCCACCTCCGGGTCGGGCCGCAGCGCCGCGTCCAGGAAGGCCAGTTCCCCGGCCCGTCCCACGAACGGCAGGACCTGCGGCGGAAGCTGGCAGGGCACGACCGGGGCGGGCGCGGGCGGGCGCGGCATCAGCGCGGTCTCGTCGCGCAGGATCTGCTCGTGCAGCCGCCGCAGCGCCGGTCCCGGCTCCAGGCCGATCTGCTCCAGCAGGAAGCGCCGCGTCTCCTGGTACGTGCGCAGCGCGTCGGCGCGACGGCCCGCGCGGTACTGGGCCAGCATGAGCTGGGCGCGCACCCGCTCACGGAACGGTGACTCGGCGACCAGGGCCAGCAGCTCGGGGATCACCTGATGGTGCCTGCCCAGCTCGATCTCCAGCTCCAGGCAGGTCTCCAGCGCCTCCAGCCGCCACTCGGCCATGCGCGCGACCTCGTACCGCAGCCCGCTGAAGTGCTCGAACGGGCTGCCGCTCCACAACGCGAGCGCCTCGCGGAGCAGGAGCACGGCCCGCTCCCTGTCGCCCGCGGCGAGTTCCCTGGCCCGCGCCACCATGGAGGTGAACCTGAGCCAGTCGATGCTGTCGTCGGCCGCCCGCAGCAGGTAGCCGGGGCTGGACGTCTCGATCAGGCCGGCGCCGAGCCTGCGGCGCAGCCGGGACACGCAGATCGCGACCTGCCGCCAGGCGCTGCGCGGGGCCGAGCCCGCCCACACCGCCTCGACCAGCCGCTCGACGCTGATCACCCGGTTGGCGTTGAGGAGCAGGCAGGCGAGGATGGCCAGTTCCCTGTTGGCGCCCATCGGCAGTTCTGCGCCGTCCTTGAACACCCTGAGCGGCCCCAGCACCCGGAACTCGAAGGCGGGCCCCGGCGCCGGCCCTGACATCGGCGCGCCCATCAGGCGGCCCGTGCCAGGCGGCGCGCGAGCTCGCCGGCGGCCCGCGCGGCACCGCCCCCGGCCCGCACGTCGCGCCGCATCGCCTCGGCGTTGCGGCGCACCCCGGGATCGGCCGCCACCGCGAGCACCGCCTCGACCAGGCGTTCCGGGGTCAGCTCCGCCGGTTCGAGCACCCGGCCGAGACCCAGCTCGCCGATCCGGCGGGCGACCGGCCGGTCCACGGCGGTGGCGGGCACCACGATCATCGGGCGGCCCCAGTAGAGGGTCTCCATGGCGGTGCCCATGCCGCCGTGGGTGACCGCCACGGAAGCGTGCTCCAGCACGCGCAGATGGGACACCCACCGGCGCACCTCGACGGTGGGCGGCAGCGGCCCCAGCTCGGCGGGGTCCATGCCGTCTCCCAAGGTCACCACGGCGTGCCAGGGCAGGTCGGCGAAGGCGCGCACGCAGGCGCGCACCAGGTCGGGACGCCCGCTGGCCACGGTGCCGAACGACAGCAGCGCGACCGGCAGCCCGTCCTGCGGCGGATCCCACCCGGCCAGGAAGGCGCGCCCGCCCAGGCACGGGCCGACGAACGCGAACCGCTCGTCGAAGGTCTCCCCGGCGAACTGGAACGAGCGCGGCAGGGTGACCAGGTTGGAGTCCTGGACCGACCACCACAGCTCGGCCGGGTCGGCCCGCACCCCGTGCGCGAGGGCCAGCTCCCGGGTCCTGGCGAGCATGCCGTCCACCCATCCGGGCAGCTCGCGCACCGCCTCCTCACCGTCGTAGATGGACGACAGGTAGGAGAAGTGGGCGTTGGAGGCGAACACCGGGATCAGCTGGGTGGCCGGGACGCCCCACTTGCGGGCGAGCACGCGGCCGGCGTGCAGGATGGAGACGTCGTAGACGATCAGGTCGGGCCGGTCGCGCAGCCGGTCGGCCGCCCGCAGCATGGCCGCGCTCTCGTCCAGGAACAGGGAGAGCAGGCCCAGCGGGTCGTCCTCCAGCTTGCGCAGGTCGACGGACTGGTAGGCCGCGTCGTAGGCGAGCAGGGTGGCGCCGGCGCCCTCGACCTGCCGCGCCATCGTGCTCGCCGTCATGAACGTGACCCGATTTCCCCTGTCCACCAATTCCTCGACCACGGCGAGTTGCGGAATCACATGACCGTGGTCGGGCTGACACATGAAGAGATAATGGCGCGTCATGTCAGTTCTCTCGCTGGATCAGCGTGTTCACCCGACTCAACCTAATGAACGGCCGGGTCGGCGCAGCACCCCTGAAGTCCCCCAGACCTCGGCCCGGACCCCCTGTTTTCGAGGCCATTCCTAGGGGTTCCGCCCGGCGGACCGGAATGCCTACCCTGGCCCCGACGGCGAGGAGGACGACGATGCCCACGCGGGTCTGGGATTATCTGCCGGAATACGAGGCCGAGCGCCACGACGTCCTCGACGCCGTCGAGACCGTTTTCCGCTCCGGGCGGCTCATTCTGGGTGAGAGTGTGCGCTCCTTCGAGGAGGAGTTCGCCGCGTACCACGGGGTGGGCCACTGCGTGGGCGTGGACAACGGCACCAACGCCGTCAAGCTGGCCCTGCAGGCGCTGGGCGTGGGCCGGGGCGACGAGGTCGTCACCGTGTCCAACACGGCCGCGCCCACCGTGGTCGCCATCGACGCGGTCGGGGCCGTCCCGGTCTTCGCCGACGTCGACCCCCGTACGTACCTGATGGACGTGGCCCAGGTGGAGGCCGCCATCACCCCGCGGACGAGGTGCCTGCTGCCCGTGCACCTGTACGGGCAGTGCGTGGACCTGGGCCCGCTGGAGCGGCTGGCCGCCCGGCACGACCTGGTGATCCTGGAGGACTGCGCGCAGGCCCACGGCGCCCGCCACCGCGGCCGGCCCGCCGGGTCGCTGGGGCACGCGGCGGCCTTCTCCTTCTACCCGACCAAGGTGCTGGGCGCCTACGGCGACGGCGGGGCGGTGATCACCTCCGACGCCGCGGTCGGCCGGGCGCTGCGGCGGCTGCGCTACTACGGCATGGAACAGACGTACTACGTCGTCGAGACGCCGGGGCACAACGCGCGGCTGGACGAGGTGCAGGCGGAGATCCTGCGCCGCAAGCTGACCCGGCTCGACGGCTACCTGGCCGCCCGGCGGGCGGTGGCCGACCGCTACGCCGACGGCCTGGCGGACACCGGCCTGGTGCTGCCGGAGACGGCGGAGGGCAACGAGCACGCCTACTACCTGTACGTGGTGCGCCATCCCCGCCGGGACGAGATCATCGAGGCGTTGCGCGGATACGACATCGAGCTCAACGTCAGTTACCCGTGGCCGGTGCACACCATGACGGGCTTCGCCCACCTGGGGTACCGGCCCGGCAGCCTCCCGGTCACCGAGGCGCTGGCCGGGGAGATCTTCTCGCTGCCCATGTATCCGTCGCTGCCGACGGGCGTCCAGGACAAGGTCATCTCGGCGCTCCGCGACGTCCTGTGACGGCTCAGGGGGCGTACCTCGGCAGGAGGCCGTCCGCCGCGGCCTCCCCGAGGGTGGGCGCGGCCCGGTCGGGTTCGGACAGGATCGCCGGGACGTCGGGCAGCCGCAGCCCGATCTCCTCGTCGAACACCGAGAGCCTCAGCTCGGTCGCCGAGCGGTACTCGGCCGACAGCAGGTAGTTCACCACGGTCCGGTCCTCCAGGGCGACGAAGGCGTGCCCGACGCCGGGCGGCACGTAGACGGCCCTGCCGCCGTCGGCGGACAGCTCCACCGCGTCCCACCGGGCGAACGTCGGCGACCCCACCCGCAGGTCCACCACCAGGTCGAGGGCCCGGCCGCCCCCGCAGTAGACGTACTTGGCGGTGCCGGGCGGGGTGAGCGTGTAGTGGATGCCGCGCACCACGCCGCGCCGGGAGACGTTCCTGCTGACCTGCGCGACGGGGAACAGGGCCCGCCCGAGCGCGGCCACGAACGCCGTCTCCTGGTAGGGCGAGGCGAAGTCGCCCCGCTCGTCGCGGAAGACCTCGGGATCGAAGGCGTAGGCGCCGCTCACGGCGAGCTGCCGGTGCCTCATCGCGGGCCGCCCATGGTCAGGCCCCCATGAGGTGGACCTCGGGGACGTACAGGATCCACGTGCCGCCCGCCTCGCGGAACGCCGTCTCCTTGGCCATGATCTCCTCGGCGTGGTTCCAGGCGAGCAGCAGCGCGTAGTCGGGGTACGGGTCGGCGAACGCCCCGGGTTCGCGCACCGGGATGTGCGAGCCCGGCGTGAGCCGGCCCTGCTTCGCGGGCGTCGTGTCGCAGATGAACGGCACCAGGTCCGGCCCGATGCCGCAGTAGTTCAGCACGGTGGCGCTCTTGGCCGTCGCGCCGTAGCCGCAGACGCGGGCGCCCTCGTCGCGCAGACCCTCCAGAAGCGCCACCAGGCTGTCGCGGTTGGCGGCCACCCGGGACGCGAACGCGCGCAACGTCGCCGGCTCGGTCAGCCGCGCGGCCTCCTCCTCCGCCAGCAGGCGGGCCACCGCGGGGCCGGGCGTCCGCGCGCCCTGCCGGGCCAGCGTGTACCGGACCTCGCCGCCGTGCACCGGCAGCCGCTCCACGTCCACCAGCTCGAACCCGTGGCGGCGGGCCATGGCGCGGACGGAGGTGGCGCAGAAGAAGTAGAAGTGCTCGTCGTAGATCTGGTCGAAGGAGGCCCGCGCCACGATGTCGCCGAGGTACGGGTCCTCGAAGACGAGCACGCCCCCGGGCCGGAGCAGGGTGTCCACCCCGCGCAGGATGGAGTCCATGTAGGGGATGTGGCAGAGCGTGTTGGCCGCGTAGACGACGTCGGCGGGCCCGTCCTCGGCGAGGATCCCGGCGGCCGCGGCCGCCTCGAAGAAGCCCTCGCGCACGCGCACACCCCTGGCCGCCGCCCGGCGGCCCACGCCGCCGGAGGGCTCGACGCCGAGATGCCGGACGCCGGCCTCGGCGATGGTCTTCAGCATGGTGCCGTCGTTGCAGCCCAGCTCGACCACGAACGGGTCCGGGCCGGTCAGCTCGGTGGCGAGCAGCCGCTCCGCGACGCCGGCGAAGTGCTCGCGCATCACCGCCGACCCCGAGGAGAGGTACGGGTATCCGTCGTGGAACATCTTCTCCCTGGGCACCTCTTCCAGCAGCTGGACCATGGAGCAGTCCGCGCAGACCCCCACGGCCAGGTGGAAGAAGAACTCGGGGCCGGGGTCGCCGGGGGCGACGAAGGCGTCGGAGACCGGCTGCCTCCCGAAGTCGGCGAACGGGCGCAGTCGCCCGGAACAGATCCGGCATTCCATGCGATCCTCCAGCGGTTCAGCGGTACCGCACCCACACGTCCCCGGTCTGCACGTAGCCGGTGAGGCGGATCACGACCCCGTCGTGGGCGAGCGAGACGGGCGGGCGGTTGAACACCGCGCCCAGCCGCCGCCGCACGACCTCCTCGTCGCGGACCAGCCAGCCGCGCGGGACGATGAGGACGACGTCGCCGAACCAGGAGGTGATCTCCACGTCCAGCACGACCTCCTGGTACGGGCAGTCGGCCCGGGTGAAGTCGATCTTCACGGTGCCGAACCTGGCCGCCTTGGCCGTGATGTAGGCGGGCACCGTCCAGCGCCCGTCGCGCACGACCTTGCCGCTGCGGACGTGCAGCTCCAGCACGTCACCGGTGGGGACGGCCGGCGGCGTCGCGCGACCGGCCGGGACCGGGACCCCGGTCAGCGGCAGGTCCGCCACCAGGGCGTCCAGCTGCCCCCGGGTGCGGGCGGTGTAGGCGTCCTCGATCCGCTCGTTGAACTCCTCAAGGGTGATGCGCCCCTCGCCGACAGCGACCCGGAGCTTCTCGGCCACTGCGTCGCGGTCCTGGTCGCTTGCTCGCACGTCCGGCTGCTCGGTCATGGCGTCCACCCTAGAAGGCTACGAAGCGCCGCAGCGGCGCAGAACCCCTAAATCCACGGCCCGCGCGGATAGGGGACGGCAGGGGTTGAGCGGGGCCGCGGCGGCATGACACGTTCGGCCCTGACGCCCGAGATCGGCGGCCCGGCGCAGGCCGGAGGAGCCCGGTGAGGAGTCTGCCATCGACGTTCGCGGTTGGCTGGAGGAGGTCGCCGGCCACACGACCATGGCGGTGACGCGGGTTCCGCTGGAGGACCTGACCGGCTGGCGGGAGGACCCGGAGACGGGCGACATCCGGCACGAGAGCGGGCGGTTCTTCACGGTGCAGGGCCTCGACGTCCGGCATCCCGCGGGCCCGGTGCCCTCCTGGACGCAGCCCATCATCCACCAGCCGGAGGCCGGCATACTCGGCATCCTGCTCAAACGGGTCGGCGACGTGCCGTACCTGCTGATGCAGGCCAAGAACGAGCCCGGCAACGTCGGCGGCGCCCAGCTGTCGCCCACCGTGCAGGCCACCAGAAGCAACTACACGCGGGTGCACGAGGGGCGGGCGGTGCCGTACCTCGGCTTCTTCCGCGAGCCGCGCGGCCGGCGGGTGCTCGTCGACGTGCGCCAGTCCGAGCAGGGCGCGTGGTTCTACCGCAAGCGCAACCGCAACATGGTCGTCGAGGTCGGTCCCGACGTGACGGCGGCCGAGGGCTTCCGCTGGCTGCCGCTCCGGCGGGTGCGTGAGCTGCTGTCCGTGCCCGACCTGGTGAACATGGACGCCCGTACGGTGCTGGCCTGCCTGCCGCCCCAGGGCGACCCGGCCGACGGCGCGGCGGTCGGCTTCGGCGCGCTCGTGGCCCGCTCCCGCGAGCCCGGCCGGCCGGCCGCGCACCCCATGGGGGAGGTCCTGAGCTGGCTGAGCGGCCTGCGGTCCACGACCGACATCCAGGCCGCGCCGCTCGCGCTCCGCCGGGTCCTCGGCTGGCGCCGGTCGGACGGCCGCATCTCGCACGACACGGGCAGGTTCTTCCACGTCATCGGCGTGCGGGTACGGGCGCGGGGGCGCGAGGTCGGCGGCTGGGACCAGCCGATGATCGAACCCGTCGGCACCGGGGTGGTCGCGTTCCTGGTCAGGCGGATCGGCGGGGTGCTGCACGCGCTGGCGCACGCCCGCGCCGATCCCGGCTACACCGACGTGGTCGAGCTGGCCCCGACCGTGCAGTGCGCCCCGGGCAACTACGATCACCTGCCGCCGCACGCCCGGCCGGCGCTGCTCTCCCACGTGCTCTCCGCCCCGCCGGAGAACGTGCGCTTCGACACGGTGCTGTCGGAGGAGGGCGGGCGGTTCTATCGTGCGCGCAACCGCTACCTGGTCGTGGAGACCGCCGACGACCCGCTGGCCGGCCACCCGGGCTTCCGCTGGCTGGCCCTGCACCAGCTCGACGAGCTGCTGCGGCACAGCTACTACCTCAACGTGGAGGCCCGCACGCTCCTCGCCTGCCTGCACGGACTGGCGAGCGCCGAGCGCCCGCTGCTCACCGCAGCAGCTCGATGACGGCGCCGAAGTCCTCCATGGCCGTCTCCATCACGGTGAAGTAGGTCAGGCCGTGCGTCTCCCGGTGCCGCAGCACCTGCTCGGCGATCTGCGCGGGGGTGCCCACGAACAGTGTCGGCAGCTCCAGCAGCCGCTCGGGCGTCAGGTCCGGGGCGTAGCGGCGAACGGTCTCCACGCCGGCGCGCCGGTCGCGGGTCAGCACGGTGGCCTTCGACAGCACGTTCAGCTCGATCCGCGGAGCGCGCGGCCCGGCCTCGGCCCGGACGAACTCCACCCGCCGGAGCAGCTCGTCCGCGCCGACCAGCGCGGTCCTGCCGTACTCGGGCCGATAGGGAGCGCCGGTGAAGCTGACGATCTCGGCCCTCCGGGCGGCCAGCCGCAGCACCCGGTCGCCGTGTCCGCCGATCATGAGCGGCGGCCCCTTGTGCTCCAGCAGCGCGTCCAGGCCGGTGACGAGCCTCCGCAGGCGGCGCACGCGCGAGGCGGGGTCGTCGGACAGGCCCAGGGCGGCGAACTCCGACCTCACGTAGCCCGTGCCGAGCCCCAGCTCCAGCCGCCCGCCGATGAGGGCGCCGGTGGTGGTGACGTCCCTGGCGAGCAGGACGGGGTGGTGGAAGGCGGCGTTGAGCACGTACGTCCCGATCACCGCCTTCTCGGTGGCCTCTGCGGCCAGCACCGCCGTCGGGAAGGGCGACAGCAGGTTCAGATGGTCGGGCACGGCGATGACGTCGTAGCCCAGGGTCTCCGCGCGACGGCACTTGGCCGTCCACTCGGCGCCGGAGCAGTCCTCGGTGATGAGCACGACCCCGAACCGCAGCGGCCGGGGCGGCGGGGACGGCACGGCGGGGACGGCGGTCATGGGGACGCTCCCCCGGCGCGGAGTCCCGGCCGGGGCACGGACGCCGACGGCACGATAGACGCTATGGACGCGGTGGACGCGGTGGACGGGGCGGGTTCGATCAGGGCGATGGCGGTCAGCAGGAGGCCCCGCCCCACGGTCCACCGGCCGTGGAAGCCGGTCAGCTGCCGGCCGCGCCAGCGCGGTCCCGGCGCCATCAGGCGCGCGTGGAAGGCGCCGCGCTCCGGGTCGAGCACGATCGCCGCGTCCTGGAAGTCGAGCCACCGCCTGGTCAGCGGGAACCACGCCTTGTAGACCGACTCCTTGGCGCTGAAGAGCAGCCGGTCCCAGCTCACGCCCGGATGCTCGGACGCCAGGCGGCGCAGCATCTTCCGCTCCTCCGGCAGGGTCACCGCCTCCTCCACTCCGGGCGGCAGCGGGGCGTCGGGCTCGGCGTCGATGCCAACGGTCCCGCCGACGGCGGCGACGGCCGCGGCGCGGTAACCGTCACAGTGGGTGATGCTGCCGATGAGGCCGGGCGGCCAGCGTGGCTCTCCGTGGGCGCCCGGCAGGATGGGCACCGGCGGCAGGCCCAGCCGTTCCATCGCCTTGCGCACGCAGTGGCGGGCCGTGGTGAACTCCCTGCGGCGTTTCTCGGCCACCTGGCGGACGAGCTCTTCCTCCGCGGGCAGGAGGACGGCGTCGGGGGGATCGCCGAAGGCGTCGAAGGAGTGGATCGTCGGGGGCAGAATCGCCTCGATCACCCCACACCTCCTCGCGTCCGGCACAGCGGGAAACACTCCGGCAGTAACGAAATACCACAATTCCCTGTAGGCCCGAAAGAAGGGCGATAGCCTGCGGTGCCATAATTAGGGGGCGTATAGGGGTGAAGCACGACAATCCACGTGGAGCCCCTAGAACCCCTACCGGCGGCAGGGGAACCTGTCACGGGCATATCGTGGTAACTGGTGCGCCAGAGTGGTCGTAAAATGCCCATGCCTGCCGGAAACTGGTGAACACAGAATGGGACGCATGAAGGGAATTACGTGCGTTATACGAGGCTAGGCCGGATGGGGCCGCTCATCTCCAACCTCGGGCTCGGCTCGCTGGCCCTGAGTGGCGCCTACGGGCGCGTCGACCCCGCCGAAGCGGAGCGGCTGCTCCGCCGGGCGCTCGACGCGGGCGTGAACCTGCTCGACACCGCCGACTTCTACGCGACAGGCGAGGTGGAACGCCTGATCGGCCGGGCGATCGCCGGGCGGTCCGGCGACGTCGTGGTGGCCACCAGGGGCGGAGTGCGGATGCACGGCCCGGAGGCGGTGGACTTCGACTCCCGGCCGGAGCACCTCGAACAGGCCTGCGACGCCTCACTCAAACGGCTCGGCACCGACCACGTCGGGATCTACTACCTGCATGGCCAGGACCCCCGCCTCCCCATCGAGGACAGCATGGCCTGCCTCGCCCGCCTGGTGCGCCTCGGCAAGATCCGCTACATCGGGCTGACCAACGGCACGCCGGAGCAGCTCAGGCGGGCGCACGCGGTGCACCCGGTCACGGCCCTCGCCATCGAGTACTCCCTCTGGGGCACCTGCGTCGACGGCACGCTGCTGGCCACGGTCCGCGAGCTGGGCGTCTCCGTCGTCGCCGCGCGCCCGCTCGGCCGCGGCTTCCTCACCGGCAGGATCCACTCCCACGACCAGCTCGAACCCGGCGACTGGCGGCGCGCCGACCCCCGGTTCCTGCCGGGGCGGCTGCGCGCGCACGCCTCGCCGCTGCGGCGGCTGGAGTCCGTCGCGGCGCGGCTCGACCTCGGCGCCGGCCGGCTCGCGCTGGCCTGGCTGCTGTCGCGCGAGGAGCACATCGTGCCGGTGCCCAGCACGCGCGACCCATTGCACCTGGAGATGAACCTCGCCGCCTCGGCGGTCGAGCTGCCGCCCGAGGCGGGCGAGATGCTGGCGGGGCTGTCCCCGCACGACTTCCCCGCCGACACGGCCGGGCGCTCCCCGGCGCCCCTGCTCTGACACCACCCCGTCCGGCACGGGCGCGCCGGTCGGGGCGGCTCAGTCGGGGTCGATCCTCGTGTACGGCGCGATCAGGGAGGCGGCCAGGGCCTTGTTGACCGCGTCGATCCTGGAGACCGCGTTGAGCTTGACGAAGATGTTGCGCATGTGGCGCTTCACCGTCGCCTCGGCCAGGCCGAGCCTGCGCGCGATCTGACTGTTGCTCAGCGCCTGCGCCGCGAGCTGGAGCACCTCCAGCTCCTTGTCCGACAGCGTGGGGGCGGACGCCGCCTCCACCTGCGCGAGGCTGTTGCGGGAGACGGCCAGCACCACCCGCGTGGGCTCCTCGTGCACGCTGCGCACCGCCGCGATCAGCTCGTGCCGGTGCACGCTCTTGAGCAGGTAGCCGCGGATGCCCGCGCCCAGCAGCCGGCTGAGGAGCTGCGGTCCGTCGTACATGCTCAGGATGATGATCCGGGTGTCGGGCGACAGGCCGCGGATCCGGGAGACGGTCTCGGTGACCTCCTCGCCGGGAATCTCCACGTCCAGCAGCACGATGTCCGGGAGTGTGCGGCCGACCATGGTGACGGCGGCCGCCGAGTCGCCCGCCTCGCCGACGACCCGCATGTCGCCGTCGGACTCCAGGATCTCGCGTAACCCTTCTCTGAAGAGTGCGTGGTCGTCGACCAGCGCGATGGTGATGATCTGTTCAGCCTCCATCGGGGCCGTCGCTCTGCCTTTTCAGCGGGATGAACAGCTCCACCAGGCATCCGCCGCGCGGCTTGCTGGAGATGGTGACGCGGCCGCCGAGCAGCGCGGCCCGTTCCTGCATGGAGGCCAGACCCACCCCGCCGTGCTTGCGCGCGGTCACCAGGTCGAAGCCGCGGCCGTCGTCGAGCACCGAGGCGATCAGCGCGTGGGGGGCGATGTCCACCCGGATGAACAGCGTGGCCGCACCGGCGTGGCTGAGCGCGTTCCGCGCGGCCTCGCGGACGATGAGGAACGCCTGGTCGATGCACCTCGGGTCCGCCCACGACTCGTCGCCGTTGACGTCGAGGCCGACGCAGGCGCGGTCGCTGTCGACGGTCTCCAGGAAGGCGAGCAGCGACTTCTCCAGGCTGCCCACGGACGTGGCCGGGTGGAGCTCGGAGGTGATCTGCCGCAGATTCTCCATGATCTCCTGAACGGCCTGCTGGGCTATCGCGATCTTCGCCAGGGCGCGTGCCGGATCGGTGGCGTGGTAGGCCTCCGCCAGGGCCAGCTGCTGATGGGCGACGCTCATGCCGTGGCCGATCCGGTCGTGCAGCTCCCGCGCGATGCGCCGCCGCTCGTCCTCCTGGGCCTGGTGGACCTGGTTGAGCAGGAAGCCGTGATAGGTCTCCGACGCCTCACGGACGCGCCGGGACAGGCTCTCCTCCATGCCGGTGACCGCCAGCGCCAGCGTCCCCTCGGGGGCCTCGCTGTCGGCGGCGATTCGCGCGGAGAGATGACGGACAGCCGTACGAAAGAAAAGTGAGCCCGCCTCAAGAGAAGCCGCGGGATGAACTCCACCTGCGGCGCGCGCGTTTCCCACTTCCCGCGCGTGATGTTTGTACAGACTGCTCACCTGTATCTTTCCCGCGCGCAACGTGGCAGCCACGTCGTCGAGGACGTACTGTGCGGTCGTCAGGGCCTGACGCCGGGCCTGGGAGGCGGCGAAGGCGGCGTTTCCCGTGGTCAGCAGGGTCGACTCGAATTCCGTGAGGATTTCGTCACGACACGCCTCGACACATCTCGCCGGATCTTCGGCCGCCTGGGATTCCCCTTCCACCGACGCCTCCTCCGCCCGCGGGCCGAGTGCAAGCACGTCTCCCACTATCGATCAACCGAGGCGCATGCGCAACATAAACGGTTATATATTCGACAGAACCGCCGTAATATGAACCGCCTGTTGCGTAGCCATAAATGCCTCGTAAGATCTCCGCCTCGCCCGGCGGTCGGAGCCGCCCCGCCCCTGGCCGGCGGGGCGCGTCCCCGCGACCACCACGGCCGCCACCCCGGCCGCCATCGCCACCAGCACGCCGACGAGCCGCGCGTCCAGGACCGCGACCGCCACGCAGAAGGCCACGAGAAGCCCGACGGCCGCCGTCACCATCACCCGGCGCGCGGCGGACTCGCCGATCCGCACCCCCAGCGTGCGCCGCCCGGCCGCCGCGTCGCCCGGGATGTCGGACAGGTCCTTGGCGGGCACGCCCACCAGCACCATCCAGCAGATCGCGGCGGTGGTGAAGACGACCAGCTCGGTCGGCGCGACCAGGCCGGCCCCTGCCGTCGCGACGGTGAACCCGGCGAGGTAGGACAGCAGCCCCGACAGCATGAGGACGATCACCGTGCCGCCCGGGCTCGCCTTGAGCGGGGAGGGCGGTCCCGAGTAGAGGTAGCCGAGCCCGAGGTTGACGGCGATGATCCAGGTCATCGCGAGCGGCAGGCCCGCGGTCGCGAGCAGCGCCAGCGCCGCCGCGGCGGCGGCCACGGCGGCGGCCGTGCGCGGATGCAGGTCGCCCCTGGCGATCGGGCGGCCGGAGCCGTTGATCCGGTCCTCGACGGTGTCGGTGACGCCGTTGAACAGATAGATCGCGAAGATCGAGGTCACCCAGGCGACGCCGCCCTGGACCACCATGACGGAATCGGCGATCGAGGTTATCGGCAGGGCCAGGGCGACCCCGGTCAGGTAGCGGAGCGACGAGACGGCCAGCACGGACGGACGGGATTCGGCGAGGCACAGCGCCACCACGCGAGCGCCGGCGGGAAGGGGCGCGACCTGGGTCCATATACCTGACATAGGCGGATTGTGACCGTCAGTACATGGGGTCGGTAAGAGGGGCTTTCCGGAAGTTGTAGGGGCACTGCGCCTTTCGATACCCCGAGGTGCCCCCTTGGATCCCTGCCAGGAACTCATGGTGCACCCGCTTGTCCCGCCCTGGCGACCCCTATAGTTTCGCCATCGCACCCGGAGAACGACGACCCCGACCCGGAGCGCACTCGCCCCTGAGACGGCCTCAGGGCGATTTCCCCGATGAATCCTGAAATATCGGCAACTCCACCGGTATCCACCCTCGACGGCCGGCGATCCATCCCCGTCGCATATTCCAGAACAGGACGTCATCAGGAAGGAAATTCGCCATGAAGGGTGCCGAACGCTATACCGGATTCGTCCCTCTCGACCTGCCTGACCGGACCTGGCCCAGCAAGCGCATCCGTTCGGCCCCCCGGTGGCTCTCCACCGACCTGCGGGACGGCAACCAGTCCCTGGCCCGTCCGATGACCCCCGAGCGCAAGCTGATGATGTTCGACCTTCTGGTCACCATGGGTTACAAGGAGATCGAGGTCGGCTTCCCGGTGGCCAGCCGCGACGACCACGACTTCGTACGGCTGCTCATCGAGCGCGACCTCATCCCCGACGACGTGCGGATCACCGTGCTGACCCAGGCGCGCGAGGAGCTGATCCGGGACACCGTGGACTGCCTGAAGGGCGCGCCGCGGGCGATGGTCCACATCTACAACGCCACCTCCCCGCTGTTCCGGCGCCTGGTCTTCGGCCTCGGCCGCGACGGCTGCCGCGACCTCGCGGTCCGCGGCACCCAGGTGCTGGTGGAGCATGCCGAGCGCGTCCTGGGCGACTGCGACCTGGGCTACCAGTACTCCCCCGAGCTGTTCAACGAGACCGAGCCCGAGTTCTCCCTGGAGGTGTGCGAGGCCGTCATGGACGTCTGGCAGCCGGAGGCGGGCCGGGGCATCATCCTCAACTTCCCGACCACGGTCGAGCGCTCGCTGCCCAACGTCTTCGCCGACCAGATCGAGTGGCTGGACCGGAACCTGTCCCGCCGCGAACACGTGTGCCTGTCGGTGCACCCGCACAACGACCGGGGCACCGGCGTGGCCTCGGCGGAGCTGGCCCTGCTGGCCGGCGCCGAGCGGATCGAGGGCTGCCTGTTCGGCAACGGCGAGCGCGCCGGCAACGTCTGCCTGGTCACGCTGGCCATGAACCTGTTCTCGCACGGCATCGACCCCGGCATCGACCTCTCCGACATCAACGCCGTGCGCCGCACGGTCGAGCAGTGCACCCGGCTGCCGGTGCACCCCCGCCACCCCTACGGCGGCGACCTCGTCTACACCGCCTTCTCCGGCTCGCACCAGGACGCCATCAAGAAGGGCTTCGACGAACGGGAGCGACGGGCCGCCGACCTCGGCGTCGACCCGGCCGAGCTGCCGTGGCGCGTGCCGTACCTGCCCGTGGACCCCAAGGACGTGGGCCGCACCTACGAGGCGGTGGTCCGGGTCAACAGCCAGTCGGGCAAGGGCGGCGTGGCGTACGTGATGAGCGCCTGGCACGGGCTCAACCTGCCGCGCGGCCTCCAGATCGACCTGGCCGCCCGGGTGCAGGCGCGGACCGAGGCGCTGGAGGGCGAGCTGTCCCCGGGCCGGATCGGCGCGATGTTCCGCGAGGAGTACCTGTACCAGGGCGACCCGGCCGCGCCGCTGGCGATCGGCAGGACGCCGCTCCCGGCCACGCTCCACGTCGACGGCGGCGTGGAGATGAGCGGGCCGCGCGCCGACGCCGTGCGCGGGCTGGGCGCGGCGCTCGCCCCGTGGGGCGTGCGGCTCCGCGCGGTCCACCGCACGGCGCCGCCGCTGGAGGAGGAGCTGACCGCGGAGCTGCCGCTCTTCGACGGGCGCGAGGACGGGGACGTCGTGGTCTACGCCGAGTGCGGCGGGGGCGCGGCCGTGGCGTGGGGCGCGGGTGTGGGCGCGGACGTGACGAGCGCGGCGCTCGCGGCGGTACGCGCGGCGGGCCGCCGGCTGGCCAGGGCCGACCGGCCGCCCCAGCCGCCTGAGCGTCCCCGCCCCGTCGTCGGACGTCCCCACCTGGTCGCCGCCGGCGACTGAGCGCAGAGGAGCAGGCCGTGTCACAGATCAGGACCAGACGCCCGCGTCCACGGCCCACCGCCCGGGACGCGCTCGACCTGCGGACGCCATCCGGCCGCAAGCTGCCCTACTGAGTCCCGGCCTCCCGCCGGGACGAGAGAGAGGAAGATCATGGCTCCGGACGACGCGCGGCAGGACACGGCCCTGCTGATGGATCTGCTGCGGGAGGCGACGGCGGGCAGGGGCCGGATCGCGCTGGTGACGGGTGCCGTCGCCACCGGCAAGAGCGAGCTGCTGCACGACTTCGCCGACCGGGCGCTCGACCAGGGCGCGCTCCCGCTCTCCGCGACGGGCTCCCGCGCGGAGCGCGACCTGCCGTTCGGCGTGCTCTCCCAGCTCGCCCAGAACGCCCCCACCGACGAGCACCGCGCCGCCACGCTGGACCTGCTGCGCGAGGGCGCCCGCACGCCCTCGCCGGGCGCGGAGTCCTTCGAGCCGGTGAACGCGCGGCTCGTGGACGCGCTCTGCGCGGTGCTGCGGGAGCTGTCGGAGCGCCGCCCGCTCGTCATCGCCGTGGACGACGTCCACCACGCCGACCACGCCTCGCAGCTCTGCCTGTCCTACCTCGCGCGACGGGTGAAGTACGCCCGGATCATGCTGGTCCTCAGCGCCCCGGACCACTGCGCCCACCCCCAGGACGTTCTGCGCACGGAGGTGCAGCGGCAGCCGCACTGCCGGCAGGTCAGACTGGCGCACCTGTCGGCCGAGGGCGTGGCCGCGCGCGTCCGGGAGCGGGCGGGCGGGCAGGCCGCCGGCTTCTTCGCCACCCGGTGTCACGAGCTGAGCGGCGGCAACCGGTTGCTGGCGGACGCGGCGCTGGAGGACCTCGGAGCCACCGGCGAACCCGGTGAGCGGTACGCGGACGCGGTGCTGGCCTGTCTCCAGCGCGCCGACCCCGGCCTGCTTCCGATGGCGCGCGCGCTGGCCGTGATGGGCGAGCCCGGCGCCGCCGGCCGGCTGCTCGGCCAGGGTGAGGCCGCCACGGCCAGGGCCGTGCGGGCGCTGACCGGGGCCGGCCTGCTCGCCGGCGGCCGCTTCCGGCATCAGGTCGCCGCGTCCGCCGTGCTGGCCGGGCTGGACGGCGGCGAACTGGCCGCGCTGCACCGCCGGGCCGCCGAGCTGACCTACCTGGAGAGCGCGCCCGCCGCCGTCGTGGCCGGCCACCTCCTGCGCACCGGCCGCGCGGGCGACCCGTGGGCGCTGTCGGTGCTGGAGGAGGCCGCCAAGCAGGCGCTGCGCGACGACGGCGTGGAGTCGGCGATCGAGTACCTCACGCTGGCCTGGCAGGAGTGCCGCGACGAGCGGCGCAGGGCGCGTATCGCCACCACGCTGGTCCGGGCCAAGTGGCGGATCGATCCCGGCACCCCGCCGGGGCATCTGGCCGAGCTGACCGAGCTGACCGAGGCGCTGCGCCACGGCCACCTGGGCGACGGCGACGCCGTCGTGCTCGCCAGGGCGCTGCTGTGGCACGGCCACGCCGCCGAGGCCAGGGACGTGCTGAGCCGCCTGGGCGGCCGGGAGGAGCTGGACCGGGAGGCGGTGGTGGAGCTGGAGGCGGCCCGCGCCTGGTTGCGCAGCAGCTGGCCCGCCTTCCTGCCGCACCTGCCGGAGCCCATGCCCGAGCAGGCGAGCGCCGTCGCCCGTTCCCTCGGCGGCGACCGCCGGCTGGAGTCCGCCGACGCGCTGGCCTCGACGCTGCGCGAGGGCCCGCAGGAGGAGCTGGTGACCGCGGCCGAGCGCATCCTGCGCGGCTCCCGGCTGGACGAGATGTCCATGGACACGGTCGAGTGCGCGCTGCTGACCCTGATCTACAGCGACCGGGCCGACCGGGCGGTGACGTGGTGCGACGCCTTCGTCGCGGAGGCCGCCGACCGGCATGCCCCCAGCCGCCAGGCCAGGCTGTCGGCGATCCGCGCGGAGATCGCGCTGCGCCGGGGGGACCTGGCGGCGGCGGCCCGCGACGCCCAGCGGGCCCTGGAGCTCATCTCGCCGGAGAGCTGGGGGGTGGCGATCGGCGCGCCGCTGGGCATCCTGCTGACCGCCGGAGCCGCGATGGGCCGTCACCCGGACTATCTGCCGCAGGCCGCCCTCCCGGTGCCGGAGGCGATGCTGGAGACCCGGTTCGCCGCCCAGTACCTCTACGGCAAGGGGCGCTTCGCGCTCATGTCGGGCCAGCCCCGGCGGGCGCTGCGCGACCTTCGGATGTGCGGCGAGCTCACCGGGGCCTGGGGGCTGGACGTGCCCGAGTTCGTCCCGTGGCGGCTCGACGCGGCCGAGGCGCTGATCCGGCTCGGCGAGGCCGAGGAGGCGCGCGGGCTGATCGAGGCCCAGCTCGCCGGGTGCGGCGAGCGGTCCAAGCGCGTGCACGGGATGGCGCTGCGCCTGCTCGCCGCCGCGGGCGAGGTGCGGCACCGCGTGATGCTCCTGCGCCGCGCCGCCGACCTGCTGCAGGCGGGCGGCGACCGGTACGAGCACGCCAGGGCGCTGGTCGACCTGACCGAGGCGTACCACGCGATCGGCGAGCACCGCAGGGCCGGGATGCTGGGTGGCCGGGCCGGCGCGCTGGCGCGGGAATGTCACGCGGACTCCCTGCTCCGCTCGCCGTCACGGGGCGCGATCGCCGTCACCTCCTCCGCCCGGCACCACGGCCGCGTCAGCCACGGGCACGGCGCGGACGGGACGCGGAACGGGACGCCGGAAGCCGCGGCGACGCTCAGCGAGGCCGAGCACCGGGTGGCCGCGCTGGCGGCGGAGGGCTACTCCAACCGGGAGATCTCCGGCAAGCTCTTCATCACCGTGAGCACGGTGGAGCAGCACCTGACGCGGATCTACCGCAAGCTCGACGTCTCCCGGCGGCGTGACCTGCCCGCCGGGCTCTCCGGCGGGTCGTAGGGGCGTCGCCGGCGCCCGTTCGCGGGTGGTCGCGGCAGGCGTTCACAGCGGGATGTTGGAGTGGCGCCCGCGGGCCGGCGCGGCCCGGTCCAGCACCTGGGCCAGCCGCAGCCGCGTGGTCTCGGGGGCGATCACCTCGTCCACCACGCCGAGGGCCATCGCCCGCGCCACGCCGCCGGCGGTCCTGCGCTGCTCCTCGGCCAGCCGGGTGCGCAGGGCCTCGCGCTCGTCGTCGGGGGCCGCGGCCAGTGCCTTGCGGTGCAGCACGCCGACGGCGCTCTCCGCGCCCATGACGGCCACCTCGGCGTCCGGCCAGGCGAAGGTCGCGGTGGCGCCGAGCGAGCGGGAGTTCATCGCGATGTACGCCCCGCCGTAGGCCTTGCGGGTGATCAGCGTGACGCGCGGCACCACGGACTCGGCGAAGGCGTGCAGGAGCTTGGCCCCGCGCCGCACGACGCCGCCCCACTCCTGGCCCACGCCCGGCAGGAAGCCCGGGACGTCGACCAGCACGATCAGCGGAACTCCCAGGGAGTCACACATGCGGACGAAGCGCGCGCTCTTCTCCGCCGACAGCGAGTCCAGGCAGCCGCCCTTGCGGATGGGGTTGTTCGCCAGCACCCCGACCGGCCGGCCGCCGAGCCTGCCGAGCCCGACCAGCACGTTGGCCGCCCAGCGGGGCTGCAGCTCCTCGAAGTCCGGGCCGCCGTCCGGGCCGCCGTCCACGAGGGCGTGCACGAGCGGCCGCACGTCGTACGCCCGGCGCGGCGAGTCGGGCAGCAGCGCGCGCAGATCTCTCGGCTCGCGCAGCGCGGCCGTGTCGAACCGGCCCCGCCCGCCGCCCAGCAGCCCGGCGAGGCGGCGGGCGCGGAAACAGGCGTCGTCCTCGTCCCTGGCCGGCACGTGCGCGACCCCGGACCTGGGGCCGTGCGCCTCGGGACCGCCGAGCGCCGCCATGTCGATCTTCTCGCCCGTGACGCTGCGCACGATGTCGGGACCGGTCACGAAGACCCGCCCGGAGTCCGCCATGACGACCACGTCCGTCAGGGCCGGGCCGTACGCGGCGGCGCCGGCGGCCGGGCCCAGCACGACCGAGATCTGCGCGACCACGCCCGAGGCCCTGGTCATCGCGGCGAACATGCGGCCCACGCCGTCCATCGACTCGACGCCGTCGGCGAGCCTGGCGCCGCCGGAGTGCCACAGCCCGATCACCGGGCAGCCCTCGGCCACCGCGGTGTCGGTGGCGGTCACGATGTGCCGCGCCCCGGCCGCGCCGAGCGCGCCGCCCATCCTCCTGGCGTCCGTGCAGAAGGCGATGACGGGCCTGCCGTCCACCCGCCCCCGCACCGCGGTGACGCCGCTGTCGTCGTCGGGGTGGAGCACGGCGGGCGTGCCCGGATCCAGCAGTCTCCCCAGCCTGGCCGACGGATCACGCGGATCGTCGGCGGGCAGCGCGCGGCTCGCCCTCGGCTCGTCCGTCATCGTGGGCAAGACGGTCATCCTGATCCCCTGCGCTCGGCGGTCGCCGCGGATCCCGGCCCGCGGCACCTCGAATGTGCCAACGCGGGCGGTGACGGCCAACCCCTATTCACACCTCGCGGATGGCAACTTGTGCGCGCCGTTTTCGCTCGTTGACCTGGGAGGAGGCGAGCAGTTTCGTTAGCACGACCTCACCCTCGAAAGGTGTGCGCCATGTCGTTATGGTCGTTACCGTTAGTCACCACGCTGCTGGCCGCGACGATGCTCCCGGCCGGGACCACCCCTGCCGAAGACCCCGGAGCCGCCGCGCCACGATCTCCGGCCGCCCTGGTCAACGTCTTCCACGGCACGAAGGAGGCGGCGGCCGACTTCGGCCACGGCGGAGGCGGGGGCATGACGTTCCCCGGCGCCGTCCTGCCCTTCGGGATGATGCAGTGGAGCCCCGACACCGTGGAGGACGCGGGCGGCGGTTACCGCTGGGAGGACGACCGGTTGCGGGGCTTCTCCATGACCCACATCTCCGGGCCGGGCTGCACCGGCGCCCAGGACTTCCCCGTGATGCCCTTCTCCGGCCGGATCGGCCGCTCCCCCGCGACGCACGGGATGGACTACGTCCAGGGCTTCCAGCACGCCAACGAGACCGCCTCACCCGGCTACTACGGAGTCACCCTCGACACCGGCGTCAAGACCGAGCTGTCGGTCAGCACGCGCGCGGGCGTCGGCCGCTTCACCTTCCCCAAGGACAAGCCGGCCACCCTGCTGCTGAACACCAGCGGCTCGATCAACGGCGTCGACGACGGCGAGACCCGCATCACCGGCGACACCGTCGAGGGGTGGGTGCTGACCGGCGGGTTCTGCGGCCCGCCGACGCGGTACAAGGTCTACTTCCACGCCACCTTCGACCGGCCGGTCACCGGCTTCGGCACCTGGAAGGACGACCAGGTGCTGCCCGGCGCGCGGACCGTCGCCAACGCCTCCAAGAGCAAGGTGAAGGGCCACGTCGTCACCTCCGACGACGTGGTGGTGAACGGCCCCGGTTCGGGGGCGTACCTGGAGTTCGACCCCGCGACGCCGGTGCAGATGCGCGTCGGTCTGTCGTACGTGAGCGTCGAGGGCGCCAGGAACAACCTGCGCGCGGAGATCGGCGCCAAGAACCTGGAGCAGGTGGCGAGCGAGGCCGACGCCGTCTGGAACGAGCGCCTCGGCCAGGTGTCCGTCACCGGCGGGAGCGAGGCCCAGCGGCGCACCTTCTACAGCAACCTCTACCACGCGCTGCTCCAGCCGTACGTCTTCGACGACGTGGACGGCACGTACGTCGGCTTCGACCACGAGCCGCGCAAGGTGAGCCCGGGGCACCACCACTACGCGACCTTCTCCGGCTGGGACGTCTACCGCAGCGAGGTGCAGCTGCTGGCCCTGCTCGCGCCGGACGTGGCGAGCGACATCGCGCGGTCGATGTACCGCAACGCGCAGGACCTCGGCAACGTGTGGGACCGCTGGTCGCACCAGAACGCGGTCACCGGGGTCATGGTGGGCGACCCGTACCACGTGATCCTGTCCACCATGTACGCGTTCGGCGCGCGTGACTTCGACGCCGCCGGGGCGTTGAAGGCGATGGCCGCCGCCGCCCGGCGCGTGGGCCCCATGGACATCGGCCACCCGCTGCTGGACTACGACGAGCGGCCGGGCAACGCCGCCTACATGGCCAAGGGGTACAAGCCGTCGGACCCGGCCTCGACCCTGGAGTACGGCATCGCGGACTTCGGCATCGCGCAGCTCGCCTCGCGGCTCGGCGACCAGGGCACGCGAGCCGAGTTCATGAAGCGGGCGCAGGCGTGGCAGCACCTCTTCAACCCGGCCGGCGGCTGGGTCCAGCCCCGGCTGGGCGACGGCTCGTTCACCGCGCCGTTCGACCCGGGCGCGGCGGACGTCTACATGGAGGGCAACGGGGCGCAGTACCACTGGCTGGTGCCGCACAACCCGCAGGGCCTGTTCACCGCGATGGGCGGCGCGGACGCGGCCGTCGCCCGGCTGGACAAGTACTTCACCGAGCTGAACGCCGGCCCCCACCGGCCGTACGCCTATCTCGGCAACGAGGTGGCGCTGCAGTCGCCGTGGCTGTACGCGTGGGCGGGGCAGCCGTACAAGACGCAGGAAGTGGTACGGCGGACGCAGAAGGAGCTGTTCGGCCCCGGCCCTGACGGGCTCGTCGGCAACGACGACCTCGGCACGATGGGCGCCTGGTACGTGTGGTCGGCGATGGGGCTGTTCCCGGCGATCCCCGGCCGCGCGGAGCTGCTGGTCAACACCCCGCTGTTCGACAAGATCACGATCAGGCGCCCAGGTGGCGACATCGTCGTCAACGCGCCCGGCGCCGGGGCCGGCTACATCAGGGCGCTGCGGGTGAACGGCGCCGCGACCTCGCGGGCGTGGCTGCCCGAGTCGTTCGCGACCCGGGGCGGGCGGCTGGACTTCACGGTCGGGTCGTCGCCGAACCGGGCGTTCGGCGCGAACCCCGCGGACGCGCCGCCGTCGTTCGGCGAGGGCGCCGAGCCGTACCTGCTGGGGCTCAACCCGGGCACCGGGCCGGTGGAGCCAGGCGGCGCCTTCCAGGCCGACCTCACCGTGCGCTCCACGGGCGGCGCGGCCACGGTCGCGTGGCGGGCCGACCCGCCGGCCGGGATCACGGTCACGCCGTCGAGCGGAACCGTGTCCGTGCCGGCCAGGGGCGCCGTGACCCGCAAGGTGACGATCACCGTGGCCGCGGGCGTGCCCCTCGGCTTCCACACCGTGCCGATCACGGCGGGCCGGGCCACCGGCGGCGTGCGGCTGAACGTGGCCGCGCGCGGCACGCCGGCGTGGCACCACAACAACGCCGGCATCGGCGACGCCGCGGAACCGGACGAGGCCAACATCGACGGGCCGGGGTTCAGCTACTCGGCGCAGGCCCTGGCCGACGCCGGGATCGAGCCGGGCGGCACCGTCTCCTGGAAGGGCTTCTCCTTCACCTGGCCGGACCGCAGGCCGGGCGAGTGGGACAACGTGCGGCCGGGCACCGGGCCGATCGAGGTGGCCGCGCCCGCCGGGGCGAGCAGGCTGGCGTTCCTCGGCGCGGGCGTCAACGGCTGGCCGGAGTCCAAGGTGACGGTCACCTACACCGACGGTTCGACCAGCACCGGCACGCTGGGGCTCAGCGAGTGGATCCTGGATTTCGGCGGCGAGCCGCCCGCTTTCGGCAACGAGGTGGTCGCCTCCACGCCGATGCGGCTCTACTGGGGCTCGTGGCCCTTCCAGCCCATCGGCGCCCACGTGTTCGCGGCCCGGCCGATCGCCCTGGACCCGGCCAAGAAGGTGGCGAGCCTGACGTTCGCCCCGGCGGAGGACGGCGAGCTGCACCTGTTCGCCTGGGCCTTCCAGTGACGGGTCAGGAGGCCCAGACGGGGCGGGCGCCGCGGATGCTCAGCAGCACCGAGTACAGCGACGTGGTCGCGGTGATGAAGACCCGGTTCCGCTTGGGCCCGCCGAAGACCAGGTTGGAGACGCTCTCCGGCAGGTTGAGCCTGCCGAGGAGGGTCCCGTCGGGGTCGTAGCAGTGCACCGAGGACCCGACGGCCGCCCACACGCGGCCGTCGGAGTCCAGGCGCAGGCCGTCGAAGCCGCCGTCGCCCTCGTGCTCGGCGAACACCCGGCCGCCCGCCAGGGTGCCGTCGTCGCGGACGTCGAAGACCCGCAGGTGGCGTTCCTGCGTGTCGGCGATGAAGATCTGGCTCTCGTCCAGGGAGAAGGCCAGGCCGTTGGGCCGGGCGAAGTCGCCGGCGACCATCGCGGTCTCGCCGGTGACCGGGTCGATGCGGTAGACGTGGCAGCCGTCGATCTCCTGCTCGGCCCGGTGTCCCTCGTAGTCGCCCAGGATGCCGTACGGCGGGTCGGTGAACCAGATCGAGCCGTCGGAGCGGACCACCACGTCGTTCGGGCTGTTGAGCCGCCTGCCCCGCCAGCTGTCGGACAGGGTGGTGACCGAGCCGTCGTGTTCGGTCCTGGTCACCCGGCGGGCGCCGTGCTCGCAGGAGATGAGCCGGCCCTCGCGGTCGAGGGTGTTGCCGTTGACGTAGCCGGACGGCTGGCGGAACGGAGCCACCGCGCCCGTCTGCTCGTCCCAGCGCAGCAGCCGGTCGTTGGGGATGTCGCTCCACACCAGGAAGCGGCCCGCGGGGAAGTAGACCGGCCCCTCCGCCCAGCGGGTCCCCCGGTACAGGCGTTCGACGTACCTGTCACCGCCGACGGTCGCGATGCGCTTGTCGAACGCCTCGAACTCCACAGGGATGAGATCCACGGCGACAGCCTCCCTCGGGGGACGGAAGGCTCCTTTCATACCAAGACCCCTGCCGGTGACGACAGGGGTCAGGTGACGAAAAAAGGTGGAGCTATGGGGATTCGAACCCCAGACCTCTTCCATGCCATGGAAGCGCGCTACCAACTGCGCCATAGCCCCTTGCGGATGCGTCGCCAAGTGTATCCGACTTTCCGCCCACCCGTGTCACCACGCGCCTCACCCGAAGCGCCGCCCGGTCAGGCCGGGGTGACGGTGGTGCGCATGGTCAGCGCCTGCTCCCCGGCCTCCAGGGTGACCGTGATCTCGCCCAGCTCCCCCGTACGCCGCACGTGCGTGCCGCCGCACGGGATCGACGCCTCGCCCTCGGGCAGGGCGCAGTGCCAGGTGCGGCGGGCGGTGAGCTCCGGCCCCGGCACGTCGAGCCGGACGGGGGCGTCGGCCGACACCCATGCCTTCAGCCGCTCGGTGACCTCGCGCGCCGTCTCTGCGAGGTCGAGCCCGTCGGCGGTGAACCCCTTCTTGCGCAGCGACTTGCCCAGCCGGTACTCGTCGAGGCTCCCGTACGGGACGATCCTGGAGCGGGTGATGGCGCTCTGGTCGAAGTCGGGGTTGCCGAGCCGGTCGCGCGCCGGCTCCTTGCGCCAGCGGCCGGCCAGGGTGGCGTTGAGCGCCAGCGCGGCCAGGTGGCAGGCGGTGTGACCGGCCGACAGGGCGGCCCGGTGACCGGCGTCGATCTCCAGCGCGACCTCGGCGCCCACGTCCAGCGGGGTCTCGGTGACGTGGACGACCAGCCAGTCCCAGCCGTCGGCGCCGCGCCGCACGGGGATGCCGGCGCCCAGGAGCACCTCGCCGCCGGGCTCGCGGGCGCCGGTCACGCAGTCGAGCACCGGCAGCCCGCCGATGACGCCGCGATCGGCGGGCTGGTCGGGCCAGGTGTGGTCCAGGGGATGGAACGGAGTCTCGGCGACGACGAGGCCGTGCCGCTCCCCCACCGGAACGGCCCCGACGATCTCTGAACGGCCACTGACATGACCGTAAGGGAAGGTGACAACTGTCGAGTTCACAGACGTCATCCTGGCAGAGACACGCGCCGCTCGTCCTCCACATAGCGGTCGCGGCCCGCGTACAGGCCCGTGAACAGCTGCACGGCCAGCACGACGAAGATCAGCAGGTACGGGAGCGTCCAGCCGCCGCTCACCTGGCGCAGCACGCCGACGAGCAGCGGCCCGGCGCCGGCGATGAGGTATCCGGCGCTCTGCCCGAAGGCCGACAGGGCCGCGGTCGTCTCCGCCGTACGGGTGCGCACGGCGAGCATGGTGAGCGCCAGCGGGAACGACCCCATGCCGATCGCCACGAGCACCACCCAGACGGGCGCGGTGGACGCGGGGGCCAGCCACAGCCCGAGGAACCCCACCGTGTAGGCGATCACCAGGCCGGCCACCACCGGCCGCTGGTCGCGGAAGCGGGCGGCGACGGCGGGGACGAGGAGGGAGACGGGGATGTTCAGCGCGGTGAAGGCGCCGAGGATCACGCCCGCCTGGCTCGTCGAGTATCCGCCGTCGGTGAGGATGGCGGCCAGCCAGCCGAACATGATGTAGGCGATCATCGACTGGGTGCCGAAGTAGACGGCGATCGCCCAGGCCAGCCTGCTCCGTGCCATCCGGCGCAGGCCGGAGCCCGGCCGGCCGTGGTCCCGTTCCGGCTCGCTGCGCAGGAGCGCGAGCCACGGAAGGGCGGAGACGGCGGCCAGCGCCGCCCACACCCCGAGCGCCACGTGCCAGTCCCCCGAGGCCTGCTCGATCGGCACGGTGGCCGCGGCCGCGAGCATGGTGCCGACGGCCAGCGAGGTGGTGTAGACGGTGGTCATGGTCCCGGTACGGGCCGGGAAGTGACGCTTGATCAGCGTCGGGATGAGCACGTTCCCGACCGCGCCGCCCGACAGCGCGACGGCGCTGCTCAGCAGGAACACCGGCGCGGAGTCGACCAGGACCCGCACCAGCATGCCCGCGCCCAGCGTGACCAGGGAGAGCAGGAGCAGCCGGTGCTCGCCGACGCGCCGGGCCAGCGTGGGCGTGATCGCGCCGACGGTGGCGAAGGCCAGCACGGGAAGCGTGGTGAGCAGGCCGGTGCCGATGCTCGACATGCCGAGCGAGGCGGACAGCTGGTCCAGCAGCGGGCCGACGCTGCTGACGGCGGTGCGCAGGTTCAGCGCGGCCAGGACGATCCCCAGCACGAGGAGCCAGGCGAGAGGACTGGTTCTGGTCCGTTCCTCCGGGGTGAGCACACTCATGCCGCGCGAATTCCTCCACTCATCAAGTCATAGGATGAATGGTTAGCTTAACAGCAACACGAGCGACATCTATTCCACACATCCCAGTGAACACACCAAATGCTCAGTTGTCTGACGTAACCACCCCAGACAACGCAAAAACCCCCGAAAGTTCGGGGGTTTTGCGGAGATGCCGGGGTTACAGAACCGGTCGGGGGCCCTGCGGGGGCTCGTCCCGGGGCGGGACGGGACCGGGGGGAGGAAGCGTGCCGGCGTCGCCGGGGAGGCCGGTGTCGCCGCCGACGGTGCCGGGGGGCATCGTACGGTCGCCGCCGACGGTGCCGGGGGGCATCGTACGGTCGCCGCCGACCGTGCCCGGAGGCACCGGATGGTCGTCGCCGCCGAGCCCGGAGCCGTGCTGATGGGGGCCGGGGACGTCGCCGCGCCAGGCGCCGGTCTCGCCGCCGCGCGACTCGATGAACTTCTTGAAGCGCTCCATGTCGCCCTTGACGCGCGTCTGGACGATGTTGAGCCAGTCGCCGACCTTCTCGGCGAAGCCCTCGGGCTCGTACTCCATCTGGAGGGTCACCCTGGTGGTCTCCGGGGTGAGCCGATGGAAGGTGACGACGCCCGCCTGGTGCGGCCGTTCGACCGACCGCCAGGCGATGCGCTCGTCGGGGTGCTGCTCGGTGACCTCGGCGTCGAACTCCCGCTTGACCCCGGCGATCTCGGTGATCCAGTGGGTGCGCGTGTCCGTGATCTGCTTGACGGACTCGACGCCTTCCATGAACTCGGGGAAGCTCTCGAACTGGGTCCACTGGTTGTACGCGGCCCTGATCGGAGCGTTGACCTCTACAGCGTGCTCGATCGTACTCATGGAACACCGTGCTGCCCGCGAGATAGCGCCGCTAACGTCGGCGCCACAGCCAATAGAGGCCCACGAGGGGAAGCACCAGCGGGATGAACAGGTAACCCTTGCCGTATCCGGACCATACGGTTTCGTCGGGGAAGGCGGCCGGCCAGAGCAGGCTGGCGGTGCCGATGACGAGCACCCCGGCCAGTTCGATGAAGAGCGAGACCAGCGCGAGCCGGCGGGCGCCGCGCACGAGCGCGACCGTGAGCAGCGCGTAGACCAGCGCGGCGAACGCCGACAGCGCGTAGGCCAGCGGCGCCTCGGCGAACCTGGTGGCGATCTGCACGGCGGCGCGGGCGCCGGCGGCCAGCGCGAACACCCCGTAGAGGGCGATCAGCGCCCGGCCGGGGCCGGAGCCGAGGCCGGCCTCACCGGTCACGCGACGCCCTGCCAGACCTGCAGCAGCCGCCCGGTCATCACCGCGATCGCGAAGCCCGCCACGACCAGGATGGCCGGGCCCCAGCGGCTGCGCTCGGCGAGCGCGAGGAACACCCCGGCGGGCGGGATGAGCACCTGGCCGGCGAGATAGCCGTAGATCGTGGCCGTCTCGTCCGCGGGCCCCTCGCCGCCGGCCATCGCGGCGATCATGAACCCCGCCTGGACCAGCACCGCCACTTCGAGCAGGACGAACCCGGACAGCAGGATCACGCCCATCGGGCGGTCGCGGATGGCGGTGATCAGGCTCGCCAGCGCCAGCAGGAGCGCGCCGACGATGACGATCGTGGCAACGGTGGTGTTCATCGCTGCACAGGCTATCGCCCGCCCTGGCCGGCCTCGATTCCGTCCCGTACCCGGCGACCATAGGATCGAGGGCATGGAGAGGATCCTGGTCAGCGCGTGTCTGATGGGCCGGCGGGTCCGCTACGACGGCGGGGCCAAGACCAGTTCCGACCAGCGGCTGGCGGCCTGGCGGCGCGAGGGGCGGCTGGTCGCGTTCTGCCCCGAGGTGCAGGGCGGGCTGCCCGTGCCCCGGCCGGCCGCCGAGATCGAGGGCGGCGCGGGCGGGGCGGCCGTGCTGGACGGGCGGGCCCGCGTGGTGACCGCCGACGGCCGCGACGTGACCGCCGAGTTCCTGGCGGGGGCGCGGGCCGCGCTGGCGGCGGCCCGGTCGGCCGGGGCCCGGCTGGCGGTGCTGAAGGAGGGCAGCCCGTCGTGCGGCTCCCTGACCGTCTACGACGGCGCCTTCACCGGCCGCCGCGCCCCGGGCCGTGGCGTGACCACGGCGCTGCTGGAGCGCCACGGCGTCCGGGTGTTCGGCGAGGACCGCGTCGAGGAGGCCGCCGCCTACCTGGACTCGCTGGAAGGCTGACGCGCCCACCCGCGGCGCCGCGACCTGACGGGGAAGCGGCGCCGGACGCCGCTCCCCCGTCCCGCGGGTCAGCGGGTGATGGCGTGGTGGTGCCCGGCGCCCGCCTCGCCGTGCGCCCGGAGCGGGGCCCCCGCGCGGGCGGCCGTGGCGCCCGGCAGGCTCCGGTCGTAGGCGTACGTCACCGCCGAGTGCACGATCGCGCCGGTGTTGACCAGCAGCGCCTCGGTGCTGACGTTGGCGATCGTGTCGCAGTCCCGGTGGTAGCACGGGTCGTAGGCGACGCCCGCCGTGCCGCCGTACTGCCGGGCCTCCTCCTCGGTCTTCACGCCCTCGGCGCCGGTGAACAGGCCGCCCGACGGGATGCCGGCAGCGATGAACGGCCCGTAGTCGGAGCGGCCGTCGAAGTCGGTGCCGCCGTGCGGCAGCCGCAGCGTGTCGAAGTACCGCTCGAAGGTGGCCTCGATCTCGTCGGAGCCGGGCGGGCCCGCGGGCTCGCCGGTCGCGTCGGAGTCGTCGCCGTCGTAGATCTTGTAGGCGTAGTTCGGCGAGCCGATCATGTCGAAGTTCAGGTACATCTTGATCTTCGCGAGCTCCGCGGGAGCCAGGTTCGCCACGTAGTGCTCGGAGCCGATCAGGTTCAGCTCCTCGGCGCCCCACCAGGCGAAGCGCAGCTTGTTGACCGTCGGCAGCTTGGCCACGAGCAGGGCGGTCTCCAGGATGCCCGCGCTGCCGGTGCCGTTGTCGTTGATGCCGGGCCCGGCGGTGACGCTGTCGAGGTGCGCGCCGAACATGACGACCTTGCCCGGGTCGCCGGACCGGGAGTCGGCGATCACGTTCGAGGTGGTGCGGATCTCGCTCTCGGTGTCGGTGGCCAGGCGCACCACGGTGGTCGCGGCGGCCAGGTCCGCGCCGACCTCGAAGCTCGCGCCGACCACCGGGATGGTCACCGTCGGCTCGCCGAGCGTGCCCTGCACGGTGGCGGTGCGGCCCTCCTGGCCCTCGTTGAAGATGATCACGCCTACGGCTCCCGCCGCCTGGGCGTTCTCCGCCTTGACCCGGAAGTCGCAGCCGCCGCGCTGGATCAGCGCGATGTTGCCGGGCGTGAAGCCGGCGAAGTCCGCCGCCTCGCAGCCCGAGGTCGAGCCAGGGGCGGCGGGCGGCGGGAGCAGCAGGTCCACGTTCTGCAGGGTCGCGGTCACGTCCCCGGCGCCGGAGTACGTCATGGTCGCGAACTCGCCGACCGAGCTGCCGTCCGGCGGCGGGGCGTAGGTGCGCGGGTTCGGCGAGATCCGCGCCATCGTGGCCGTCGAGTTCTCGATGAAGAACGGGAACTCGAACGACTGGATGGTCACCTTGTATCCGGCCTTGCGCAGCTTGTCCGCCACGTAGTCGCGCGAGGCGTCGTACCCGGGCGTGCCGGAGGCGCGGGTGCCGCCGTTGGCGTCGGCGATCCGCTGGAACGCCTCCAGGTGGCGGACGACCGGCTGGGCCTTGACCGACCCGGCCAGGCGCCTCGGATCGGGGTCCGCCTGTGCCGGGGCGACCAGGGTGAGAGGAAGGGCGAGGGCCGCTGCCAGGGTGCCGGCTCGGGCCACGCCCTTGGGGAGGTGGAAGCGCATTCGGCTCCTCCGCAAGGAATCTGGTTGGGACTGTTTCCCCTGATTCAAGTTGCTGTGGCACGTTAACCAGAGCAAGCCACCCTGAGAAGGCCCAGATATCCGCTGTCGGTCCGCCGCGTCGTCCTTGGCCTGTTCGAGGCGGCCCTTCGCAGTCCGGGCACCTGCGCGGGAATCATAAGATCGTGCGGAGGGGGTGAGCCCACCGTGCTCAGGGCGATTTTCAAGACCGAGGCGGGCAGCACCACGTTGCTGCTCGCCGCCACCGTCCTGGCCATGCTGTGGGCCAACTCGCCGTGGGGCGACACCTACGAGGCGTTCTGGCACATCCCGGTCGGGCTGACGTTCGGCGACGCCACGTTCTCGCTCGACCTGCGCCACTGGGTGAACGACGGGCTGATGGCGATCTTCTTCTTCGTCATCGGCCTGGAGATCTCCTACGAGATGCGCCTCGGGCAGCTGCGCGACCGCCGGCTGATCGCCGTGCCCGCCCTCGCGGCGCTCGGCGGGCTGATCGTCCCCGCCGGCATCTACCTGATGCTCAACGCGGGCGGCCCCGGCGCCGTCGGCTGGGGCGTGCCGATCGCCACCGACACCGCGTTCGTGCTGGGGCTGCTCGCCGTGGTGGGGGCGCGCTGCCCGGACCCGCTGCGGGCCTTCCTGCTCACGCTGGCGATCGTCGACGACGTCCTCGCCATCATGATCATCGCGATCTTCTACACGGCGAGCCTCTCGGTCCCCGCGCTGGTCACCGCCGCCGGGCTGCTCGCCGCGATCATGCTGCTGCGCTGGCTGCGGATCTGGCGCGCGCCCGCGTACATCGTGCTCGGCTTCGCGCTCTGGGTGGCGACCCTGGAGAGCGGCGTGCACCCGACGCTGGTCGGGATCGCGCTCGGCGTGCTGGTGTTCGTCTACGCGCCCAGCGACCAGAAGCTCCTGCGGGCGGGCGAGGCGGTGCAGGAGCTGGCGTACGCGCCCAACCCGCGGGCCGCCGTGGAGGCGACGCGGCTGGTGCGCATGTCGGTCTCCGTCAACGAGCGGCTGCAGCTGCGGCTCCATCCGTGGAGCAGTTACGTGATCGTGCCGATCTTCGCGCTGGCCAACGCCGGGATCCGGCTGGACAGCGAGACGCTGAGCGCCGCGATGACCTCGCCCATCTCCATCGGGGTGGCACTGGGACTGGTCGCCGGCAAGCTGCTGGGGATCACCCTCGGCACCTGGCTGCCGCTCCGGCTCAACTGGGGCGTCCTGCCGGGCAACCTGGTGTGGGGCCAGGTGCTGGGCGGCGCGGCGGTGTCCGGCATCGGGTTCACCGTCTCGCTGTTCATCGTGGAGCTGGCCTTCGACGACCCGCTCCTGATCAGCGAGGCCAAGATCGGCATTCTCGCCGGCTCGATCACGTCGGCGCTGCTCGGCTGGATCATCTTCAAGCTGGCGTGGAACCGCGGCGGCGTCTGCGCCCCGCCCGGCGCCCCGGCCGAGCCGGAGGAGGACCTGCCGGAGCTGCTCAGCACCCCGGTCGGCCCGGACGACCACGTGCGCGGCCCGGCCGACGCGGCCGTCACCGTCGTCGAGTACGGCGACTTCGAGTGCCCCTACTGCGGGCGGCTCCACCCGATCCTGGAGGAGCTGCGGCGGCGCCATCCCGACGTGCGGTTCGTGTTCCGTCACTTCCCGCTGCGCCAGATGCATCCGCGCGCCATGCCCGCCGCGCTGGTGGCCGAGGCGGCGGCCCGCGACGGCCGGTTCTGGGAGATGCACGACCTGCTCTACTCGAACCGGCAGGCCCTCGGCGACGAGGATCTCGCGCGTTACGCCGCCGAGCTGGAGGTCGACCTGTCGGCCCCGATCGCCCCCCGCGCCGCCAGGATCGAGCGCGACGAGCGTTCAGGCTTGGAGAGCGGTGTACGGGGCACTCCCACTCTGTTCATCAACGGCGTACGTTACCGGGGCAGACTGGACCTGGATCCGATCATCGAAGCGGTGCGGCGAGCCCGCCCCCCGGCCACCCCTCAGCGCCGGACCCCCTGAGGAACGGAGATCGCGGCTTGGACCCCTCCTGGAACCTCCTCAACATCGCTCTCGCCGTCACGCTGTGCGCGGTTCCCGTGGTCGGCATCGCGCTCACGGCCATGGGCCGGCGCGTCCACGGCCGCGCCGCGACGCTCGGCCTGCTCGGCTGCGTCGCCCTCCTGTTGCAGGGGCTGCTGCAACTCGGCCAGGCGCTGTTCCTCAACGTGATCGTGCAGAGCCTCGGCCTGCCCGGGGCGGCCGGCGTCATGGCGGTGCTGACGCTGCTGTCGTTCGTGCTGACGCTGACCGGCCTCAGCCTGCTGATCTGGGCCGTGGTCGCCCACCGCCCCGGGATGGCCCGGCAGCCCGCCGCGCCCGCCTGGCAGCAGCCGCACCCCTATCGGGGAGACCCTTCGTCCTGACCCGCCAGATAGTCCTGCCAGGTGATCTCCCCTGCGGGCCTGGCGGACGTGGTCAGGTGCCCAGCCCGGAAGGCCCGCCCCAGCCTGCCCGGCACGCGCATCCGCAGCAGCGGCCGGCGCGAGCGCCGGGAGTCCAGCCACAGCCGGGCCGCCTCCGCCATGGTCAGCACCTCCGGCCCGCCGTACTCCTCGACCTCACCTGACGGCCCCCGCCGGATCAGCGACGCCAGGTGCCCGGCCACGTCCCGCACGTCCACCGGCTGGGCGGGAATCCCCGGGTCGGCCACCACCGCGCCCAGGCGGGCCATCCCGGCGAGGATCTCCGCCGCGAACTCGTGGAACTGCGTCACCCGCAGCGTCGTCCACGGCACCCCGCCGTCCCGGACGAGCCGCTCGGCCGCCAGCTTGGTCCGGTAGTAGCCCCACGGCACCCGGTCCGCGCCCACGATCGAGAGGTAGATCAGCTGCCCGGTCCCCGTCGCGCGGGCCCCCGCCAGCAGCGCGCCGGTCCCGTCCAGCTCCACCCGGCGCGTGTAGCGGCCCCGGTAGGGCGCCGACGCCAGGTGGACGATCGCGTCCGCGCCGGCCACCGCCTCGGCCACGCCCCGCCCCGTGGCCAGGTCCGCGACGGCCCACCGCACCCCGCCGGCGTCCGCCCTGCGGGTACGGCTGAGCGCCCGTACCTCGTATCCCTCGGCCGCCAGCCGGGCCGTCACCGCCCGGCCGAGCCGTCCGCTCGCTCCCGTAACCACTACTGATGTCATGGCGAACGGACGGGACAAAGCCGCCGAATGTGACAATCTTGGAGAGACTTCCCATCGCCGTTGGTTCGAGGGACCCATGAACCCAGATCAGCCCGGCCGCCCCGACCACGACAGAACGATCAGGCATCGCCGGGACGCCCCCGCCCCGCCGCCGCGACGCCGCGACACGCCACCGGACCCGGGGAACGCGACCCCGTCCGGGAAGACCGCGCCGTCCCAGGACAGCGACCGGACGCAACGCCTGGACTACACGCCCGACCTGCTGCCGGACGTCTCGTACGAGCCCAGCCGGGCGGCCAGGCCGGGCTGGCGGTGGCTGTACGTGGTGGGCGGGCTCCTGCTGCTGGTGGTGGCGGTGGCCGTGGCGGTGCTGCTCACGGCGAGCTCCTAGGCCCGGGTGAAGTCCATCGTCCAGTTGGTCTCCCAGGTCCGCTCGCCGTCGACGGAGAACGCCTGCTCCCACCGGCACGCGTCCGCACCGAGCACGGTCCACAGGAACCGGCAGCGCACCGGCGTCCCTTCGTGCGCGTCGTCGGCGTAGAACTCGCCCCGGTCCCCGTCGAAGCCGCCCACCATCGGAGGCAGGCCGAGCGTGCCGGTGCGGCTGTCGGCCCAGTAGATGGACCACAGCCGCGTGGCCGGGTCGTACACGCGCACCGTCAGCCCGCTGAAGCCGCGGGTCGGGAAGCTGATCTCGTCGACGTTCGCGCCGCCGCCGAAGTGGCGGGTGCAGACCGACCTGCCGGGGAACTCGTCCCAGTCGTCGCTGCCGGCCAGCCGCTTGACGAGACGGCGGTTGGCCACGTCCCAGGTGCCGATGAGGAAGTCGAAGTCGTTCATGCGCCGACCGTACGGGCGGGTCACTGACATGTAGTGTCAGTGACGTGCGCGCCTCCCGCCTCGTCTCGATCCTGCTGCTCCTGCAGACCCGGGGCCGGATGACGGCCAAAGAGCTGGCCGACCGGCTGGAGGTGTCGGTCCGTACGATCTACCGCGACGTGGAGTCGCTGCACGCCGCGGGCATCCCGCTCTACGGCGACGCCGGCCCGAGCGGCGGCTACCGCCTGCTCGACGGCTACCGCACCAGGCTGACCGGGCTGACCGCCGACGAGGCCGAGTCGCTGTTCCTGGCCGGGCTGCCGGGCCCGGCGGCCGAGCTGGGGCTGGGCGCGGTGGTTGCGGCCGCCCAGCTCAAGCTGATGGCGGCGCTGCCGGTGGAGCTGCGCGACCGGGCCGGCCGGATCCAGGAGCGGTTCCTGCTCGACGCCCCGGCCTGGTACCGGGACTCCGAGCCGCTCACCCACCTGCCGGCGGTGGCCGAGGCGGTGTGGAACGAGCACCCGCTGCAGGTCCGCTACCGCCGCTGGCGGGCGCCACGGGAGGTGGAGCGCCGCCTGGAGCCGTACGGGCTGGTGGTCAAGGCCGGGCGCTGGTACCTGGTGGCCCGCTGCGGCGCGGACGTGCGCACGTACCGGGTGTCGCAGATCCTGGAGCTGCATCCGCTGCCGGGCCGGATCGCCCGGCCTGAGGGCTTCGACCTGGCCGCTCACTGGCGGGACTACCTGGCGGAGTTCGAGGCCCGGCTGCGGTGGGGCGAGGCGGTGGTCCGGCTGTCGCCCGCCGGTCTGGAACGCCTGCGCGACCTGATGACCCCCGGCGTGGTGGCGGCGGCGAAGCAGACGGCCGGACCGCCCGACGAGGAGGGCTGGACCACGGTGACGCTGCCCATCGAGTCGATCGGGCACGCGGTTCCCGAGTTCCTCCGGCTGGGCGCGGACGCCGAGGTGCTCTCTCCCGCGGAGCTGCGCGAGCGGGTCGCCGCCACCGCCGAGCTGGTCGTCCGCCGCTATCGCGGTGGGACCGCCGGGTGACCTCGCACCCGGCCCCGGCGTCCGGGCCGCCTGTCAGACCCGGGTCGGCAGCGGCCCGCCGTTGTACGTCATCGCGTCGGCGAAGGCGGCGAGCAGGTCCACCTCTCCCCCATCGGCCTCCGCGTACTCCCGGTGCAGGTTGAGCACCAGCCGCTCGGCGTCGTCCCACCCGGCGAACTCGCCGAGGTCGGCCTCCTGGGCCGCCGCCAGGGGCGTGAGCCCGCTCGCGCGTCCCTCCCGCGCGACGTCGAGCACGAACCGGTAGTAGCGTTCGTGCGCCGCCAGGATCCCCGGCAGCGACGCCGCGTCGGCCAGCGGCCCGTGCCCCGGCACCACGTGCTCGGCCCCGAACGCCGCCAGCCAGTCCAGCGACTCCAGCGCACCTCGTACGGACCCCATCATGACCAGCGGCGTCAGCCCGTTGAAGACCAGGTCGCCGGTGAACAGCACCCGTTCCTCCGGCAGCCACGCCACCACGTCGCCAGGCGTGTGGGCCGGGTGGCCGGGATGGCGCAGCTCGACCCGCCGCCCGCCGGCGTACACGGTCACCTCGCCGCGGATGGCCACGTCCGGGACCCGCCGGGTGACATTCCCCCAGTCGGGCACCGGCGTCCAGAACGGCGGGCAGCCGTCGATGGCGATGTCGGCCAGCAGCGCCTCCCGCATCGCCTCGTGCCCGAACAGGACGGCGCTCTCGGGAAGCAGGCTGTTGCCGTACGCGTGGTCGCCGTGCTGATGGGTGTTGACCGCCGTCCGCACCGGCGCGGCCCCGGTGGCCTCGTCCAGCGCCCCGAGGAACCGCCGGGTCCGCTGCTCGGTCGCGCACGTGTCGACCACGAACACCGCCCCGTCACCGGCGACGGCGCCGGCGTTGTTGACCCACCAGGTCCCGTCCGGCTGCACCCACGCGAACACCCCGTCCACGACCTGGTGCAACCGCGCCTCTTCGAGCCGACCGTCCATGTTCCTCCCATCGGGCCGCGCTGACGCCTCTCCTCTCCGGCGTACCACCCGGCGGCCGCGACCGCGCGCCGTTCGCCGAACCGGGCGGCGCGGATCCCGCTCGGCGGTAGCGGCCGGGGCGGCTCATGGGGCAAAGTGAAACAGCGTTTCCCTAGGAGGTCGTGACGTGCGTTATGTGATCATCGGCTGCGGCAACGTCGGCACGGAGCTGGCCCGCCGCTGGACCGCCGCGGGCCATCAGGTGACCGGGACCACCACCACGACCGGTCGGGTGGAGGAGCTCGGGGAGGTCTGCTCGGAGGTGGCGGTCCTGCGGGGCAGCGACCGAGCGGCGGTGGAGCGGGTGACCGAGGGCGCCGACGCCGTCGTCCTGACCGTGAGCCCGCGCCTGAACCGTTCGTTCGACGCGGCCCAGCGGGTCGCCGAGTACGCGGACACGCTGACCGCCAGCGCCCGCACCGCCGCCGCGGCGCACCCCCGGGTGGTCTTCACCAGCTCGGTGTCCGTGTACGGCGCGGGCACGGGCGACGTGGTGGACGAGGACACGCCCGTGACCGACGACCCGGACGCCTCGCCGCGCAACTTCGCCGAGGCGGAGACCGCCGTGCTCGCCACCGCCGGCGGCGCGGTCGTGCGCATCCCCGACGTGTACGGGCATCCGCGCGACATGGACTACCCGGCCCGGGTGAAGCTGGCCCACGAGGTGCTGGGCGGGAGCGTCCCCTTCTCCGCCGACGCGCTGCTCTACCGGATCGACTACCGGGACGCGGCCGCCGCCCTCGACTTCGTGGTCAGCCGGGAGCTCACCGGGATCTACAACGCCGTCCCCGACGGCGAGGCGCCCCGGACGAACGCGGAGGTGTTCGGCGAGATCTGCGCCGCCGGAGGGTGGCCGCCGCTGACCTTCCGCGGCGAGATCAGGACGCCGACGGTGCCGGTGAGCTCGGCCAGGCTCCGCGCCGAGGGCTTCGTCTTCGGGCACTGAGCGGTGGAGCGGGAGGGCGGCCGGTGCCGCCCTCCGAGGGTGCGGGTGAGGGTGGAGCTATGGGGATTCGAACCCCAGACCTCTTCCATGCCATGGAAGCGCGCTACCAACTGCGCCATAGCCCCTGGTCGCCGCTCGCAGGCGGGCCTCGGAGAGCATATAGCCATCTCCGCCATTCGCCTAATCACGGCGGGGCGACGGGGGGAGGGCCGCTCGCGTGAGGCGAGCGGCCGTTCACGCGGGCCGGCGCCCCTCGGCGTCGGGGCTGTCGTCGCTGCTGATGGGCTCGGGGAGGGTGCCGGCGTTGTGCTCCAGCAGCCGCCATCCCGAACGGCCCTCCTGGAGCACCGACCACGAGCAGTTGCCCAGGCCGCCGAGCGCGGACCACAGCTCCTGCGGCAGGCCGAGCAGCTCGCAGATGCCGAGCCGCAGCGCCGCGCCGTGGGAGGCCACGACCAGCAGCCCGTCGTCGTCGAGCCTGGCCGCCCAGCGGCGCATGGCGGCGGCGACCCGGGCGGCGACGTCGGTCACGGCCTCGCCGCCCGGGGCCTCCCAGGCGACGTACTCGCGCGGCCAGCGTTCGGCGATCTCCTCGCGGGTCAGGCCCTCCCACTCGCCGCCGCCGCGTTCGCGGAAGTCCTTGTCGACCACGACGTCGAGCCCGGCGACGCGGCCGAGGGCCAGGGCGGTGTCGTGGGCCCGCTGGAGGTCGGAGGACACGAGGAGGGTGGGCCGCAGCGCGGCGAGCAGGGACGCCGCCCTGGTCGCCTGCGCGACACCGGTCTCGTCGAGAGGGATGTCGGAGTGACCCTGGAAGCGGTGTTCGACGTTCCAGAGGGTCTGCCCGTGCCGGAGGCAGACGATGCGCTTGCTCAACTGCGCGCCCTTTGGATGTTGGCCTGCATGACGCTCTCCGGCAGGGGGATGGCCGGGCAGTCCTTCCACAGCCGCTCCAGGGCGTAGAAGGTGCGGTCTTCCTCGTGCTGGACGTGCACCACGATGTCCATGTAGTCGAGGAGGACCCAGCGGCCCTCGCGCTCCCCCTCACGGCGCACCGGCTTGGCGTCGGCGTGGGTGCGCAGCCTGTCCTCGATCTCGTCGACGATGGCGCGGACCTGGCGGTCGTTGTTGGCGGAGCAGAGCAGGAAGGCGTCGGTGATGACGAGCTGCTCGCTGACGTCGTAGGCGAGGATGTCGTCGGCCAGCTTGTCGGCGGCGGCTTCGGCGGCGAGGCGCACGAGCTGGACGGCTGTGTCAGATGCTGTCACGGTGCGGGTCGGTCCTCCTGTGTCGGCAACATGCCCTATATGGAGGGTACCCGTTGCGGCCGTCCTGCCCCACGGGTGGCGCGATCACTTCAGTCGTGGGCACGGTAGAGGTCACGCTTGTTGATGTACTGGACGATCCCGTCGGGCACCAGATACCAGATGGGTTCCCCCTTGGCCACCCGCTGCCTGCACTCCGACGACGAGATGGCCAGCGCCGGGATCTCCAGCAACGTCACCCGGCCCTCGGGAAGCCCGGGGTCGTGCAGGTGGTGGCCCGGCCGGGTGCATCCGACGAAGTGGGCGAGCTGGAACAGCTCGTCGGCGTTCTGCCAGCCGAGGATCGCGCCGAGCGCGTCGGCGCCGGTGATGAAGTACAGATCCACCTGCGGCCCGTATATCTGGGAGATGTCGCGCAGGGTGTCGATGGTGAAGGTCGGCCCGGGGCGGTCGATGTCGACCCTGCTGACGGAGAAGCGCGGATTGGACGCGGTCGCGATGACGGTCATCAGATAGCGGTCCTCGGCCGCGGACACCTCGCGCTCGGACTTCTGGTACGGCCGTCCCGTGGGCACGAACACGACCTCGTCCAGCTCGAAATGGTGGGCCACCTCACTGGCCGCGACCAGGTGACCGTGGTGGATCGGGTCGAAGGTCCCGCCCATGACTCCCACGCGTCGCTTCCCCTGCATACCAGGCGCGTTCATCATGAAACGGACCTTACGCGGCAGCCCTCGCCCGACATCACGGCACCCCCCGCGCGACCCCCCGCACGATGACCGCGCACCGCCCCCGTTGCGGACGTAGCATGCCGGGCATGACGACCACCCCGGACCGCAGCCGCGTCCAACTACCCGGCATCTCGTCCCGTGCCTACGAACACCCCGCAGACCGGTCGGCCCTGGTCGCTCTGCGCAAGTTGAGCGGGTTCGACACGGTTCTCAAGCAGATGTCCGGCCTAGTCAGCGAGCGGCGCCTGCGGCTCATGTACCTCGCCTCGGCCGTGCGCGTGAGCGAGACCCAGTTCCGCTCCCTCTACGACATGGGCCGCGACGCCGCCTACGTCCTCGACCTGCACCGCATCCCGGAGATCTACGTCCAGCAGGACCCGCAGGTCCAGGCCAAGGCCATCGGCTTCGACGACCCGTTCATCGTCGTCACCACCGGCCTGCTCAACCTCATGAACGAGGAGGAGCAGCGCTTCGTCATCGGCCACGAGACGTCCCACATCCTGTCGGGCCACGCCGTCTACCGCACCATGCTCGACATCCTCACCCGGCTGGCGGCCCGCGTCGCCTGGATCCCGCTCGGCTACATCGGCCTGCGCGCGATCGTGGCCGGCCTGGAGGAGTGGTACCGCAAGTCGGAGCTCTCCTCCGACCGCGGCGGCCTGCTCACCGGACAGAACCCGGAGGCGGCCAAGCGCGCGCTGATGAAGCTCGCCGGCGGCGACTACACGCACGAGATGAACATCGAGGCGTTCCTGGCGCAGTACGCCGAGTACGACACGGCGGGCGACCTGCGCGACGGCTTCCTCAAGGTGCTCAACCTGCTCGGCACCACCCACCCGTTCGCCGTGGTGCGCGTCGCCGAGCTCGACAAGTGGCAGCGCAGCGGCGAGTACGACCGCATCATCGGCGGCGACTACCCCCGCCGCGAGGACGACGCCAACGCCCGCGTCAGCGAGGAGGTCAGGGCCGCCGCCGAGTCCTACCGCCGGTCCTGGTCGGAGTCCCAGGACCCGTTCATCGGCGTGCTGCGCGACGTGGCCGAGGGCGCGGTCAACGCCGGCGAGCGGATCTTCAACCGGTTCGCGCGCCGCGACGGCTGACCGTCACAGCAGCAGGGCGATCGCGCGCACGGCAGCCGCGCACAGGGCGACGAACCCGCCCAGCACGGCCAGTGCGCGCAGCCCTTCCCTGCGCAGGTCGGGCAGCCGGGCGCCGACCCGCTCGATCTCGCGCCCGGTGATACCACCGCACAGCATGCCGAACACCACGGCGGCGGCGGTGACCGGAGCGGGCTGCTGCCACCAGGTCGCGGTGTCGATCTGATCACCGCCGGTGAGCCACAGCGCGCCACCGGCCGCGACGACGACGGGCGCCCCCGGCCAGACGGCGGCGCTCACCAGCGCCCCGGTCAGCGCGAACGGGAACGTGACCGTCCGCACCACGGCCCGCAGCCACCCTTCCGCGCGGTTGCGGACCAGGTAGTGGCTCATCCACAGCGCCCTGGTCAGCACCACCAACGCGGCCGTGATGACGATGGACGCGATCGGCCACATCACCGACGCCACCACGCACGGCACCGCCAGGACGGCGAGCAGCAGCAGCGCCGTGTTGCCCGCCGGCAGCGTGGTCGCCCCGTCGGCCCTGCTCGCGGCGCCCTTGGCGGTCCTGGCCGCGCCGGCCGCCCTGGTGCGGACCCGCGCCGCGGTCTGCGCCCTGGCCCGCACCGCCCCCTCACCGCGCCCGCGCCCTGCCGCCCCTTCCGCGACTCTCCCGCGCACCGCGCCCTCACCGCGCCCGCGCCCTGCCGCGCTTTCCGCGGCCCTTCCGCGTCCGGTGCTGCCCCGCCCGGCGGGGCCGCCGGTCCCGGCCGCCGCCGCGACGTCGCCGCGCCCGCGCCCTGCCGTCCCTTCGCCCCGCGCGCGGCCCGTCGCCTCGTCTCCCGCCCGTCCGCGCGGCGCGGGCACCTCTCCGGCGCGTCCCCGCGCGCCCTCACCCCGCGACGCGGGCTCAGCCGTACGGGACCGCGGCGGCACACTGTCACCCGGCCGCCCGCGCACACCCTCACCCCGCGACACCGCCCCCTCTCCGGTACGGGACCGCGGCGGCACACTGTCACCCGGCCGCCCGCGCACACCCTCACCCCGCGACGCCACCCCCTCACCCGTACGGGACCGCGGCGGCACGCCGTCATTCGACCGCCCGCGCGCACCCTCACCCCGCGACGCCACTCCCTCACCCGTACGGGACCGAGCCGGGGCACCGTCACCCGGCCGCCCGCGCGGCGCGGGCACCTCTCCGGCGCGCCCACGCGCCCCCTCGGCGGCGCGGGAGCGCGGCGGCGGCGTGTCGCCCGCCCGGCCGCGCCCCGGCTCGGAGGCGCGGCCACGGGGCGCGGAAACGCCGCCGTCGGCGCGCGCGTCGTCGACCGGCTCACCGCCGTCAGGGTCGCCGAACCCGTTCGCCTTGGCCAGCCGCGCCAGCCGGTCCGCGAGCAGCGCCGCCGTGGGCCGCTTGCCCGGCTCCCGGTGCAGCGCGGCCCGCACCAGCGGCAGCAGCTCCACCGGCACGCCCTTGAGGTCGGCCTGCCCGTTGAGCACCGCGTACATCTGCGCCTCGGCGGTCCCCCGCCCGAAGGCGGGCCGCCCGGTCGCCGCGAACGCCACTGTCGCCGCCCAGGCGTGCACGTCGGCCGGTGAGTCCACCTGCTCGTCGGCGAAGATCTCGGGGGCGGTGTAGCCGGGGGTGCCGAGGAAGGTGCCGGTCATGGTGAGGCGGGTGGCGTCGTGCACCTGGGCGATGCCGAAGTCGATGAGCACCGGCCCGGCGGCGCCCATGATGATGTTGCCCGGCTTGAGGTCGCGGTGCACCACCCCGGCGGCGTGGATGATGGACAGCGCGACGGCGATGCCCTGGGCGAGCATCACCAGCTCCGCCAGGTCGAGCGCGCCGTCCTGGCGGACCCGTTCCAGCAGGGTGGCGCCCTCGATGTGCTCCATGACCAGGTAGGGGCGGTCACAGGACAGGTCGGCGTCGAGCACCCGCGCCACGTACGGGCTCTCCACCCGGCGCAGGGCCCGCACCTCGCGTTCGAGCCGGACGCGGGCGGAGTCGTCCTCGGTCAGGTCGTGCAGGACCTTGACCGCGACGCGGTCGCCACGGCGGGCGCTGGCGAGGTAGACCTCGCCCATACCGCCCCGGCCGAGCCGCTCGAGCAAGGTGTACGGCCCGACCTTGCCGAGCTTGCTCACCGTCCCTCCCCGCTCGGCGCGCCCATAAGGGACACAACCCTAGCGCTGTGACCCCTGTCGACGCCTGAGGCACGCCGAACAATTATCCGGATGGTGTGTTCACGACAGCAGCTGGTCGAGCTCCGCCCGGGAGTGGTGACGCAGGTGCTTGCGTCCCTTCCTGCGCCAGTTGACGTGGCCGCGGCGCTCCAGCCAGAGCATCAGCCGGTCGGCGCCGAACAGCACGCCGGCCACGAACGCGAGTGCGATCACGATCTCCATGAGCGCCAGTCAAGGCGGCCCACGACGGGCCCGGGCGGCCGACACGCCGCCCGCGACCCGATCCCGTCACTATCCTGACCCGGCGATGACCGTGCCCTCGGCGGTGCGCAGGTGGCCCTCGCCGGTGTAGACCCACTTGGTGGAGGTCAGCTCGGGCAGGCCCATCGGGCCGCGCGCGTGCAGCTTCTGCGTGGAGATGCCGATCTCCGCGCCGAACCCGAACTCGCCGCCGTCGGTGAAGCGGGTGGAGGCGTTGACCGCCACCGCCGCCGAGTCGACCAGCGCCACGAACCGCCGGGCCGCCCGCTGGGACCGGGTCACGATGGCGTCGGTGTGGCCGGACCCGTAGCGCCGGATGTGGGCCACGGCGTCCTCCAGCGAGTCGACGACCGCCGCGGCGATGTCGAGCGAGAGGTACTCGGCGGTGAAGTCGTCCTCGGTCGCGGGCACCACCTCGCCGTAACGGGCCACCCGCTCGTCGCCGTGGACGGTCACCCCGGCCGCCCGCAGCGCCTCCAGCGCCCTGGGCACGAACGCGTCGGCCGCGTCGGCGTGCACCAGGAACGTCTCCGCCGCGTTGCACACCGACGGCCGCTGCGCCTTGGCGTTGACCAGGATCTCCACGGCCAGGCCGAGGTCGGCGTCCGCGTCGACGTACACGTGGCAGTTGCCCACCCCGGTCTCGATGACCGGCACCGTGGACTCCTCCACCACGGAGTTGATCAGCGACGCGCCCCCGCGCGGGATGAGCACGTCGACCAGCCCGCGGGCGCGCATCAGCTCCTTGACCGAGTCGCGGGTGAGTCCCGGCACGAGCTGCACGGCCCCGGACGGCACCTCGGTGGCGGCCAGCGCCTCCTGCATCACCCGCACCAGGGCGGTGTTGGAGTGGTAGGCGCTGGAGGAGCCGCGCAGCAGCACCGCGTTGCCGCTCTTGAGGCAGAGCGCGGCGGCGTCGACGGTGACGTTGGGCCGGCCCTCGTAGATGATGCCGATGACGCCGAGCGGCACCCTGAGCTGGCGCAGCTCCAGCCCGTTGGGCAGGGTGGAGCCGCGCACCACCTCGCCCACCGGGTCGGGCAGGTCGGCGACCTGGCGCACCGCCTCGGCGATGGCGGCCACCCGCCCGGCGTCCAGGCGCAGCCGGTCGATCATGGCGTCGGCGGTGCCCCGCGTCCTGGCCTGCTCGACGTCCTGGGCGTTGGCCTCGACGATCTCGGCGGCGTGGGCGACCAGGGCGTCGGCGACGGCGCGCAGGGCCCGATCCTTCGGCGCCCGCGGCAGGGGGGCCAGCTCGGCGGCGGCCTCTCGCGCCGCGTGGGCGACCTTCAGGAACTCTTCGGACATCACGTGCTCCTCGTCGCGGATCAGGTGTGGGACTCCAGTATGACGATGTCGTCACGGTGGATCAGTTCGCGTTCGTACTCCGGGCCGAGCTCGCTGGCCAGCTCACGGGTCGAGCGCCCGAGCAGGTCGGGGATCTCCCCCGCGTCGAAGTTGACCAGCCCGCGCGCCACCACCCGGCCGCGCGGTCCGCACAGGTCGACGGGGTCGCCCGCGGCGAACTCGCCCTCGACGGACGTCACCCCGGCGGGGAGCAGCGACTTGCGCCGGGTGACGACGGCCTCGACGGCGCCGGCGTCCAGGTGGAGCCGGCCGCGCCCGGTGGTGGCGTGGGCCAGCCACAGCAGGCGGGTGCCGGGATGGCGGCCCTGGGGGTGGAAGAAGGTGCCGACGTCGTCCCCGGCCAGCGCGTGCGCGGCGTGGGCGGCGGCGGTCAACACGACCGGCACCCCCGCGCCGGTGGCGATCCTGGCCGCCTGGACCTTCGTGATCATGCCGCCGGTGCCGACCGCGCCGCCCCTGCCGAGCTGGACGCCGACCAGGTCCTCCGGCCCGCGGATCTCGGCGAGCCGGCGCGCCCCCGGACTGCTGGGCGGGCCGTCGTAGAGCGCGTCCACGTCCGACAGCAGGATGAGCGCGTCGGCCCGGATGAGGTGGCTGACCAGCGCGGCCAGCCGGTCGTTGTCGCCGAAGCGGATCTCGTCGGTGGCGACGGTGTCGTTCTCGTTGACGATGGGCACGATGCCCAGCTCCAGCAGCCGGTCGAGGGTGCGCTGGGCGTTGACGTGGTGGGTGCGCCGCATCATGTCGTCGGCGGTCAGCAGGACCTGGCCGACGCGCAGCCCGTAGCGGGCGAAGGAGGAGGTGTAGCGGGCGACCAGCACGCCCTGCCCGACGGAGGCCGCCGCCTGCTGCGTGGCCAGGTCGCGCGGCCTGGCGGGCAGCCCCAGCGGGCCCAGGCCCGCCGCGATGGCGCCCGAGGACACCAGCACGATCTGGGTGCCGCCCCGGCGGCGCGCGGCGAGCACGTCCACGAGCGCGTCGACCCGGTCCACGTCGATCGTGCCCTGCGGCGTCGTCAGCGACGACGAGCCCACCTTGACGACGACCTTCGACGCTGAGCAGATCTGTTCCCGCACGTCCAAACCCTATCCGAGCCCGCGGAACGGTTCATCCGAGACGGCTGTCGGTGCCGCGCGGCCCCTGACGGACCGCCTCGGCGTTGAGCGTCGGCTGCCAGTCGAAGACGTAGCCGCCCTCCATCGGCCCGATCACCACCTCGGCCCCGGCCTTGGCGCCGGCCTTGGCGAGCTCTTCCTCCACGCCGAGCCGCTCCAGCCGGTCGGCCAGGTAGCCGACGGCCTCGTCGTTGGTGAAGTCGGTCTGCCTGATCCACCGCTCGGGCTTCTCGCCCGTCACCTGGAACAGGTCGTCGTTGACCCTGCGGACCTTGAACCCGGCCTCGCCGAACTGCCTGGGCCTGATGACGAGCCTGGTCGGCTCCTCGACGGGCTTGGCGGCGCGGGCGGCCGCCACCCACTCGCCCATCGCGTACGTGAGCTCGCGCAGCCCCTCGTGGGTCGCCGCCGACACGGTGAACACCTGCAGCCCGCGCTCCTCGAAGTCGGGGCGTACGAGGTCGGCCAGGTCGCGGGCGTCGGGCACGTCGGCCTTGTTGAGCACGACCATGCGCGGGCGGCCCTCCAGCTTGCCGTAGGCGTGCAGCTCCGCCTCGATCACCTCGTAGTCGGTGACGGGGTCGCGGCCCGGCTCCATCGTGGCGCAGTCGATGACGTGCACGAGCATGTCGCACCGCTCGACGTGGCGCAGGAACTCGTGGCCGAGCCCCTTGCCCTCGGACGCGCCGGGGATCAGACCGGGCACGTCGGCCACGGTGAACACGGTGTCGCCCGCGGTGACCACGCCCAGGTTGGGGATGAGCGTGGTGAACGGATAGTCGGCGATCTTCGGCTTGGCCGCGCTGAGCGCGGCGATCAGCGACGACTTGCCGGCGCTGGGGAAGCCGACCAGCGCCACGTCGGCGACGCTCTTCAGCTCCAGCATCACGTCCAGCGCGTCGCCCGGCTCACCGAGCAGCGCGAACCCCGGCGCCTTGCGCCTGGTGCTGGCCAGCGCCGCGTTGCCGAGCCCGCCGTGCCCGCCGGCGGCGATCACGTAGCGGGTGCCGGCGCCGATGAGGTCGATGAGCACCTCGCCCGTCGCGGCGTCCTTGACCACGGTGCCGTTCGGCACGGGCAGCACCACGTCCGCCCCGTTGGCGCCGTCGCGGTTGGAGCCCTGCCCCTGCTTGCCGTTGTCGGCCTTGCGGTGCGGGCGGCGATGGTAGTCGAGCAGGGTGGCGGTGTTGGGATCCACTTCGAGGATCACGTCGCCGCCGCGCCCGCCGTTGCCCCCGTCGGGGCCGCCGAGCGGCTTGAACTTCTCCCGGTGGATGGAGGCGCAGCCGTTCCCCCCGTCACCGGCCCTGACATGCAGGATCACCTGGTCCACGAAGTCCGGCATTCAGCTCTTCTCCTCCACAGGCCCGCTCACGGGCACTTCATCGAACTCCGGCCCTCGCGGACCGCCCTCCCGCCACGGCCGTCCAGCGGCGGGAAGGTCTCGTACAACGGACAAGGGGTGGATCGGCAGGCGATCCACCCCTTGTCACAACCCGTTTCGCCGGAGATTTACTCCGCGACGGGGACGATGCTCACGGCGCGGCGGCCGCGCTTGGTGCCGAACTGCACGTGACCGGCGGTCAGCGCGAACAGCGTGTCGTCGCCGCCCCGGCCCACGTTGTCACCGGGGTGGAAGTGGGTGCCGCGCTGACGGACGATGATCTCGCCGGCGTTGACCAGCTGGCCGCCGAAGCGCTTGACGCCCAGGCGCTGGGCGTTGGAGTCGCGGCCGTTGCGGGTGGACGACGCGCCCTTCTTGTGTGCCATCTCTCAAACTCCCGATCAGGCCTGGTCGATACCGGTGATCTTCACCTGGGTGTACCGCTGACGGTGACCCTGGCGCTTCTTGTAACCGGTCTTGTTCTTGTACTTGAGAATGCGGATCTTGGGACCCTTGGTCTCACCGAGGATCTCGGCGCTGACCGTGAACCGGCCCGCCTCCGTGGTCACATCGCCGTCGTTGACGACGAGCACCGTCGGCAGCGAAACCGAAGAGCCGACCTCGCCGGCGACCTTGTCCACCTCGAGGACGTCACCGACGGAGACCTTCTGCTGCCTGCCGCCGCAACGAACGATCGCGTACACCGCGGAACCCTTCTACTGACTAGCTGTTGTCGATGCACCGGCCGCCCCGAGGGGACGACCACTGACTCCGAATGCTGCGCCCGACATCCGGCTCATCCGAACCCGACGAACCGAGGGGCGCGCCAACAGGGCACGCCACCTGACGCACCGATCCACAAGGGTACCGGATGATCCGTGCCCCTGGCGAACCGGACGATTCATCGGATCGCCCGCCGAGCGGTCACTCGGCGGACTTGGCTCGGCGGGAGCGTCGCCGCCCCCTGCCGGAAGATTGGCCGGCCTGGTCGTCCTCCTGCGGGACGTCGTCGAGCGCACCGGTCACCGTATCACGGTTCGTCGCGTCCTTCGCGGCGGAGACCTTGTCGGTGACGGCCTTCTCGACCGCCATCTTGCCCTGCGTGCCGCGCGGCTCCGGCTTGCCCTCGACCGGCTCGGTGGAGACGATCAGGCCGCGCCCGTTGCAGCACTCGCACGGCGTCGAGAACGCCTCCAGCAGGCCCTGACCGACCCGCTTGCGGGTCATCTGCACCAGCCCCAGGGAGGTCACCTCGGCCACCTGGTGCTTGGTCCGGTCGCGGGCCAGGCACTCCAGCATGCGCCGCAGCACCAGGTCGCGGTTGGACTCCAGCACCATGTCGATGAAGTCGATGACGATGATGCCGCCGATGTCGCGCAACCGGAGCTGGCGCACGATCTCCTCGGCCGCCTCCAGGTTGTTGCGGGTGACGGTCTCCTCCAGGTTGCCGCCCTGGCCGGTGAACTTGCCGGTGTTGACGTCGACGACCGTCATCGCCTCGGTCCGGTCGATCACCAGCGAGCCGCCGCTCGGCAGCCACACCTTGCGCTCCATGGCCTTGCCGAGCTGCTCGTCGATCCGGTACGACGCGAACACGTCGCCCTGGTCGCCGTCCCACTTCGTCAGCCGCTCGGTCAGGTGCGGGGCGACGTACTTGACGTACTCGTCGACCGTCTCCCAGGCATCGCCACCCTGCACGACCAGCGAGCTGAAGTCCTCGTTGAAGACGTCGCGCACCACCCGGATGGTCAGGTCGGGCTCGGCCGACAGCAGCTCGGGCGGGCTGGCCGACTTGGCCTTCTTCTGGATGTTCTCCCACTGCGCCGACAGGCGGGCCACGTCGCGGGCCAGCTCCTCCTCCGAGGCGCCCTCGGCGGCGGTGCGCACGATCACCCCGGCGTTCTCCGGCATGACCTTCTTCAGGATGCTCTTGAGCCGGGTGCGCTCCTTGTCGGGAAGCTTGCGGCTGATGCCGGTCATCGACCCGTCCGGGACGTACACCAGGTAGCGGCCGGGCAGGCTGATCTGCGAGGTCAGCCGGGCGCCCTTGTGGCCGATCGGGTCCTTGGTGACCTGCACCAGCACCGACTGGCCCGACTTCAGCGCCGACTCGATCCGCTTGGGCTGCCCCTCCATGCCGGCGGTGTCGAAGTTGACCTCGCCCGCGTACAGCACGGCGTTGCGGCCCTTGCCGATGTCGACGAACGCCGCCTCCATCGACGGCAGCACGTTCTGCACCTTGCCGAGGTAGACGTTGCCGACGTAGGACTGGCTGGCCTCGCGGTTGACGTAGTGCTCGACGAGGACGCCGTCCTCCAGCACCGCGATCTGCGTGCGGTCGCCCTGGCGGCGCACCACCATCATCCGGTCGACGGACTCGCGGCGGGCCAGGAACTCCGACTCGGTGATGATCGGCGGACGCCTGCGGCCCAGCTCGCGGCCCTCGCGCCGGCGCTGCTTCTTGGCTTCGAGCCGGGTGGAGCCGCGCACGCTCTGCACGCCGTCGGCGGAGGTGTCGTGGGCGGCGGCCCTGCCGGAGCGGGGCGCGCGGATGCGCACCACCGTGTTCGGCGGGTCGTCGGGCGTCGGCTCGGGGGCGTCTTCGTCGGCGCCGCGACGGCGGCGGCGACGGCGGCGGCGCGAGGTGGAGGAGGACTCGTCCTCCTGCGACTCCTCGGCCTGCCCTTCCTCCTCGCCGTCCTCGTCGGACTCGTCCTGGTCGTCGCCCTCGTCGCCGTCCTCGTTCTCGTCACGCTCGCGCGCCTTGCCGCGCCCGCGCCCGCCGCGCCTGCGGCGACGGCGCCGGCCGCCGGGCTCCTCCTGCTCGTCGGAGGCGTCGGCGTCGTCCTCGGCGCTCTCCACGACGATCTCGTCGTCCGCCTCGTCCGCCTCGTCCGCGGCCTCCGCCACGGGCTCAGGCTCGACCGGCCGTACGGGCTGCGCCTGCGCCGGGTCGGGCGCCTGGAACAGCGGCGCGAAGATGGCCGCCGGGCGGCGGAAGGCGGTGCCCGCGGCGTCGCCCCCGCGGCGGGCGCTCAGCCCGAACGGGTCGGCCAGCAGGTTGACCTTGATGTCGTCCTCGTCGAGGTCCTCCCCGGCGGGCTCGTCGTCGAGCGGCTCGTCCTCGGGCAGGATCTCCAGGATCTCCTCCTGCTCGTCGGCGGAACCGTCGCGCCCGGCCGCGGCCTCTCCCGCCCCGGCGGCCACCTGCGCGGCCACGGCCCGGTCGGGGGCGGCGGGCGCGACCGCGCCCTCCGTCCCGGTGGCGGGCTGCCCGGCCTCGCTCTCCTCCGCCTTCTTACGGGACCGCCGCCGCTTGGCGGGCGCCTCCGGCTCGGCGGGGGCCGGCGACCCGGCCGCCTCCGCCGTGCCCGGGGCGGCGACGGCCGCCGCTCCGGCGCCGTCACGTGCCGCCTCGGCCGTTTCCAGGGTCCCGTCGGCCCCGGAAGCCGCGCCCGCCGTTTCGGGAGCCCTCTTCTGGGACTCGGACACTCCGGGAACGCCGGAGGCCGCGTCCGGGGCACCCGGGGCCTCGGAGGCACCGGGCACGCCTGCGGTCCCCGGGGCCTCGGAGACGCCGGTCTCCGCCTCCTCGGCGGTCTTCTTGCGTCGGCGGGACGTCGTGGCGGCCGACCGGGTCCGCGTGGCGCGCTTCGGCTTGGCCTCCTCGACGGCGACGGCCGCCGCCTCCTCTGCCGGGCTCACCGGAGCCGCGGCGAGGACGGACTCGTCAGGCTCGCCGGCCGCGCGCTGCGCCGCCACGGTGGGCAGCGACCGCCCCTCCGTCACCGACGGCGCGGCCTGCGCCGCCACGACGGTGACCGGGGCGGACGGCCCGTTCTCCGGGATCTCCGGCGGGGGACCCGCCGGCCTCTTGGCAGCGCCGCGGCGCCTGGTCACCCGGGTCTGTTCTGTTGTCTCCCCGTCAGGGCCGTTGGCCCCGGCGTTGGGCTCGTTCTCGTCGAGCATGCGGGCGCTCTCCCGTCAGCCCCCGGGCGCGTCGCCGCGCCGCACGGGAGCTCTCGTGTCTCGTTGTCCGCCACACCCGGAGGCGTGGCGCCAAGTCCTGTCTGCCGGTCACGCCCCGTGGGGCGCTCCCCTTAACCGGCGACGTGCTCACCCGCCGGTCCCGCCTCGCCGCCGCGCGTCGTGTCGCGGTCCAGGTCGAGCGGGTCGGCAAGCGCACCGGTGCTGGCGTCGAGCGGCCCCTGCGCCAGCCTGGTCACCTCGGGGGGAACCGGCGGCGCGAAGTCGGCCACAAGGCGCAGCCCTGTGAGCACATCGTCGGGTCGAACGGCAGGCGTCATGTGCCGAACAACCATGCGCAGTATGACACACGACTGTCCGGGCACCTGAGCTGCTGTTCTGTCTGTTCCCTCCAGCACCGTGAGCCTCAGCACGGCCTCGCGCGCGTCGAAGCGGCGCAGCCCCTTCTTGGTGAGGCGCTCGACCTCCACGTGACCGGCCGCGAGGAACTTCTGCACGGCCGTGTCGGCGTGCTCGCGGTCGGCACCGGGCAGTCGCACCTCCCACTCGGAGATCTCCAGGCGGTCGGCCAGCGCCCCGGGGCCGGCCTCGACGACGTCGAGCACGTCCAGGCCCGGCGGCAGCGACCCGTCGAGGTCGATCTTGACCTGCCGGGGGTCGCACGGCGTCGTGACGCCGATCTCGAGGTATTCGGCCTCGCTGGCGACGCCTGTCGGCGCCGCTCCCGCGTAGGAGATCTTCGGATGTGGCGAGAAGCCCGCGCTGTAGGCCACCGGAATGCCGGCACGGCGGACCGCACGCTCGACGGCCCGCGAGATGTCGCGGTGGCTGGTGAAGCGCAGACGTCCGCGCTTGGCGTAGCGCACACGCAGGCGCTGTGCCGTCGGCGCGGGCGGTGGCCCGTCGGGAACAGGTTTCAGAGCCTTGTCGTCCTTCCCTTGTCAGAGTTTCTTCTCACAGGATAAGCCGCCCGGGCACCCGCGTGTACAGGAGCATGTACGGCGAGACACCGGCCGCGCACCCGGTGCGTCGTCAGACGACCGTGAGGGGAAGGAGCTTGCGGCCCGTCGGCCCGATCTGGATCTCGGTGCCCATGGTGGGGCAGACGCCGCAGTCGTAGCACGGGGTCCAGCGGCAGTCCTCGACCTCGCCGCCGGAGACGGCCTCCTGCCAGTCCTGCCACAGCCACTCGCGGTCGAGCCCGGCGTCGAGGTGGTCCCACGGCAGGACCTCGTTCTCCTCGCGCTCGCGGGTCGTGTACCAGTCGACGTCGACGCCGACCCGCTCGGCGGCGGACATCCACCGCTCGTAGGAGAAGTGCTCGCTCCAGCCGTCGAAGCGGCCGCCGTCCTCCCAGACGGCGCGGATGACGGCGCCGACCCGGCGGTCGCCGCGCGACAGCAGGCCCTCCACGATGGACGGCTTGCCGTCGTGGTAGCGGAAGCCGACGGCCCGGGCGTACTCCCTGTCGCCGCGCAGCGCGTCGCGCAGCGCCTTGAGCCGCCGGTCGACGGTCTCGTGGTCGGCCTGGCCGGCCCACTGGAACGGGGTGTGCGGCTTGGGCACGAAGCCGCCGATGGAGACGGTGCAGCGGATGTCGCGCGAGCCGGTGGCCTCGCGGCCCGCCTTGATGACCTTCTTGGCCAGGTCGGCGATGCCCAGCACGTCCTCGTCGGTCTCGGTGGGCAGCCCGCACATGAAGTAGAGCTTCACCTGCCGCCAGCCCTGGGAGTAGGCGGTGGTGACGGTGCGGATGAGGTCCTCCTCGGTGACCATCTTGTTGATCACCTTGCGCATGCGCTCGGAGCCGCCCTCGGGGGCGAAGGTGAGGCCGGAGCGCCGCCCGTTGCGGGAGAACTCGTTGGCCAGGTCGATGTTGAACGCGTCGACCCGGGTCGAGGGCAGCGACAGCGAGGTGTTGGTGCCCTCGTAGCGGTCGGCCAGGCCCTTGGCCAGGTCGCCGATCTCGCTGTGGTCGGCGGACGACAACGACAGCAGCCCGACCTCGTTGAAGCCGGACTCCTTGACGCCGTGCTCGACCATGGCGCCGATCGTGGTGATCGACCGCTCCCGCACCGGCCGGGTGATCATGCCTGCCTGGCAGAAGCGGCAGCCGCGCGTGCAGCCGCGGAAGATCTCCACGCTGAACCGCTCGTGGACCGTCTCGGCCAGCGGCACCAGCGGCTTCTTCGGGTAGGGCCACTCGTCGAGGTCCATGACGGTGTGCTTGTGGACCCGCCACGGCACGTCGGGCCGGTTGGGCGCGACCCGCTTGATGCGGCCGTCGGGGTGGTGGTCGACGTCGTAGAACTTGGGCACGTAGACGCCGCCGGACTCGGCCAGCCGCATGAGCAGCTCGTCGCGCCCGCCGGGCCGGCCCTCGGCCTTCCACTCCCGGACGACCTCGGTGATGGCGATCGCGATCTGCTCGCCGTCGCCGAGCACGGCCGCGTCGAGGAAGTCGGCGATCGGCTCGGGGTTGAAGGCGGCGTGACCGCCCGCGAGCACGATCGGGTCGTCGTCGCCGCGCTCGGCGGCGACCAGCGGGATTCCGGCCAGGTCGAGCGCGGTCAGCATGTTGGTGTAGCCGAGCTCGGTCGAGAACGAGACGCCGAACACGTCGAACGCGCGCACCGGCCGGTGGGCGTCGACGGTGAACTGCGGCACGCCCTCGGCGCGCATGAGCGCCTCCAGGTCCGGCCAGACCGCGTAGGTGCGCTCGGCCAGGGTGGCGGGCAGCTCGTTGAGGATCTCGTACAGGATGGCCACGCCCTGGTTGGGCAGCCCCACCTCGTAGGCGTCGGGGTACATCAGCGCCCAGCGCACGTCGGCGGAGTCCCACTCCTTGACCGTCGAGTTGAGCTCACCCCCGACGTACTGGATCGGCTTCTGCACCTTGGGCAGCAGCGGTTCCAGGCGAGGGAAAATCGACTCCGCAGTCATACGACCCAGGGTAGCGGCGCGCGGCCGTTCAGCCGAACGCACGCTGCCTCACGTGGATGGCCTGCAGCAGCCCGACCCCGATGAGGTTGGCGAAGGTGGAGGTGCCGCCGTAGGAGACGAACGGCAGCGGCAGGCCGGTGATCGGCATGATGCCGATCGTCATGCCCACGTTCACGAACATCTGGAAGGTGAACCAGCACACGATCGTGCCCGCCATCAGCGTGCCGAACCGGTCGGTGCAGTGCCGCGCGATCCACAGCCCGCGCAGCAGCACCAGCCCCAGCAGCGCCACGACGGTGACCGAGCCGAGGAAGCCGAACTCCTCGCCGGCCACGGTGAAGATGAAGTCGGTGTGCTGCTCAGGCACGAACCTGCCGGTGGTCTGGCCGCCGCCCAGCAGCCCCTTGCCGAACAGCTGGCCCGAGCCGATCGCGATGAGCGACTGGGTGCTGTTGTAGCCGACGCCGCGCGGGTCCACGCTCGGGTCGACGAACGCGGTGAACCGGGCCACCTGGTACGGCTCCAGCATCTCGAAGAAGAAGACGCAGAAGATCCCGGCGGCGCCGACGAGCGTGAGCAGCACGATCAGCCGCTTGCGCACCCCGGCGATGATCAGCGCCGCCGCGGTGACGGCGGCCAGCACGAGCGCGGTGCCGAGGTCGGGCTGGAGCATCACCAGCACCAGCGTGATCCCGGCGGCCACCAGCGCCAGCAGCACGTCCAGCCCGCGCGGCCGGTCGGTGCCCTCCGCCGGCTGGGCCAGCAGCATCGCGGTCATCAGCACCAGGCCCACCTTGGCGAACTCCGACGGCTGCACCGCGAACCCGCCGCCGAGCAGGATCCACGAGTGGGACCCGTTGATGGTGGCGCCCAGCGGGCTCAGCACGAGGCCGAGGCCGACGAGCGAGACCAGGTACACCATCGGCGCGTAGGCCCGCACCGCGCGGTAGTCCGTCATGGCCACCGCGCCGCACAGCGCCAGCCCGATCACCTGGTTGAGCAGGTGCTTCCACAGCAGCCCCGTCGACCCGGGCGCCCACGTACGGGTGGACGACCAGACGAGCAGGGAGCCGATGACGACCAGCGCGAGGACGGCGACCAGCATCACCACGTCCAGCCGCCACACCGCCGATTCGGGACCGAACACGCGCCGGGTGAACGAGCGCCGCCCGGGCGCCATCGCGCCACCGGTCATCCCGGCACCACCGTCCCGTCGGGCCGGAAGACCGGCAGCTCCGACACCGGCTTGCCTTCCGGCGCCGCGGCGGGCCGCTTGACGCCGAAGATGCCCTCGTAGATCTCACGGGCGGCGGGAGCGGCGGCCGACGCGCCGAAACCACCCTGGGAAACCATGACGGCCACGACGAACCGCGGGTTGCGCGTGGGCGCGAACGAGGCGAACCAGGAGGTGTCCTTCTTGCCCCACACCTCGGCCGTACCCGTCTTGCCGCCGACGGGCCACCGGTCCATGGGGAACCCGGCGAAGGCCCCCGCCGCGGTGCCGTCGGAGGGGACCTGGCTGAGCGCGTTCTTGATGTAGCGCCGCTCCTTGTCCGTCACCGGGAGCTCGCCGACGACCGGCACCGGCACGGTGTGGACCACCTTGCCGTCCGGCCGCACCAGCGCCCAGCCGATGCGCGGGCTGCGCAGCTTGCCGTCGGTGGCGAGCGCCGCGTACGCGCGAGCCAGCTGCAGCGGCGTCACCAGCACGTCGCCCTGGCCGATGCTGAAGTTGGCCGAGTCGCCGGGCCGCAGGATGAACCCCTCGGCGCAGTTCTCGTGCGCCAGCCGCTTGAGGAACGCCGCCCGGGCGCCGTCCTTGACCTCGGGGTAGCCGGTCTGCGCCCGCTTGCAGTTCTCGCCGCTGGTCAGCGCCCAGGTCTCCTTCTTCCAGCGGCGGTCGGGGATCCGCCCGGCCGACTCGCCCGGCAGGTCGACGCCGGTCGGGGCGCCGAAGCCGAACTTCCTGGCGGTGTTGGCGAACACCTCCTGGACGTGCTTCTTCGGCGTCCGCCCGCCGTCCTTCAGGTACTGCTCGTACGCGGCCTTGTAGAAGATCGTGTCGCACGACTTCACCAGCGCCGTGTGGAGGGTGAGCGTGCCCAGGGGGATGCCGCGGAAGCCGTTGAAGGCACGGTCGCCGATCATGACCGAGCCGGGGCAGCTGTACGTGCCGCCGAGCGGGTAGCCGGCCCGCAGCATCGCGGCCACGGACGACACCTTGAACGTCGAGCCCGGCGCGAACTGCCCGTTGATCACCCGTGACGTCAGCGGCTTGCCGGACTTCTCCGACAGCAGGTGGCGGTAGGTGCGCTCGGAGATGCCGCCCGCCCACACCGACGGGTTGTAGCCGGGCGCGCTGGACATCGCGAGCACCCGGGAGGTGCGCGCGTCGAGCACCACGGCCGCGCCCCCGTCGGCGCCCGGCGCGGCCTTCATCGCCCGGCGCAGCGCCGCCTCGGTGATGGCCTGGATGCGCCCGTCGATGCTGGTCACCAGGTGGTGGCCGGGCACGGACGGCACCTCCTTCTCCACCCCGAGCGGCTTGCCCATCCGGTCGACCTGCACCCGGCGGATGCCCGCCTTGCCGCGCAGCTCGTGGTCGTAGACGTACTCCAGGCCGTCACGCCCGGCCAGGTCGACGCCCGAGAACGTGGCCTTCAGCCCGACCCTCTTCTCCAGCTCCGCCTCGGTCACCGGGGACAGGTAGCCGAGCATCTGCGCCCCGGCGTCGGCCAGCGGGTACTCCCTGATGGCCTCGATCTCCGCCGACACGGCGGGGAACTTCTCCTGCTGCTCCAGGATCTGCAGCGCCTCGCGGGTGTCGACCTTCTCGTCGAGCGGCACCGGCTGGTACGGGGAGCCGGTCCAGCACGGCTTGGGCACGCCGGGACCGCACGGCGTGATCCGTTTCTGCAACTGGGCGACAGGCCGGCTGAGCACCTCCGACAGCCGGCCCAGCACCTTGGCCCCGCTGTCGCGCATGCGCATCAGCCGGGTCCGGTCGACCGAGACGACCAGCCGGGACTTGTTGCGCACCAGCGGGCGGCCCGAGGAGTCGAGGATCTGCCCGCGCACCGCGGGCACGATGACGGTCCTGGTGCGGGTCTCGGTGGCCCGGTTGACGAACTCCGGGCCGCGTACGACCTGCACCTGCCAGAGCCGCACGGCGAGCGCGGCGAGCAACAGCAGCACGAGGACCTGCACGACGAGCAGCCGGGTCCGCATGCGGTTCACAGCGCGTACCTCTCCCTCGTCCCTCGCGAGGCCAGCCAGACGACCACGGGGGCGATGACGAGCGTGCAGGCCACCGTGACCGGCACCTGCTGGGTGAGGGTCGTGACCGTGACCCTCGGGTCGGACAGCAGCCCGCTCACCGCCGCCGCCAGCAGCGGGGCGAGCAGCACGCACAGCACGACGGTGACGACCCGGTTGCCCACGCCCCGCCCCGCCAGATAGCCCACCAGCGCGAACACGAACGCGTACAGCCCCGCCACGTGCGCGGTCGGCGGCGCGAGGTCGACCAGCAGCCCCGCGCCGAAGCCGAGCGCCGCCCCGGCCGCGGGCCCGCGCGCCATCGCGGCCCCCACGACGGCCAGCAGCACCAGGTCGGGCGCTCCGCCCGCGGGCAGCGGCAGCCGGTTCACCAGCATGAACTGCACCAGCAGCGCCGCCAGCACCGCCACGACAGCGGTCATTCCGTCCCCTCCCTGCGCGGCAGCACGGCGTCTCTCGGGTCACGCGCCGGCGGCCGCACCACCACGCCGACCACGTCCAGCGCGGTCAGGTCGGCGTACGGCCGCGCGTACGCGGTCCTCGTCAGCTCGCCCGCCGCCGTCTCCACCTGCTCGACCACCCCGATGGGCACCCCCGGCACGTACGGCGCGCCGCGGTGGGAGCCGAAGCTGACCAGGCGGGTGCCCCGCGTCACCGGCGCCGTCGCGTCGAGGAGCTGGAAGCGCAGCAGCCGGCCGTGCTCGCCCACGCCGTGCACCACGCCGATCTCCCTGCCCTTCTCCATGCGCGCCCCGGCCGCCGAGGCGGGGTCGCTCAGCAGCATCACGCTCGACGTGCGCGGGCCGGCGTGCACCACCCGGCCGATCAGCCCGTCGCCGTTGAGCACGGTCATGTCCGCCCGCACCCCGTCGTCGGCGCCGGCGTCGATCTCGACCGCCTCCTCGAACCCCGGCTGGCCACGCCGGGCGATCACGTTGGCCGGCACCACCTTGTAGCCGCCGACCGAGGCCAGCCCGAGCATGCGCTTGAGCTGTGTGGACCGCTCGGCGTCGACCCTGCCGGCGGCCAGGTCGGACCGGAGCCTCGCGTTCTCCTCGCGGAGCCTGGCCAGGTCCTCCTGGGCGCTCGGCGCGGCGGCCAGGGCCTCGACGAACCCGGTCACCGGCCGGATCACCGCCGCCCCCGCCCGCTCCGCCGTGCCGAAGGCCCACGACCCGGCCGCGCGCAGCGGCCGCAGCGGCGAGCTCTCCCCCATGCGGTGGTCGACGGTCAGGATGACCAGCGCCACCGTCAGGAGCGTTCCCAGGATCAGCCGTGCCTGGCGCGAGTCCCTCATCAGCGTCGCGACTCCGGGACCAGCACCTGCTGCAGCGCGTCGAAGTCCTCCACGCACCGCCCCGAGCCGAGCGCGACCGAGTCGAGCGCGTTGTCCACCAGGTGCACGGGCATGCCCGTCTCATGCCTGAGCCGTTCGTCCAGGCCCTTGAGCAGCGCGCCGCCGCCGGTCAGGGCGAGGCCCCGGTCCATCAGGTCGCCGGACAGCTCCGGCGGGCACTGGTCGAGCGTGGACCGGACCGCGTCGGCGATGGCGTTGACCGGCTCCTCGATGGCCTTGCGGATCTCCTCGGCCGACACGATGATCGTCTTCGGCATGCCGCTGACCAGGTCACGGCCGCGGACTTCGGCGTGCGCCTCGTCGCCGTCGGCCCAGGCGGAGCCGACCGTCATCTTGATCTCCTCGGCGGTGCGCTCGCCGAGCATGAGCGAGAACTCCTTCTTCACGTACGTGATCACCGCCTGGTCCAGCTCGTCGCCGCCGACTCTGATGGACCTGCTGGTGACCACGCCGCCCATGGAGATGATCGCCACCTCGGTGGTGCCGCCGCCGATGTCGACGACCATGTTGCCGGTGGGCTCGTGGACCGGCAGGCCTGCCCCGATCGCCGCCGCCATCGGCTCCTCGACGATGTAGACCTTGCGCGCCCCTGCCTGGTAGCCCGCCTCCTTGACGGCCCGCTGCTCGACGCCGGTGATGCCGCTGGGCACCGCGATGATGATGCGAGGTTTGGCCAGGTGGCGGCGTTTCTGGGCCCGTTGGATGAAATAGCGCAACATGCGCTCAGTGACCTCGAAGTCCGCGATCACCCCGTCCTTGAGCGGACGGACCGCCACGATGTTGCCGGGCGTGCGCCCGATCATGCGTTTGGCCTCGACGCCCACAGCGACGATCTTCTCGGTGGCGGTGTTGATGGCCACGACTGACGGCTCGCTGAGCACGATGCCGCGGCCGCGCACGTACACCAGCGTGTTGGCGGTGCCGAGATCGACCGCCATGTCGCGGCCGAGAAAGGCGAGCTTGCTACCCATGGGGAACGGAGCCTTCCCGCGACGTTCGCATAGGACTACGGAGTCAAGACCCAATCCAATGCCGCAAGGACTACGGACTGAATTCGAATCGTAACGTGACGTACCCACCAGCTCCCGTACTGAGCCCGTGCGCCCCACAAAAATCTCAAGCCACTCCGCGCACCGCGATTTTGCCGGGATTGCGCGCTACCATCCGCGCCCTCGGGTAGGTCCGGAAACGCGGAGTGCCCGCGAGGCGTCGAGCCTGCGGGCACCAGATGCGCGTGGAAAGCCTAGAACCGGTCCGGGAAGAAGATCTTGATCTCCCGAGCCGCCGACTCGGGCGAGTCGGAGCCGTGGACCACGTTCTCGCCGATCTCCAGCGCGTGGTCGCCGCGGATCGTGCCGGGAGGCGACTTCACCGGGTCGGTGAGCCCCGCCAGCGAGCGGAACGCCTCGACGGCGCGGTGACCCTCGACCACCATCGCCACCAGCGGCCCGGAGGTGATGAACTCGACGAGCTCGCCGAAGAACGGCCTCTCGGAGTGCTCGGCGTAGTGGGCCTTGGCGGTCTCGCCGTCGAGGGTGCGCAGGTCCATCGCCACGACCTTGAGACCCTTGCGCTCCATGCGGGCGATCACGTCACCGATCAGGCCGCGCTTCACCCCATCGGGCTTGATCAGGACAAGAGTGCGCTCGGACACTTGGAGTTCTCCTTCGAACAGGGGTCGCGGATGCGGGCTACGAGCAGCGCTACGAGCACGGCCTGGCCCGGGACGCTCCGCCGCACAGGCCACGCGAAGCTGCCGCACAGCTTACCGCCCCGAACCGGTCACCCTTCCCCGACCGGCTCAGGCTCGGGTGCTCAGGCTCGACTCTCAGGCTCGACTCTCAGGCTCGGCTCTCCGGCGACTGCGCGGGCGGCGGCACCGGCGGCACGCCCCAGCCCGTCTTCTCCGGGTCGGACGGCGTCTCCCCGTCCTCGTCACCGTCCGGGTCACCCTCCTCGTCACCGTCCCGGTCGCCGTCGGGGACCGCGTCCCTCCCGTCCTTCGCCGCCGGATCCCGGCGCGACATGACGGACACCAGGACGATGACCGTCACCACCAGGAAGCCCGCGACCAGCGCCCACAGATGCAGGACGCCGACGTAACTGTCGACGAACTGCTGCCTCGAACCCTGGTCGAGCAGCGCCTTCTGCATCCCCGTACCGAGGAGATAGCCCGCCAGCACGCCGGGGAAGCACAGCGCCAGCCCGAACAGGCCCGCGCCCACCCCCGCCTCGGAGAGCGCCGCCGTGAGCGCCACGGACGCGCCGACCGCGAGCAGGGTGAACGGCACCGCCAGCACCAGCCCCTCCGCCGACGGCACCACCAGCCGCACCGCGGACAGCCCGGCCACCATGGAGAGAAGCCCCACCTGGGTGAGCCACTGGCCGGACGCGGCCGACCCGCGGACCGCGACCGCCGCGACGACCGCCGCGACCCCGGCGACGCAGAACGGGATCCACAGCCCCTTCAGCCCCGGCCCTCCCATGCCGCCCATCTCCGCGAACGTCACCTGGGCGACCGTGGGCAGCACCACCACTCCGACCGCCACCAGCGCGTACGCGAGCGTACGGCTCTCGCGCGTGCCGATGGACGCCAGCGCCAGCGACCCCACGACGGCGAGCGCCGCCGGCGCGATCATCAGCAGGGCGCTCCAGTCCGCGCTCGCCGCGCCGATGGCCACGGCGGCCACGCCCGCGGCCAGCGCGGCCGCGAGGAGAACGCGGTGGCGCTCCCCCGGCTCGGCGGGCGGCAGGGACGTCCGCCCGCGCACCAGCCAGAGCACGAAGTAGACGGCGGCCAGCGCCAGCGCCACGCCGCTGAGCAGCGGATAGGGCTGCAGCGTGATCCGCCAGTCCGTCGCGCCCGCCAGCGGCCAGAGCGCCAGCGCCTGCGCGCCCAGCAGACTCAGGGCCAGCACGCCGGCCCACAGGCCGCGCAGCCGGCGCGACCGGGCCCAGGCCGCGACCAGCGTGGCGGGGACGAGCAGCCCGGCGCCGACGCCGTGGGCCACGCGCAGCACCCCGACCATGACGGACGAGCCCGCGTAACCGCCCGCCGCGTCGGCGACGGCCAGCAGCGCCAGCCCGGCGACGAGCACGGGCGCGGCCTTCACCCGGCGCAGCGCCAGGGCGGCGAGCGGGACGGTCAGCATCATCGCCGGCAGGGCCAGCCCGTGCGCGCGCACGAGCCCGACCCGGTCGATCCCGGCGGGCAACAGGTCCGCGACCACGGACACGGTGTTGGGGATGGCGACGATCGCCACCGGCAGCGCGACCACGATGAGCAGGCCGAGCAGAGTGTCGGACACCCACGCGGAAGCGGCGGGTGGCGCGGCCTCAGGGGACCGCTGAATTGAGGGGACGGCCATGAATCCCGACTTTAGCGGGAAGTCACGCCCTCGACACGGCGAGCGACGAATATCGCAGTGATCCACAGCGCGGCGAAGATCGCCCCGAGGAAGAACATGGTCGTCACCAGGAACCCGGTGCAGATCGCCAGCACCTGCGCCACGCTCCCGAGCACGTAACCGATCGGCTTCCTGAGCAGCCCCGTGGCGACGACGCAGAGCACGGCCACACCGATCCCGGCCGTCACCGCGAGCGCCGGGGCCACCCCGCCGACGGTGATCGCGACAGGGGTGAAGAGCGCGACGACGATCGCCTCCATGCCCAGCACGCTCGCGCCCAGCCGCCGCATCCCGGGCGTCACCTGGAAATCGAGCACGCCCATCACGCCCCCTCCGCCTTCAACAGGAACCGCGCGTCCCCCACCGTGACCACCGACCCGGTGATCAGCACACCGGTGCCGGCGAACTCACCGTCCGCGTCGGCGACGCCGATGGCCTGGTCGATGGCGTCGTCGAGGCGTTCGGTGACCCGCACCCGCCCTTCGCCGAAGACGGACTCCGCCAGCGCCCCCAGCTCGGCGGCCGGGAGCGAACGCGGCGAGGAGTTACGGGTGACGACGACCTCGTCGAGCACGGGCTCCAAAAGGTCGAGCAGCCCTTCGACGTCCTTGTCCGCCATGACCGCCACGACGCCGACGAGCTTGGGGAAGTCGAACGCCTCGTGGATCGCGTCGAGCGTGGCCTCCATGCCGCCCGGGTTGTGCGCGGCGTCCAGCACCACCGTCGGGTTGCGCCGCACCACCTCCATCCTCCCGGGCGAGGACGCCTGCGCGAACGCCGCACGCACCAGCTCCACGTCGAGCGGGTCGTCACCGCCGGTCAGCGCCTCGACCGCGGCCAGCGCGCAGGCGGCGTTACCGGCCTGATAGGCGCCGTGGAGCGGGAGGTAGACGTCGTCGTACACGCCCTTGAGCCCGCGGAACGTGACCAGCTGCCCGCCGACGGCGATCTCGCGGCCGAGCACCCCGAACTCCAGGCCCTCACGCGCGACCACCGCGCCCACGTCGGCCGCCCGCCGCATCAGCACCTCGGCCGCGGCCAGCTCCTGCTGCGCGAAAATGGCGGTGGCGCCCGGCTTGATGATCCCGGCCTTCTCCTGCGCGATGCTCGGGATGTCGGGGCCCAGCCTGTCGGTGTGGTCGAGCGAGATCGGCGTGACGACGGCCACGGTGCCGTCGGCGACGTTCGTCGCGTCCCAGGACCCGCCCATCCCCGTCTCCACCACGGCCACGTCGACCGGCGTGTCGGCGAACGCCGCGAACGCCATGGCGGTGAGCAGCTCGAAGAACTGGATGCGCCGCTCGCCTTGCGCGTCGGTCAGCTCCACGAAGGGCGCGATCTCCTCGTAGACCTGGACGAAGCGCTCCTCGCTGAGCGGCTCGCCGTCGACCGTGATCCGCTCGCGCATCGACACCAGGTGAGGGCTGGTGAAACGACCCACCCGCAGGTTGCGCTCACGCAGCAGGCTCTCGATCAGCCTCGCCGTGCTGGTCTTGCCGTTCGTGCCGGCGATGTGTATGACCGGGTAGGCCCGCTGCGGCGAGCCGAGCAGATCCAGAAGGGCCGCGATCCTGTCGAGCGTCGGCTCGAAATCCCACTCGACGCCCCGATCCAGGATCGCGCGTTCAACCGCACGAAAGTCCACCCCTCAACCCTACTGACCACCACGACCGCTTACTCACACCCCGCCCGGCCACACCGCTCTCCGTACGGGACATCACCGAGCGGCCTGGCCTTGAGAGCCAGAATCGCGCCGTGGACCCTGAAGTCGAAACATCCCCGGAAACGCGGAAAGGCCCCGAGCGCAATGCTCGGGGCCTCCCCAACTAAAGATTGTCCGGCGGTGACCTACTCTCCCACACCCTCCCGAGTGCAGTACCATCGGCGCAGAGAAGCTTAACTTCCGGGTTCGGAATGTAACCGGGTGTTTCCTTCCCGCCATAACCGCCGTAACCCTCCGAAACACACAAACAGGAACACTGTTTGCAGTCTCAGAATTGCCTAGTGGACGCGAGCAAGAAAAACAAAGCTTTGTGGTCAAGTCCTCGGCCTATTAGTACCGGTCAGCTCCACACGTTACCGCGCTTCCACCTCCGGCCTATCAACCCGGTCATCTCCCGGGAGCCTTACCCCCTCACAGGGTGGGAGACCTCATCTCAAGGCAAGCTTCCCGCTTAGATGCTTTCAGCGGTTATCCCTCCCGAACGTAGCCAACCAGCCATGCACCTGGCGATACAACTGGCACACCAGAGGTTCGTCCGTCCCGGTCCTCTCGTACTAGGGACAGCCCCTTTCAAGTCTCCTGCGCGCGCAGCGGATAGGGACCGAACTGTCTCGCGACGTTCTAAACCCAGCTCGCGTACCGCTTTAATGGGCGAACAGCCCAACCCTTGGGACCTACTCCAGCCCCAGGATGCGACGAGCCGACATCGAGGTGCCAAACCATCCCGTCGATATGGACTCTTGGGGAAGATCAGCCTGTTATCCCCGGGGTACCTTTTAGCCGTTGAGCGACACCGCTTCCACACGCCGATGCCGGATCACTAGTCCCAGCTTTCGCTCCTGCTCGACCCGTCAGTCTCACAGTCAAGCTCCCTTGTGCACTTACACTCAACACCTGATTGCCAACCAGGCTGAGGGAACCTTTGGGCGCCTCCGTTACCCTTTAGGAGGCAACCGCCCCAGTTAAACTACCCACCAGACACTGTCCCCGATCCGGATCACGGACCAGAGTTAGACATTCAAAACGACCAGAGTGGTATTTCACCAATGACTCCACCCGAACTAGCGTCCGAGCTTCCCAGTCTCCCACCTATCCTACACAAGACGCTCCAAACACCAATGTCAAGCTGTAGTGAAGGTCCCGGGGTCTTTCCGTCCTGCTGCGCGAAACGAGCATCTTTACTCGTAGTGCAATTTCGCCGGGTCTGCGGTTGAGACAGCGGGGAAGTCGTTACGCCATTCGTGCAGGTCGGAACTTACCCGACAAGGAATTTCGCTACCTTAGGATGGTTATAGTTACCACCGCCGTTTACCGGCGCTTAAGTTCTCACCTTCGCCAACTCGAAAGCCGGCTAAGCGGTCCCCTTAACGTTCCGGCACCGGGCAGGCGTCAGTCCGTATACATCGTCTTACGACTTCGCACGGACCTGTGTTTTTAGTAAACAGTCGCTTCCCCCTGGCCACTGCGACCCCCACCAGCTCCCACCGCAAGGATGTTCACCAGCAGAGGTCCCCCTTCTCCCGAAGTTACGGGGGCAATTTGCCGAGTTCCTTAACCACAGTTCACCCGATCGCCTTGGTATTCTCTACCTGACCACCTGAGTCGGTTTAGGGTACGGGCCGCCACAACACTCACTAGAGGCTTTTCTCGGCAGCATAGGATCATCCACTTCGCCACAATCGGCTCGGCATCACATCTCAGGATATGCGCGGGGCGGATTTGCCTACCCCACTCCCTACATGCTTACCCCAGGACAACCATCGCCTGGGCTGGACTACCTTCCTGCGTCACCCCATCGCTTACCTACTACCACCTCAGGCCGAGCGTTCAGCCTAACACCCGCCCCGAAGGGCCGGCTGACTTAAGGACTCTTAGTATCAATGGGTTCGATATGGGCGCATTGAAGCGGGTACGGGAATATCAACCCGTTGTCCATCGACTACGCCTGTCGGCCTCGCCTTAGGTCCCGACTTACCCTGGGCGGATTAACCTGCCCCAGGAACCCTTGGTCATCCGGCGCGAGGGTTTCTCACCCTCGATTCGCTACTCATGCCTGCATTCTCACTCGCACAGCCTCCACCACTCGATCACTCGGCGGCTTCACCGGCAGCACGACGCTCCCCTACCCACCAACAAGACTCACGTCCCATCAGTGCCACGACTTCGGCGGTGTGCTTGAGCCCCGCTACATTGTCGGCGCAGAATCACTTGACCAGTGAGCTATTACGCACTCTTTCAAGGGTGGCTGCTTCTAAGCCAACCTCCTGGTTGTCTCTGCGACTCCACATCCTTTCCCACTTAGCACACGCTTAGGGGCCTTAGTCGGTGATCTGGGCTGTTTCCCTCTCGACTACGAACCTTATCGCCCGCAGTCTCACTGCCACGCTCTCACTTACCGGCATTCGGAGTTTGGCTGACGTCAGTAACCTTGTCGGGCCCATCGGCCATCCAGTGCTCTACCTCCGGCAAGAAACACGCAACGCTGCACCTAAATGCATTTCGGGGAGAACCAGCTATCACGAAGTTTGATTGGCCTTTCACCCCTACACACAGATCATCCCCCAGGTTTTCAACCCTGGTGGGTTCGGTCCTCCACCCAGTCTTACCTGAGCTTCAACCTGCCCATGCGTAGATCACTTCGCTTCGGGTCTACAGCATGCGACTCAAACGCCCTCTTCAGACTCGCTTTCGCTACGGCTCCCCCACACGGGTTAACCTCGCCACACACCATAACTCGCAGGCTCATTCTTCAAAAGGCACGCAGTCACATCACACAACAGCAAGCTGCTGTAAGCTCCTACGGCTTGTAGGCACACGGTTTCAGGTACTCTTTCACGACCCCTCACCGGGGCACTTTTCACCTTTCCCTCACGGTACTCGTGCACTATCGGTCATCAGGGAGTATTTAGGCTTACCAGGTGGTCCTGGCAGATTCACACAGGATTTCTCGGGCCCCGTGCTACTTGGGATCCCCTCCAGCAGTCGACAAGGTTTCGCCTACCCGGCTCTCACGGTCTACGGCAGCCCTTCCCAGAGCTTTCGACTACCCCATCGATTTCTCACTGCTCGATCGAATCGGCAGACTCCTTCAAGAAGGTCCCACAACCCCGGACATGCAACGCCTGCCGGCTATCACACACGCCCGGTTTGGCCTCCTCCGCTTTCGCTCACCACTACTCACGGAATCACTCTTGTTTTCTCTTCCTACGGGTACTGAGATGTTTCACTTCCCCGCGTTACCACCAACCGCCCTATACATTCAGGCGGAGGCAACACCACATGACTGGTGCTAGGTTTCCCCATTCGGACATCCCCGGATCAACGTCTGGTTGGCGACTCCCCGAGGCTTAACGCAGCCTCCCACGTCCTTCATCGGCTCCTGATGCCAAGGCATCCACCGTGTGCCCTTAAAAACTTGGCCACAAAGATGCTCGCGTCCACTATGCAAATCTCAAACAACAAACAGCAACCAGATCACCCGCCACACCTGTGACGAGCCCTCCGGTCCTGTGCCGAGGTCTCACAGACCAGCGAGCCCACCCCATGCCGGGGCGAGCCTGCCGAAGTCCGTTCCCTCAGGACCCAACAGTGTGTCCAACCAGTCTCGGCCCTCCCCCGCACGCTCCCACTCCCACCCCTCACGAAGAGGATGCGGGCGGTACTAGCACGGTGACAACCGGGACCGGTTGAGTAGCCAGTGCTCCACTAGTGAGCTGTCACCCCACCACACGTACGGTGGTGACGGGTGAGAGTGCTCCTTAGAAAGGAGGTGATCCAGCCGCACCTTCCGGTACGGCTACCTTGTTACGACTTCGTCCCAATCGCCAGCCCCACCTTCGACCGCTCCCCCCACACGAGGTGGTTGGGCCACGGGCTTCGGGTGTTGCCGACTTTCGTGACGTGACGGGCGGTGTGTACAAGGCCCGGGAACGTATTCACCGCAGCGTTGCTGATCTGCGATTACTAGCGACTCCGACTTCATGGGGTCGAGTTGCAGACCCCAATCCGAACTGAGACCGGCTTTTAGGGATTCGCTCCACCTCGCGGTTTAGCAGCCCTCTGTACCGGCCATTGTAGCATGTTTGCAGCCCAAGACATAAGGGGCATGATGACTTGACGTCATCCCCACCTTCCTCCGAGTTGACCCCGGCAGTCTCCCATGAGTCCCCACCACCCCCGAAGGAGCGTGCTGGCAACATGGAACAAGGGTTGCGCTCGTTGCGGGACTTAACCCAACATCTCACGACACGAGCTGACGACAGCCATGCACCACCTGTCACCCAGTCCGAAGAGGCGCACATCTCTGCACGTTTCCGGGTGATGTCAAACCTTGGTAAGGTTCTTCGCGTTGCGTCGAATTAAGCAACATGCTCCGCCGCTTGTGCGGGCCCCCGTCAATTCCTTTGAGTTTTAGCCTTGCGGCCGTACTCCCCAGGCGGGGCGCTTAATGCGTTAGCTCCGGCACGGAACCCGTGGAAGGGTCCCACACCTAGCGCCCAACGTTTACAGCGTGGACTACCAGGGTATCTAATCCTGTTCGCTCCCCACGCTTTCGCTCCTCAGCGTCAGGTAAGGCCCAGCAAGCCGCCTTCGCCACCGGTGTTCCTCCTGATATCTGCGCATTTCACCGCTACACCAGGAATTCCACTTGCCCCTGCCTACCTCTAGCCGGCCCGTATCCACCGCAGACCCGCAGTTAAGCTGCGGGCTTTCACGGCAGACGCGACCAGCCACCTACGAGCTCTTTACGCCCAATAATTCCGGACAACGCTTGCGCCCTACGTATTACCGCGGCTGCTGGCACGTAGTTAGCCGGCGCTTCTTCTGCAGGTACACGTCAACTTCGTCCCTGCTGAAAGAGGTTTACAACCCGAAGGCCGTCATCCCCCACGCGGCGTCGCTGCGTCAGGCTTCCGCCCATTGCGCAATATTCCCCACTGCTGCCTCCCGTAGGAGTCTGGGCCGTGTCTCAGTCCCAGTGTGGCCGGTCGCCCTCTCAGGCCGGCTACCCGTCGTCGCCTTGGTAGGCCACTACCCCACCAACAAGCTGATAGGCCGCGAGCCCATCCCCGACCGAAAAACTTTCCACCCGCATCCGATGCCGGAGCAGGTCGTATCCGGTATTAGACCCAGTTTCCCGGGCTTATCCCAGAGTCAGGGGCAGGTTACTCACGTGTTACTCACCCGTTCGCCGCTCGAGTACCCCGAAGGGCCTTTCCGCTCGACTTGCATGTGTTAAGCACGCCGCCAGCGTTCGTCCTGAGCCAGGATCAAACTCTCCATAAGATGATTTGAATCCCAACCAAAAAGGAATCCGTCATAAATGACGGGGTTGTGCATCATGCACTGGCTTTTAACACACTGTTGAGTTCTCA